>NZ_JBHIPA010000017.1:0-28109 GCF_042195845.1 Bartonella sp. AP4SXKL
AGAGAATCTTACGTTATTCAGGGTTCTCATTCAATATGAATAACGCTAGATTATGATTATAAATCAATGCCTTGAACGCTTGTTCACAAGCAAGAGCTTGAAGAAACTTTAAATGGCATTGGTGGGATAATGAAACGCTTTGGTTCACAGCAAACTAGTGAAAAGTGGTGATCATTTTGCAACACGATAAAAACATTCCTATTTTATATGTTATAAGGCGTTATTTTTAGGATACCACCGGAGACTATCATGATATTTACATCATTTGAATTAGAAAATTTTAAAGGAATAGGAGAGCCTCTAAAAATAGATTTCTCAGGAGGAGATAGAAGTTTTCCTTTTATTTTGGTGGGAAATAATGAATCAGGAAAAACAACAACTTTGCAAGGTATTCATCTCTTGTCACAGCTATGTTTAGGGAAACAATTAACAGTCGAAGATTTTGCTTCTATACGTCCTAAAACAGCTTTTTTTGATGAAGATATTGTTTTATCTACCACAATTTTATTGGATGAAACAGAGATTGAAAAATTAGCTAAGATTAAAACACTTAAAAAAATCAAAGATGATTTACTTGAAAAAAAACAGACACTCCATTTATCTTTTGTATATTCATTCGCTAATAGTATTTGCACAGAAAAATATATAAAGATCAACGGTAAGAATTGTGGAGATGAAACAGCAACAGCTCTTTTAAATTACCTAAAGGACCACATTCCTGAAATCGTCTATTATGATGATTTTATGTTTGATGTACCTGATAAGATTAGATTTTTAAAAAGTGAAGCTCCATATTGCTATAAAGAATTAAAAGAAGATAGTTCGCTAAGCGATAAAAAGAATCTTTTATGGCATGATATTTTTAATGATTTATTGGTTGGCAGTCGTAAAAAACGCTCTAGTAAAGAACCAAAACTTGATATTAGCTTTCAACGTGATATCGTTGATTGTAATGATAAAGATGCCGTCGATCAACGTCTATCTTCTATAAATGATTATCTTAACACTGTTGTTACCAAAGATTGGGAAGACATTACGGGAGGAAAAACTGTATTTGATAGATTTAGCATAGAAAAAGCGATAGAATCTCATTCTTACTTTGTAGATTTTTGTTTAAAGGTCAAAGCCAAGGACCGTACTTTTTCTTTACATGAAAGAAGCAAAGGATGTCGTTGGTTCTTTTGTTTTAAAGTACTTACAGATATCCGTACCAATAGGAGCAAAAATGGAATAATTTTCTTATTGGATGAACCAGCGAGCAATCTACATATCCACCCCCAAGAAAAAATATTACAATCCTTACAGAAATTATCATCTTTTGACAAGAATAGCGTGATTTATTCTACTCATTCTCCTTATTTGATTGAAGATACTCATGTAGATAATTTGTTTATTGTCCGCAATGAAGCATCTGATTGTGATGATCCTAAAATTCTATGTAGTAAAATTTCTCAACTAGACAAAAGAAGTGACGAATGGCTGAGATCCATTGAACCTGTTTTACAGAAAATTACAATGAATCAAGTTAAGGGACTTGGTAAAAACTGGAAAGAAAGAATTCTAAAAATTGGTAATGCTACTAAAGAAGTAGGTACCATTGCTGATTCTTTTCAAAAAGTTATTAATTTACTGCAGAATGTTTTGTGATCAGTCATTATCAAGAATCAGTCATCTAAAACATAATTTTATATGTTAAAAAACAACAATATCCTTTTGAAATAATTGAAAAAATATGCAAATCATGCTAGGATTTTGTATGTATTAAAATACAAGTTTAAGGTAAAAAAACATGCTAAATAAAGTGATGTTAATCGGGCGTTTAGGTGCTGATCCCGAAAGCAAAACAATGAATTCTGGAGCAGAAATAGTCAATTTTAGTATAGCAACTTCTGAAAGCTATACGGATAAAAATACTCATCAAAAAGTAGAGAAAACGGAATGGCACTCCATTGTGGTTTTCAATCCACATTTGGCAAAAATTGCACTTCAATATCTCAACAAAGGTTCAAAGGTTTACGTAGAAGGCAAATTACAGACACGCAAATGGCAAGATAAAAATGGGCATGACCGTTACACAACAGAGATTATTTTACCACAATTCAAAGGCGAGTTGTATTTGCTTGATGTAAAGAAAGATCAATCTGCCCCTTCATCTATTACTTCTCAAAATTATGCTATCGCTTCAGGTGCCGCTGATCATAGTGCATCTCTTAATGACAGCATACCATTTTGATTGATAAAATATAACAAAGAGAAACATGTGGGCTCCCACAGATTAGGGGATGTATGAAGAAGAAAGATGCTTACATTTCACAAGTGAAAGTACGTCAAGATCCTGTTAATCAATTGGCAATTGAAATGCGTGCTAAACGCTTTGGTTTGACTATTGAAGAGGCTAAAAATCCGCTTGCTGGTACTTATGTTGGGCGGCTGTGTTTGCAAGGCATGCTTACTCAAGACCAGTATGATGCTGCGCAAAAATATCTTGAAGTGAAAAATGACTATTTGTGTGCAAAAGGTTTACCAAGCGCTGTTTATGACGAAATACCATCATCTTCTGATGACAAAGCAAGAGAAAAATGGGTTGAATTTGCAACAGAACAGTTTTCTAATATGCAAGAGGCGATAAAAGAAACACAACATCTCTATAGACAGTATAATCTTTATGCAGCAATACAATATATTGTTGTCGAAGACCAAACATTACCACATCTTGTGAATTCATTGCGGGTCGCTCTTAACGCGCTTCATAAATATTTTGACAGAAAAACTAAATGGTAAATGTTGTATGTTGTTTCTTTCGCTATGACGCGAAACGTTTTTCTGTACAATTCGTTGTATTTGTATTACAGTGAATACAAATATGAGGATTGTGTTATGACGATATCTATTCGATTGCCAAGTGATCTCGAAACACGTTTGAATAATTTAGCTGCTAAGACAGGACGTACAAAGTCTTTTTATTTACGCGAGATTATTGAACATGGAATAGAGGAAGCAGAGGATTATTATTTAGCTTCACAAGTAAGAGAGCGCGTTCGAAGGGGAGAGGGTACTTTTTATAGCTCTGAAGAGGTGAGGAAAGAGCTTGGCTTGGACGATTAGGTGTTAGAAAACTGAAGCAAAGTCTGGACAAATATTTTTCACAAAAGCGCATAATCGTATTGGTTTATAACAAATATTCTACCAAATGCTCGTAGGATTTGTTGTAATGAAAATCTTTATTTTCGAAAATTGTCTCCTGCTTTTCGATATGAAATTGTTTGTATTCTTCCTTTATAGCTTTTTTCAGTGCATTCACCTTTTCTTCACCGAAGATAATTTGTAGTTTCTCTCTTGAATTTATTATATTTACGAGCATATCCCAATAGATAAATCTATTATAGCATTTTTTACTTGCTGATTTAATTTGTTCTATTGTTCCTAATTTATAAGTTTTCTCAAATGTTGGAATATTTTCAGAAATGTATAGATTATAATTATCTTTTTCATTTATGAGTTCTTTATCTTTCTCTTTACACTCATTTACCTTCCATTTTACCTCTTCGGTATAACGGTCTTCATCTAAAGAAATATATCCTTCTGTAACAGTTTCAAGAAGACGCTTATAATGAATAAAAATTTCTCTTGCTATTCTATAGTCATCCGAAATGTCATACAACAATGTCAGTAAATATTTTTTTATCCCTACTAGGCATTCATACTTAGGAGGCAAATGCCATGATTTCAGTATTTCTTCTATCTCTTCGTATTCTGTATTTTTAGACATTTCATCCCAGTAGATGTCAAGCGATTTATCATTTTTATAAAACCCATGTAACGCTTGTTTTTCGTACTCGGCTATGATCATATCATCAACCACATATAACCACCAATGCAACAAAAACATTGTAGGTTTATGACATGTTTTTTCTGTAAGGGGATCTACGATTTTTTCAACAACTATCCCGTTTTTTTTCATGAGTCGCATTGTTTTTAGATAGCTTTTCTTAAAAGCTATGTGTTTCTTGAATACATTGATTTTTTCGCAATGCTCAGCAGAAGGTTCTGTTTCCAAAGCTTTCTTATAGAGAAACGGTATTTCTTTATATCCTTGAGTACAGATCTCTTTTATGATGGGATGGTGATGTTCATAATCTTCACCTATCATTATGGGATCTTTTATTCTTAGTATATCCTTTTCCCACTGTTTAATTTCTTTATTCCATTGCCTAATCCATTTTTGCGATATTTTTCGAGTTTTTTTTAAAAGACTTTTATCCCATTTCGTAATTTGTTCTTTGTATATTTCTATTTCTCGATTTTTCTGTTCCTGAAGTAACTCGAATTGTTCTTCATAGTCATTTATTCTTAAATAGCTCCTAAAAGACAGTAAAGTTGCTATTATTAGTAATATGTTCACTGAGAATTCAAAATATAAAAACACATCGATTATTATGATTAATAAAATCGTATTTTCGAATCCTACATTCCAACCTTTCTCTCCTACCTTCGAAATGTGGTAGATCATATTTGCTGCTATTAATATTCCTCCTATGACTATAATTATTTCCATTATTCCCCCCACTTTTTGCTAATCAATAATTTAGTGCTTCCGTATAATTGATTCGTTTAGAGGATACAATTGTGAGTTATTGGGTGCTAAAGATACTAGATTTAGGTGAAAAAAATAAAAAATACACAATATAGTGATTTTTTTTGTTGACAGGATATGAAAAATAGTGTTTTATGGCATTGCTGTACTAGTCGAATTGTGTCTAGAATTACGGTAAAGGTATAACCTTTCTTATAAGTTTATATGATTGTTCAGAGCCCTGCTTTTGCGGGGTTTTTTATTGTCTTGTTTACAAAAAGAAACACACATGAAAACCACTGAAAAACTTGCAAAAAGAACGCCCCCAAAGGCAGGTCAAGGGCGGGTAAAAGGTGTGCCAAATAAAACGACACGTATTTTGAAAGAAGCAGTGCTTAAGGCAGCAGAGCGCGCTGGTAAGAGATATGGTGATGATGGTTTGATCTCTTATCTTGAAAAACAGGCAATCAAATGCCCCGCTGCTTATTTGGCATTGTTGGGGAAGATTTTGCCTCTTCAAGTGACAGGGGAAGATGGGGGAGTCATTAAGATGATAACGCGTGTGGAAATCGCGCCTTTAGTTCATGACAACACGACAGATTAATATTGTTCCAAAGCTTATACCGATTTTTACAGATAAGGCTTTGGTGCGTGCGGCTTGGGGAGGGAGAGGATCTGGGAAGACAAGATCATTTGCCTTGATGGCTGCTTTAAAAGGCTATCAATTTGGTAGGAGAGGGATATCAGGCACTATACTTTGTGCACGTCAGTTTCAAAACTCGCTAGCAGAAAGTTCATTGGAGGAGATTAAACGCGCCATTGAAGCGCATGACTTTTTAAAGGACTATTACAAGGTTGGGGAGTCGTCGATTAAATCGATAGATGGTCGTATAGCCTTTCAGTTTTCTGGTCTGGACCGGAATATTGCAAGTATCAAGTCTATGGGGCGTATTTTGCTTTGTTGGGTTGATGAGGCAGAGCCCGTTACAGAGACGGCTTGGCAGACGCTTATACCGACTTTGCGTGAAGAAGGAGAGGGATGGCGGGCAGAGTTATGGGTGACATGGAACCCGTTGCGAGAGAATGCCCCCGTTGAGAAGCGGTTTCGCTTTTCAGACAATGAGGCAATCAAACGTGTTGAGATCAACTGGTCAGACAATCCGAAGTTTCCCAAGATCTTGAATGAAGCACGACTTGATGATCTGAGAAACCGCCCCGAGACCTATAAGCATATCTGGGAAGGGGATTATCTGAAAGCGGTTCAAGGCGCTTATTATCAAAAGGAAATGTTGGCAGCCGAGCAGGAGGGGCGGATAGGGCGTGTTGCTCGTGACCCCTTGATGCAAATACGTGCTTTTTGGGACATTGGGGGTACGGGCGCCAAGGCAGATGCAACAGCGATATGGATAGCGCAATTTGTTGGTAGAGAGATCAGAGTGCTTAATTATTACGAAGCACAGGGGCAGCCTTTATCGGAGCATATCGGTTGGTTGCGTCAAAACGGTTATGAGAAGGCGTTGATGGTTCTCCCCCATGACGGTGCGACGAGAGACCGTGTGCACAATGTGAGTTTTGAGAGTGCTTTAAATGATGCGGGTTTTGAAACGCAAGTGATCCCTAATCAAGGGGCAGGGGCGGTTAAGATGCGTATAGAGGCGGTGCGTCGTATTTTGCCGTCTGTTTGGTTTAATGAAGAGATGACGGTAGCAGGGCGCAAAGCACTGAATTGGTATCATGAGAAATGGGATGAGAAGCGCGGCATTGGTTTGGGTGCAGAGCATGATTGGTCGAGCCATGGGGCGGATGCCTTTGGTTTAATGTGCATTGTCTATGAAGCCCCCCATGTCAAACCCAAGCAAGAGCGTTATTGCACTATGGAAAGAGAAGCGGCATCATGGATGGCATTCTAGATCAAGACTTTCAAAAAACGACAATCCTTGATGAATATGAACTCTATAAGCGTTTAAAGTCTTGGTACGCAGAAGATGTTGAACGTGTCAATGAATGGCGTGAACAGGCGCGTGAAGATTTTGATTTTTATAATGGTCGTCAATGGGCAGAGGAAGATCTTGCGGTTTTAAAAGAGCAACGCCGTCCTGTCATGACTTTTAACCGCATTGCACCCCTTGTGAATGCTATTGTTGGGGCGGAGCGTAATAATAAGCGCGAAGTACAGTTTCAACCACGGCAAATGGGAGCAGCAATACCCAATGAATTGCTTACTGGAGCAGCAGAATGGTTTCGTGATGAGGCGGAGGCGGAATATGCCGATTCCGATGCTTTTCAGGATATGGTTATTTGCGGTATGGGCTGGACAGATACGCGGCTTGATTATGATACAGATCCCGAAGGGATACCTGCTGTTCAACGTTTAGATCCCTTAAAAATGGTTTGGGATGCTAATGCTGTAAGACCAAATCTCATTGACGCACAGCGTATGTGGTATGTTGATCGCAAATCCGTTGAGGATGCTAAAAGTCTTTTTCCTGATGTTGCTGTTGAAGATCTTAACGCCGATTGGGCTATCGATAGTACAACCGCTTCTGAGGATTCTCATGTGTCGCTTGATGCGTATCAAGATGACTCCAATGCGACTTCTCTCTCAGATCCGTATTCTGGGAAACGCTATGTTACGCTGGTTGAATGCCGTTGGTTTGAATATGAGACCACTTACAAGGCGCCTGATCTTCAAACCGGCCAGATGCGCAACTATAGCAAACAGGAGTTTGAACAGCTTCAAAGGGTAATGCCACAATTACAAGGGGTGTGTTTTAATAAAAAAGTGGTGAGACGCGCTTTTCTGGGACGACGTCTTTTAGCAAAGCCCGATAAGCCATTAGCACCTGATGGGCAACTTGGGTGGGAGTGTATCACGGGCACGCTGGATAAGCTTAAAAACCAGTTTTACGGGATTGTTCGCCCCGCAAAAGATCCACAAAAATGGTCGAATAAATATTTTAGCCAAGTGATGTATATCCTTAATAGCCAGTCTAAGGGCGGCTTGATGGCAGAACGAGGCGCTTTCGATGATGATCGCCAAGCCATGGAAAGCTGGGCGCGAACGGATACGATTACTTGGGTTAAAAATGGCGCGCTTACAGGAGGGAAAATTCAACCAAAGCCAAGTGCACAATTTCCCAATGGATTTTTCCAGCTGTTTAATGAATCGCGTGAAGCGATAACGCATGTAACAGGGTTATCGGCTGAGTTTATCGGAACACGGGAGGTCAACCAAGCCAATGTGCTGGAAAATACACGCCGGCAATCAACGCTTAATTTGCTTGCGGGGCTGTTTGATAATCTCAAGCTTTATCGGTGTAGGCAGGGAAAGATTATCCTTTATCTTATCCAGAATTATCTCTCTGATGGGCGTCTGGTACGTATTTCTGGACAAGAGAATGCCCAATATGTGCCGTTGACGCGTGAAGCTGTTACGACGCTTGAGTATGACATTATTGTTGATGATTCACCGACAAGCCCCAATGAAAAAGAGAAAACTTTTGCGACAATTACGCAGATGTTGCCATTGCTTGGTGGGTTCTTAACACCGGAGATGATTCCAGATCTTTTAAAGCTTTCCCCACTACCGGCAACATTGGTAGCAAATTTAACGGCAAAAGCACAGCAGGCACAACAAGAACAACAGCAGATGATGCAACAAAGCCAAGGGGCGCAATTAACTCCAGAGCAACAAGCAAAGATTGCTGTTTTACAGCAAGAAGCGCAAGCAAAGAGCACACTCTATCAACTTGATGCGCAGCAGAAACAAGCGGCATTGCAGCAGAAAAATATCGAACTTTTCTTGAAACAAGAACAAGCGCGCATGCAGCTCGAACTTCAACAGGCAAAAAATGAGATAGCGCAGCGTGATTTAGAACGCAAAGCTTTACAGACACAGTTGGAACACTATCGAGTTTTGACAAAAAATATAATAGCACATTGAAGGGACAGAATATGGAAGAAGAGTTTACGCCTGAAGAACAAGCAATCTATGATGAACATTTTGCCAGTGATAATGCTGTTGAGTTGGTCGAGCCAGAACAAGTTGAGGAAGTTTTTGATGCAGAGGAAAGTTCTGAACAGCCAGCTGTAGAACCACTTCAAGAGCAGCCAAATTCTGATGTAATAGAATCTGATAAACTAGAGCAAGAGCGGCAAGCACGACAAAAGGCAGAACAAAGCGCCATTGAAGCGCGTGAATTGGCTATTGAACTTGCGCAAAAATATGCCGCAATGCAGGAAGAAATTACGCGCCGCCGTGAGGAAAATATTCCCTCCCTAGAAGACGACCCAAAAGCACATTTTGCATGGCTTAGTCATAAGGTACAAGAACAACAGAAATTGCTTGATGAGTTTTCTCATATGAGAGAGAGCCAAGAGCGCATGAGTCAAGAGGAATATGAACGCCAAAAGTTGGGGGATTATTTCGAGGAAGCTAAAGCGCAAGTACAAGATAAATATCCAGATTTAGACAGTATCACGGACTATCTCTATGAAAGAGCAGACAGTGTCTTACAAGCGCAAGCAAGCCTTTATCCACAATGGAAAGACCCAGAGGCACGGCAACAACAAATTGGTGCTGAATTGCGCCAAATATGCCAGCAGTGTCAGAAAGCCGGTATAAATCCAATTGAGGTGCTGGTGCAAAAAGCAAAAGCTTTTGGCTATAGTGGCGCGCCCGTTAAGGACGAAGTAGGAGCTCTTCAAGAGCGTTCTCAAGCAGCGCGAACACTTACAGCGCGCAGCGGGCAAGTTCCAACAGGCGGTATGGATGTGAGAACGCTCTTTTCCATGCCGGAAGCCGAATTTGCTGTATGGGTTGAGAAAAATCCCGAAAAATTTGAACAAATTATGAGCAGAGCGTGAGATGTGCGTGGTGACGCAACAGAGAGAACCAAGTGATTGTTATCGTTTGGGGGTGCCGCAAGGCGAGTTTTAAAACCAAGAAAGGCATTGATTGAAATGGCAGTAACACAGGTAAATCTTAATGACCCATTAGCCGTTGGCGTTTGGGCTAAGATGCTAAACACAGAAACTTCAAAAGCGTTGCCCATTGCACCGCTGATGGGAAAAGGAAAAAACAGCATTATTCAAGTATTGGATATGCTAGGAAAATCCGCTGGTGACTCTGTGACGAGCGGATTAAGAGTCCAACTTATGGGGGATGGCGTTAGCGAGGGACAAACGCTGGAAGGCAATGAAGAAGCACTCCAATTTATGAATGAAACGGTGCGTATTAACGAGCTTTCTCATGCTGTACGCGTAAAATATGAAGGCACCATTGATCAACAACGTGTTTTATTTAATTTACGAACAGAAGCAAAAGATGGGCTTGTTGATTGGTATGCAGATCGCTTAAGTTTGATGTTCTTCATTCAGGCAGCAGGTTATACAGCACCATGGATTCACTTCGAGGGACGCACCATAACCCTTAAACCCGTACACTATGGTTTTAATGCTCCATTAGAGCCAAGCAAATTGCGTATTATTCGTGCCAATAAGAAAAAGACTGATGAAGAACTTACAAAAGACGATGTTTTTACATTAGATCTTATAGATCAGGCTGTTGAACGCGCAAAACTTGCTAATCCACGTTTGCGTCCGGTTCGTGTTGATGGAAAATCGGCATATGTGATGTATCTCCACCCAACACAGGTAACTCAATTGCGTACCAATACAAAGAGCGGGCAATGGTTAGACATTACCAAGGCAGCTTATGATGGCTCTGGAGCTAAGAACCCAATTTTTGATGGCTCTCTGGGGATGTATAATGGAGTTATCTTACGTGAAGCTGAACATGTCCCCAATGGTATCAATTCAAAGACACAAGAGCCTGTTCTCTCTGTTCGTCGTGCTGTGTTGCTTGGTGCGCAAAGTGTTATCATGGCTTATGGGCGCGTTGGCAATGGAGCAACAGGAGGCGATGGGAAAGGGGGAACACGCTATAAACTTGTTGAAGAACTGTTTGATTATCAACGTGAATTTGGGGTTGCAGCTAAAACCATTATCGGCATGAAAAAGTCACGCTATACCTTGCCGCATTCTGATCAAGGGGGACAAGACTTTGGTACGATTGTTATCCCTTCTTTTGCCGAAGCAAGCTAATTATTAAAGGATGACAATTATGGCAGAAAAATCGCTAATTACACAGGAACCTGTTGAGACCGTTGAGACTGTTGAAACCGTTGGCATAATAGATGAGGGATTGCCACCTGTTTTGCAAGGACGCAACAACTCTACGCAGCAGGTTAGTTTTTTACGGGCGCGTATTAAATGTACAGATCAAGGGTTGATAACAAAAATTGGCGTTCTACCCCGAGGGGCTTTTATAAAAAGTATTACAGCTTATACCATGGAGGATTTTGAAGATGTAACAGCTACATTTGGAAAAGAGCCTCATGGTAATGATTATGGAGATGTAGGGCTTCGGCAATCTACCGATGGCAATTTGTACCTTCCTATGGAGGAACGAGATGTTCCATTAGAAGCTGAAAGTACGATTTACATGACACGAGACAAGAAAAGCACCAAAGGTGATGCTGAGGTGATTGTTGAGTTTTACACTAATCGTTAAAGGCAAGGGGGCGTTTATTGCTTGCGTCCCCCTCCTATACAAGATGCCCCAATACATTTGGAAGAGGCTGATATGACAATAATAGTACAGACAGGTGGTCCGATTGGAGACAAACAGACCATTGCTCCTTGGGATAAAAATTTTATCCAGATGTTAAACGATATTCAGGATGAAATAGATGATCAAACAGATGAGTATGTTGATCAAGTGCAAAGGGCGATATTTTCGGCTATTCGCTTTTGTGAACGATTGCCTTTTTATTTCAATGAAAGCCGCGAAGTTGTTTTTACCACTCTAAAGGGCAAAAGCCGTTATGGCGCCGAGGCACATCCCTCTATAACAGGGGCTGTTCGCATTGTTGATGCTTATATTTATGAAGATAATCACAGCAAAGCAAAGCTTTTGCAGGTAGATCCGCTTGTTATTGAGAGCCTTGAGGATGATTGTAGCCATGGCATGCCTACACGCTATGCTTATTTTGAACAAAAGCTTGTCTTGTATCCAACACCAGAGCGCGTTTATTCTATCAGGCTTATTCTTGACCCTGTAAGAATAAAAGATATTGAGAGTGCACAAGAAGCGTCCATATGGTTTTTAGAAGCCTATGAACTGATCAAAACGCGTGCAAAATATGAAATTTATACCAATATTATTAAAGAACCACAGATGGCAGCGGCAGCTTTTGCCATGTTTCAAGAACAACTCGATGCGCTTCAAATTGAAACATCACGGCGCAAGAATTTGTTAAAAATTCAACACACGGATTTCTGATGACCTTTATTCCTATTGCTGAGTATAGACCAGATGTTGCATTTATTAATAGTGGTTATTCTAATGAGATCGTGAACGTTTTACCTGCACCAAATTCGTATATTCCGTTTCCCATTGTGGCGCCGGTCTCAGATCCTTTTCCGGATGTGATTTTGGGGGTCTATGCGGTGCGCTCATTGGGTGGTGTGCGCATCATTGTGGGTGCACCAACAAAACTTTATGAATATGACAACAGCACGCGCGGCTGGAAAGACATTAGCAAACCTCACACACAATATCACGCCAATGAGACTGCACTTTGGTCTTTTGCCTCCTTTGGTGATCATATCATTGCTGTTAATAGCAATGACCCACCACAAATGCTTTCGTTAATAACGGATGAAAGGTTTTGTGATTTGAGTGGTAATCCCCCGCGTGCTGGACTTGTGCGTGTGTGGGGTGATTTTGTTTGCCTGATGCAATTAACAGATAAGCCAAACCGTGTTCAGTGGTCCGGTTTGAATGATGCGACACATTGGACGGTTGGGGAGAAAAGTTGCGATTATCAAGATTTTCCCGATGGAGAATATGTTCAAGGGTCTACGGAATCAACAAATCCACTTATTTTCATGCGCTCCGCCATTTATCATGCAACCTTTGTACCAGGCTCTAAAATTATATTCAGTTTTGCAAAAATAAAAGACAAAATAGGGGCGAAAAGCAGCACAGCAATTGCAAGCCGTGGAGACTGTACTTTCTTTGTCTCTGATGATGGTTTTTATCAAATCAACAGTGCTGGTGAAATGCTCCCTATAGGCTTTGGTAAAGTCGATAAAACCATCTTCACACTTTACAATAATTTTGCCATTGATGAGATGAGAGCATGTATTGATCCGGTCTATTCTCGTGTTTATTTTTCTATCAATGATAACACTGAAGGGATGCATATTTATGTTTATGATTGGCTTTTGCAAATATGGAGTGTCATTAAGGGGCAAAACCTTCTCTTATTTCCCCTTTTTGCAGCCGGTTATACATTAGAAGGCTTAGACGAAGTACAAGAGAGCTTGAAAGATTTACCAGCTTCTCTTGATAGTAAGATGTGGCAAAATGGTGCGCCTGTTTTGGGAGCTTTTACGCCAGACAACACATTTGGTTTTTTTGCGGGTCCTCCAATGGAAGCAGTTATTGCTTCACAAATTGTGGGGGATACGGGCAGGCAAATCAACCTGATGAGTGAGGCTTTTGTTCAAGCGGATACAACAAAAGGTTTTTTAAGTGTTGGGGCGGCTTTTATCATTGATAACAAGAACCAATTAAATTGGGCTAAAGAGCGTTATGCCGGCTATAATATTGGGATGTATAATATCCGCTCACGGGCGCGTTATCACGCTTTGCGTCTGAGAATACCAGAAGGCACGCCATGGACACATATAACAGGCTTTGATGTAACGCTGAAACCCGCGGGCGTAAGATGAGTTTTAAGATCTATAATACAGAAAAATGGAGCGCTGAACAAATGGCGCCCTATTTTGACAATGTCATAAAATCGATAGCTTATTTTAATCAAAAATTCCCTGATGATTATAATACAGAGACCATTTTAAACGATATTTTGAAGGGAGAAAAAGTTCTTTGGATTATCGTTGATGCGCATGAAAACTTTATGGCGCATGTCACAACACAGTTACAAGAACTCGTCACTGGAGCATTAAGGGCGGTTGTTGTCACGCTTGGTGGAAAGGGAGGAGCACCCTTAACAAAGCTTATCACTCAGATTGAAGCTTATTACAAGGAAAAAGGGGCAAAAGAGCTTGTCATCATAGGCAGGCGAGGGTGGGAAAAATCTCTTAAATCGCATGGATATCTCGTTAATCTTTTAGAATATAGAAAGCAGCTTTAATATGGGAAAAAGTTCTAAACCAATCCAGAATACCCAAAACACGACGCAAACAAATGAACCCCCTGCATGGGCAAAAGGTATTTTTGAACACGCAGCTCAAGATGCCATGACTTTTTATAACCAAGGCAGCGGAAAAGCCGTTTATGACGGGCAGCGTGTTGCGGGTTTAAGTGATCAAACAAAGAATGCGATTAATGGGCTTAGCAATAATACGCATAACTATGATAACAACACTTTAAATGGATTAGCCACAGGGCAAAATTCAACAAGCCAAAACTTAAAGAACATGGCTTCAGGGCAACAAATAGGCAATAACCCTTACTTTGATGAAGCGCTTCAAAACACATTAAATAAGGCAACAAGCTCTATTAATAGTTCATTGGCAGGTGCTGGGCGTTATGGTTCTGGGGCGCATACTGGGGTTTTGGCTAATGAATTAGGCGGCATAGCAACACAAGCTCTATCACAGCAATATAACCAAGATGTCAACAATATGATGAATGCCAATGGTCTCATTGATCAAGCAAACCAAAATCAGTTGGCGGGTGCCAATAACTTCTTTCAAGGTCAAGGTCAGGCAAATCTTAATGCGTTGACGGGAGGGAGTGTACTTGATGCCAATCATCAACGGCAATTGGATGAAGAGCGGCAAAAATGGGAGCAGCAGAACAATCTTGATTGGGACCAGTTAAGTAAGTTGCTCGCAGCTGGTGGGGCTGTTGCTGGAAATTATGGAACGCAAACAGGACAAAGGACGACATTGACTCCACAGCCAAAACCTAATCCGTGGGAGATTGTTGGAAATGTTGGAACTATCCTTGGTACTTTTGCTGGGCTTAGTGATATCAGAGCAAAAGAAAACATCAGAGAAGCTGGGCAGAGAAATGGCTATAAACTCTATGAATACAACTACAAGGGGCACCCAGAGCGCTATCGCGGTGTAATGGCGCAAGATGTTTTGAAGTCAAAACCTGAAGCTGTTTTCTTGCATAAGGCGACAGGCTTTTTGCATGTGGATTATGGCAAGCTTGGCTTTGAGATGGAAAGGGTGCAGTGATGTTTTGGCGAGAAGAATTAAATGCATTAGAGCGTGAAAAAGCTTATAGAAAGCGTAAAGCGTTGGAACTTGCTGCTTTTAGCACAAACTCTTTTGATGCGAGAAATGGGGATAATACTCCACAAAAATTGAGTCCTACAGAGCTTATTCGTGGTTCTCAAGCAGGAGGAGGAGAAGTTGGGAAAAAAACGCCAGCAGAATTGATTATGTCTACGGATGATTTAAAGCGCCAAATGCCTCCATTACCGGATGTTTCAAAGGATACTGTTAAGATACAAGAGGCGCTAGAGCAACAAAAGCATGACGTCTCAGAGCAGGGAGGTGTTGCATCAATGATTCCTCAATCTCCACTTGTTGCGAACATTGATCAGTCTAGTGGGGATGAAGCTGGGCGACAGCAGAAAAATGTGATGGATTATATTGCTCAACTTAATGAGAAATCTATAGCGGAAAACTCTTTGAAAAACGATTCTGGAAATGATGAGGAAAAACTTTTTGATGCACCTATAGGAGAAGAAAAACATTTGAATGCACACTTACCAGAAGAGGAGCATTTAAAAGCAAGTGCTAAGCCCGAACAGGCAACCGATTATGTAAACGCAGTTGGAAATTTTATTCATAAAGATGCAAATCCAATCGGCTTATGGGAGCGTTTTAGAAAATCAGAATTTTCCGAGCATTTAATGGATTTTTTTGCGGGGCTTGCATCAGGAAAAACACCGCAAGAAAGTTTTTCAAATGCGGCACTTGTTATGCGGCAGGGCAATAATGTACGTGCTCAAAATAGACCAATTTTTGAGTTTTTACGCTCTAAAGGATACAGTGATAAAGACGCACAAGCCCTTGTGCAATATCCAGATCTTGCCATGAAAGTTATAGGCAGCACGTTAAGCCCTCAAGAAGCCTATAGAACATTGACATCAGAAGAAAAGGCAGAGCAGGGATTGCCTGAGGATATGACTTTTCAAGTCTCAACAAGCACAGGGAAAATTATACCTGTCCAAGGAGGACAGCGTTCCACTACTTCTGGATTAGGGGGGAATACCGATGGCATGCTGTCAAAGCCTGAATCAGGTTATATGTATGTTAAGGATGAAAATGCACTTGGTGGCATACGTGCGGTGCCAATTGCAGGCAGTGGTTCAGAACATAAATTAATTCAAGAACAGAAGGAGGAGGAGCGTAAAAACCAACAAATACAAATGCGAATTCTGGAAACAGCAGACAGGTCAAATCGTATACTCTCAGCATCTAAAGAATTGCTAAAAACTATTGAGGAACACCCGCATGTTGTTGGTTTCACTGGTCCTATAATGTCGTTCCTTCCTAATTCTAAGGCAAAAGATTTTGGGCATATGCTCGATTCATTGAAGGCAAGTATCGGGCTTGATGCCTTGAGAAAAGCAAAAGCATTTTCACCAAATGGCGCATCTGGCTTTGGGAATTTGTCTAATATGGAATTGCAAGCATTGCAAAACTCTGTAGCGGCGTTGTATCAAGATCTTTCTGCAGAGCAAATGAAGAAATCTTTAAAAACAGTTATTGACACTTTCAATAAATCCAATGCAGCAACGCGCGCAATTCTTTTTGGTGGTGCAGAAGCAACAAACGAGCTCGTTCGAGCCGCCTATGGGCAAGATGCTTATAAGGGAAATCATGCACAGTCAAATGATCCACTAGAAAAACAGATAGAAGCATTGCCGGAAGGCATGTTGTTCGTTGATAGAGATGGACGCATTAAGGAGAAACAAACCAATGGCTGAAGTAATCCCCCCTCTTATTAATCGTAAAAACACAAGAGTCATTGGGCATATAAGTGACTATACACCAGAACAGCTTCAAGAGCTTTTCGCGAAGAATAAGGAAAGGCTAAGTGGTTCTGTTACAGGAAATAATGGTGCAACAGAGGAAGATGGTCCACATCCAAGTGCAGCGGGTGCTTTTGGATGGGGAGCTCTTCATGGGTTAACCATGGGGTATGATGATGAAATAGCTGGAGTATTCGCTTCGGGACCTCTGGGACCTATTAATTATTGGATGGGAGATGAAGAAGCAGTTAAAAAATATAATGAAGTGACAAAGCGATGGCGTGACTATCAAAGAGCGGCGAACCGAGATCAGTTTTATGCATCTATTGCGGGGAATTTAGCGGGTGCTGCAATTCCTTTTCTAATACCAGGTCTTGGCGCTCCTGCGGCTGCTCGTGCGGCAATTGGGGCTGATGTTGTGCTGGGAGGAAGAGCTGGTGTTGCAGGAGCACAAATAACCAGTAAAGCTTTAGCAGCAGGAGAAAGGGCGGTGCAATCTGCTTTAGCAGAGGGTGTGGAACGGGCAGCGGCAAAAGCTGCAGGTGAAGCAGCAATGAAAGCAGTAGCAAGTAAAGAGGCGGCAAAATTTAGCTTGGGGCGTGCAGCAAAAACTGGAGCCATTTATGGTGGAATAGCAGGCAGTGGTGAAGGGGAAGGGCTTGCAGATACTCTAGTGTCTGCTGGGTTTGGTGCAGGGTTAGGCGTTGCAACACCATTTGTTGCCAGTGGCGTATCAAAAGTGACACCTTTTGTGACAAAATCACTTAAAGCAGCATTGAGAGGACCTATAAGCCCAGCTGAAATGGCAGCAAAAGCAGCGCTAATGCCAGAAAAAGAAGCATTTCAGGTAAGCGATAGAGCGCTTAGGGATGTAAGCCAAACTTTAGGGGATGAAGGTGTTGATAAACTTGAAAGAGCATTAAAACAGCGAGGTCCTGATTCAATGATTATTGATCTTCATGATGAGCTTGCTAAAAGAGCTTTTAAGGCAGCAAAAAAAGACCATGATACATATTCGCTCATAAGTAATCGTTTGAATGAAAGACAAGATGCGAGTGCACTGCGGGTAAAGGATGCGTTGACAGATGTGATGGGTCCAAAAGTAGATACGCTTGATTTAAAGCAAGAGATTATCAAACAAGCACAGAAAAAGGCTGAACCATTTTATGAGAGGGCGAAAGCTTCTCCCATTTCTAATGCTGTTCGTGAAGATTTATCGCGGTTGCAAGAAACTCCTGCCTTCCAAAAAGCCTATAAAAAAGCAATTGCGCAAATGCCAAATGAAGCGGATGCAACAGTTATAGGGAGCAATGGATATCCAAAGCTGAATATGCGAATTTTACATAAGATGAAAGAGGTTTTGGATGATCAAATTAATTCTGCGCGCATCAAAGGAAAACAAGGATATGCGCGAGATTTGACTCTGTTCAAACAACGCATTTTGGACGTTTTGGATACGTCCTCTCCAGATTATGCTAAAGCACGGAAAATTTATTATGACGAGCGTACTATCGGTAATGCTTTGGAGCAAGGAAAAAAAGCACTGAATAAGAGCGTTAATCTCGACACAATCAACAGTCAACTTTCGGATTTTGGGTTGATGGAAAAAGAGGCTTTTCAAAAAGGTATACGGTCGCAACTAGAACATGCGGCAGGCAATGCACAGAATTTTGACCACAATCTTTTGAGTTTGTTTGACACAAAAAATGGTCAAGAAAAATTACAGCGTATTTTTGGTGAAGATAAAGCTAAGCAACTTATGAAAGTGTTGCGACCAGAAGTGGAAAGAACAAAGCTTTTTGCACGCTTGCCAAACCATATAGGTGAAGTGGAAGAGAGGGGGAAACAACAGACTATGGGTATAGGAAAGATTGCTTTCATCAAGGCAGTTGTAAAAAATTTCGCAAGAGAATTTGGACGCAAATTCTCAAGCGTCCATAAAGATACTGAGAGAGATATTGCAGCGCTTATAACAGCGCGGGAAAAAGGAGATTTTGGGTTAGCAAGAGAAAAAGCTGTTGAATTAATTAAGACGTTTCATGAAGCAGAAAAGAAACGCTTAATAACACGAGAAAATTATACGAAATTCATTAATTTTGTTGGCATTCTTTTGAATAGCAGCGTTGATAGAACGGTTATAAACTAATGATCAATTTTCATCCTAATGTGAAGCGTGCTATCTCACAGGCAGCACAAAAATATGGTTTACCAGAAAGCTTTCTTGAACGTGTTGCTATGATAGAAAGTAATGGTAATCCAAATGCAAAAAATAAGAACAGCAGTGCAGGGGGGCTGTATCAATTTCTCGATTCAACAGCAAAACACTATCAACTGAATGACAAGTTTGATCCCTTTCAAGCAACCGATGCTATGGCACGGTTAACGAAGGATAATACGCGTTATTTAGTCACAGCATTAGGCAGAGAGCCATCAGAGGCAGAGCTTTACCTCGCACACCAACAAGGACCAGCAGGGGCAGTAAAGCTTATCAAAAATCCACATATTCCAGCAAGCCAGCTTTTAGGTCGACAGGCAGTCACACTCAATGGTGGCAATATGGAAGCTACAGCAGGGGATTTTATGAATCATATTTATGGGCTTTACAATAAAATGGGAGATGCTTTGAAGAGAACGATACAGCAAAACCAAAGCAATGGACAAGCAGCACCAAACGAGGTGGGTCCTTTGCGTGGGTTTGAGAGGCTTCAAAAGACACTTCAAGGTAATCAAGTGGGTCAAGGTGATCAAGGGGGCAACCAATTGATGGCATATGACACGCCATTCCCAAACAGAATGATGGCACCTGAAAGCAGAGACAATTTAACAGGACAGATTATGGAAACCACACCATTGCAAGCACAAGGTATTGATGCAGGTGCTCTTAAAAAGGGCTTTTCCGGTTTGCTTCATTTAATGAGAGAGAATGGAGAACGACAAAAACAGCAGGCACAGATGGTACAGCAACAAATGTTACAGCAACCAGTCATGGCGGGTTTCTCACAATCGACTGGGGGACCGACAGATTTAACACCTCTTATTGATCCTTCTAGGCGGCAATCTGTTGGTTCCTATGGGCGGCAAAAAGAAGAGCAATTGCGCGAAGAGCTATTAAGAAGAACGGGGGCTTATCATGTCTGATATTTATGACTGGTCACTCACAGCTGATCAAAATGCGAATTCCGATAGTATCATTAATTGGGCAGAAGGGCAGCCGCCTAGTTCTGTTAATGATAGTGCGCGGGTCATGATGCAGCGTATACGTGAATATCTTGCCGATAATGGTGGTTCTCTTGACTCAAAGTTTATTGTGAATGGAAAGGAACAAACAACATCAATCACGTTGACGACGGTTTCGCCAATAGCAAAATATAAAAACGATATCATTATCCGCTTTAAGGCGCGTGGCATAAATATTGGTACGACAACAATAAACATGAATAATATAGGAGCAAAGCCACTCTATAAAGCCACCAGCACGGGAATAGTATCATTGACAGGTGGTGAGTTACAAACAAATGGTATTTATGAAATAGTCTATAATGATGGCGTATCAACAAAAGGTCTTGATGGCTGGTATCTTTTAAACCCTACCCCCATTCCACCACCGAAGGTCGAAACCTTTCCTTGTGGTTTTATTGCGACCTTTGCTATGCAAGAAGTCCCAAACGGCTGGCTTTTATGTGATGGCGCTACTTATGAACGCAAGGATTATCCGCAATTATTCAAGGCGATAGGGGATAAATGGGGAAAAAACAGCGATACAACCTTTAAAGTTCCAGACTTTAGAGGAGTGTTTTTGTGCGGCTTTGATAATGGGCGCGGTTTAGATCAAAATAGAGACTTCGCAGAGGTGCAAAAAGACAGCATTAAATCTCATACACATGCTTGTACCATTGAAGAGGCAGGTCAACATACGCATAAGCATGATTATTCTATGGTTACAAGAGTTGGTCAAATAGGTGGCAGAAATCCTGCTTTTGGTAATTCATATTATACAAAAGATACACAACCTGCTGGAGTGCACACGCATAAGGTAACTATTTCTTCAACGGGCGAGGCAGAAACACGCCCTGTTAATGTACCGGTTGTTTATGCCATAAAATCGTGAGTTTTTCAAATGATCAATAATCCGTCTGCTATTGATGATATTGCGGACGCGGAGCAAATCCGCGTCCTTTTTTATGCAAGCAATCGAATGGTTCATGCACCCTTAAATAAGGTACTTGATCTTGTCAAAAGCGACATACAGCATGATCTTTTAAGCGCTTTGGCAGAATATAAAGAAGCGACAGATCAACGCATAGAGATCATGCAAAAACTGATTGATGAATTGCAGTCCTCTCTCTCACACAACAAGACAACGAACTGATTAAGGAATGAAACGCGATGCCATTACCCTATCACACACATATATTTAAGCTTGAACCAGCAACAAAAGAAGAAGTCAAAGAAGGTGTTTTAGATAGTAAGGCTCTTGCACCTGTTTCAGTGGGGAGTGCAGCAGCTTATGAGGTAGAATATTTTGCAACCGCTGCTCAAGGAAAAAAGGCTGATGATGCTATTGCAAAGAGAGATATTGGAGCTCTTGCTTACAAAAATAAGGTCACAATTCACGATATTGAAGCAAGTGGTGAAGCGCATGAGAATGCGATTTTATCAGGCGCTGGCTGGGTAAAAATATCGCCTTTAGGGATTGGCGATATGAAGGCTGCTACATATGATCCCGACAATGTGGGGGCAAATGCATTTTCTATGGAAAATATGCACGAGGGTCCTACCAAAAAGATCTTAACCATAGAGGAAAGATCAAAGCTACGATGGTTGAGTTCTACGCAGCCAACGATGGAAAAATGGCGGAGGGGAGATGAAGGTGTTTATTATCCCATATCTCCGGTAGATCTCAAAAATACCATTCGTTATTTTGTAGGCTCAAAGTCTTTTGGTATGTCAAAATCAGTTTATGATCCAGATAAAATAGAAAAAGATGTATTTGATATGGAGAATATGAAGGAAGGGAAAAAGCATCTTATCTTAACTCCTCCAGAACGTGCACAGATTGCAAAAATTGATAAAGTTGAAGATGTTGCACAACAAGGGATTCATGTTGCAAGTGAAGCGAAGAACGTTGCAGATAGTGCATTAAGAACAGCAAATGATGCAAAAGCTTATGCAGTAGATGCAAAAAAAACGGCTGAGACAGCACAAAAAACGGGAGACAGTGCAAAAGCTGAGGCAAATATTGCGCAAACAGCAGCCGATAAAGCGCAAGATACAGCACATAGTGTACAGAAAAAAGTTGATCTCATTCAACCTCTTGCCAAACAAGACTGGATTGATGGCACAAAAACAGTGGATGCACTTATCTCACCAGCCAAACTGATGGCTTCAATCAAAGCAAATAGTAGCAATAGCAGCGGCGCTGGTAGCGGCAACAATGATGGCGGGGTTAGAAAACCTGTTGAAATTCTGATGACAGAAAGCGGAGATATTCCATTGCCTGATGGTATTACTGCTGACACCGATATCGAAGTATGGGCTTGGGGCGGTGGAGGTGGTGGCGTTAAGGATGGCGGCGGCGGCGGCGGTCAATGTGTGCATGTTAAAATGAAAGGTTCTGATTTAGATAAATTAAAAACAGCTTACATTGGTCGTGGTGGTAAAGGTAATGACAGTAACATTTTGTGCAATGGTGGTAGAACAATGATCAAAGGGCTTGTTACAGCAGAAGGAGGATATTCCGTTTCCATGACTCTCGTTAACTTTGGAGGGAAAGGCGGCGATGGAGGAGGAAACAGGGAGGGCAGCAGTGGTGAAAGCTTTATTTTTTCTGGTGGTAATGGTGGAGGGAGTGGAATAGACGGCAAGAGAGCTGGTACTGGTGGAAGTTCTTTTCTTGGCGGCGGCGGCGGCGGTGGCGGTAAATGTAAGGGTTCTATCATGGGGCAGGGTGGTGAGAGTTACAAAGGTGGTAACGGTGGTAGAGGTGGTAAAGAATGTGGCGGCGGCGGCGGTGGATATTTTGATGGGAAACACGGAAGCGACAAAATTGGCGGCGACGGCGGTGATGGAGCAGTACTCATAAAGGTATATTTATAAGGTGAATTGAACAATGGCACGGAAAATAAGTAAAGACTGTTTATACTGTTTAAAAAAGTGGGAAGGTTTGCGCTTGCAGGCTTATCAAGATGCTTCTGGCATATGGACGATTGGTTATGGTCATACGAAAAAAGCCGGTCAACCAACAGTTGTTGAGGGTATGGTGATTACAGAAAAAAAAGCTGAAAACATGCTTTTAGCAGATTTGCGGCAATATGAGAGGGCGGTAGAAAAAGCAGTTTGTGTGAATTTAAGCGACGAGCAGTTCGGCGCTCTTGTTTCCTTTTGTTATAATGTGGGTATTGCAGCTTTCCAAAACTCTACATTGCTTAAAAGGCTTAATCGGGGGGATTATGAAGCGGTACCAACCGAATTGCAGAAATGGACCAAAGCGGGAGGCAAACGTTTACAAGGTCTCGTACACCGGCGTGTAGCAGAGGCAGGGCTATGGGCGAAAGGGGCTTATGTTTCTTCTAATTATCAAACAGTAGAAACGAAACAACCAACAGGGTTTCTCAAAGCAGAAGCATTGGCACCGATTATTGGTTCTTTCTCAGGTCTTGGTGGGTTTTTAGCGGGCAATGGACCAATCCAATGGGCTTTAGCCGCCATTATGGTTTTAGCGGCATGTACTGGCATTTTCTTTGTTGCTAAACGCTTTCAGGAGCACCGCCTATGATCTTATGGATGAAAAGAAACTTGATGGTAACAGGTGCGGCTTTAGCCGCTTTTTTTATTGCCTTAGCAAGAGCTTTTACTCTTGGGAAAAAAGCAGAGCAACAAAAGCAAACAGAAAAAGCTTTAAAAGCAGCCACAACACGGCTGGAGGTGGAAAGTGAAGTTAATCAAAAAAGTGATGCTGATGTGCATGCTGCTCTCTCTGACTGGTTGCACGACAAATAAATATGCTTCTTCTTGTGTTGGTTGGTTACCTATTTATTTAAGCCGGCAAGATCTGAACGCCATCAGTTCCAATTTAGCAAGAGAGATCTTAAAGCACAATAATCTAGGTGAACGCTTGTGTGGGTGGAAACATGGTTAGAAAAAAATCCAAAAAACACACAGAGCTTACAGAATCAGAAAAAGAAATGCTTCAAGAAATGATCATCACCTATCAAAGCGTGAAAATGATGTCTCGCTTGATGAAGTGGATAGCATTTTTTCTTTTTTTGCTTATCCTCGATTTTGCACGCCTCATGGACGCGCTAGATAATGTCATTGCACATTTAAAGCAGTGGTTTTCAAAGAACTGAACAACTGTCATAAAAGAAAAAATTTCGTAAAATTCTTTATTACTATGAATTGGAGATCCAATTATAAACGCAGTTCAGAATGGGAACCAAGTCGTAAAAGCTCTAGTGTTTTGGCATCTGGCTTTCGATAGATCAAAACTAAATCCGGCTTTATGTGACAATCACGACAATTGCGCCACTGACCTGTTAGTGCATGATCTCTCCAATGCGCCTTTAGCGGTTCATTCTCCGCTAACGCTTTGACCACAAGCAGCAAATCCTCCTCTAGTGCATTAGCATATTTACCTTTGCTTTCACGTTTAAGGTCACGGCGGAATGAACGCGTATAGACAATTTCCCGCATAGCAAGCTTAGGTTTACTTTTCAGATTTACGTGCTTCGGTTCTATCTGAGCGTATCATGGTCCTTAAGCCGTCTAATGATGTACGTTCGACGCGTCCCATTTCGGCATCCTCGATAGCTTGTAATGTTTCCGGATTTGGTTGGAATAGATCAAGTGGTAATGCTCTATCTCTAGCAATGCGGGTCATAAACATGCGCACTGCATCCGATATAGTTAAACCCGTAGACTTAATAACTGCACTTGCAATTTCTTGAACTTCATCAGGTATGCGGGCTTGAATTTTTCCCATTACTAAACCTCCTACTTAATTGTACTACAATGTACTACATTTCAAACCTATGTCAAGAGATTTATCCGTCATGCTATACAACCTTGTGTATTAAGGAGGGTAGGAAGTCAATTTTTAAAAGGAGCTAACCAAAACCTGAGAATTTCTGCTAGAATCACGAGAGAGCTTCTTTTTTAATAGGATTTTTTAGATGCCAACACCATTTGGTAAAACCTTACGCAAACTTCGCATTGATCATTCAGAACGCCTTTTAGATATGGCTAAAAAATTAGATATATCTGTAGCATTTTTATCATCTGTAGAAATTGGCAAAAGATCTGTTCCTGTAGGATTAGAGGAAAAGATAATTGAACTCTATACTTTAGATCAAGAGGTAGCAGAAATTTTGAGAAGAGAATCGGATGCTTGTCGTAAAAGCTTCACTATAAAGCCTTCTAATCCGTTGAGTCGTGAAATTGTTGGCATGTTTGTTAGAAATTTACATAATCTTTCACAACAGGATTTAGCAGAATTTAAAAAATTATTAGAGAAAGTTAGCAAACAAGCATGCGCTTCGTAGAAGCATGTTCGAGAATCCTATTCCCGAACCTTTATTTACGAATCCCGCACCTTGAAAAAACACACATGAAATCAATAAGTTATAGCACCATAAAAGTGCTGTGGCGGAGGGGGTGGGATTCGAACCCACGGTACAGTCTCCTGCACGCCGGTTTTCAAGACCGGTGCCTTAAACCGCTCGGCCACCCCTCCAAACTAGATATGCTTTTTGACAAATTTCTTGTAAAAGGTCAATCATTTTAATACGCATTTTAAAGCGTTCTTTGTAAAACTATTTAAGTTTCAATTAAAATAATTCTTCATAAGTTAATTCTTTGAGTGTGTTATCTAAGAGTTTCATTTTTAAACATGATAGTTTTTTCTGAAAAAATAAAAGGTAATTATGATATTTATCATTTTTTTCCTGTTTAAAAATTTTTTACAAAGCAATATTTTTTTAAGTTCTAACAATCGTTTTCGTAATAATAAGAAATGTTTAGTTGAAAATGTTTGATAAATTATATTAAATTCCGGTCGTGTATTTTTGAATTATTTTACCTTTCCAGATATTTATTTTATTTAGATCGTTCATATTGGCGAAAAGAAAATGTTATTACTCTGACAGTTTATGAGAGATAAATTTGTAAGAATGACATATATATTCAAGGAAAGTTTTTATTGAGTTTAAATTAAGTACAATTCAATAAGAAAGCTCTTTAAAAGATTTTAATTTTTTAAATAAAAATATTCAGATATTTAGTGCATCTAAAAAGTACCGTGGAGGGAATGGCTGATTTGCGCTATTTGAATAAAATTTTATGTAAGATTTGCATCGATAGTTTAAAATCTCTTCTAGATATGACTGGAAATTAGGTATATTTGTAATGCTTTTTCTGTGGGATAAGCAAAAGTTAATTTGAATGGAAGAAAAAATTATTGAGTAATACCCTTAGATCAATAGATAGTTTGTGAAGGTATTACATAGTTTTTCAAGAATAGAACTTAAAAACGCTAAATTATGCAGAGTCAGAAAGCGTAAACTTTAAAAGATAAAGTTTTAAAAGCCGATTCATTCACAAGTATGTGTAAAATAAAATATTTATGTCTAATATGAGAGAATAGGTGAATCTTGATTCTATTGATTTTTTTGCCTCTATCCCTCATCTTTTTGAAGCTTTTTTATGGCTTCAAGAGCGAGTTTTTTACGGTCTGCGCTCTTTGTGTAAAGAGATGTCATAGCATCATTTGTCCAGCCAAAAATTGCTTTGAGTTGTGATACTGTTGCACCAGAATTAACTGCGCGTGTTGCTGCTAATTTTTTTAAGCCATGTGCTGATTTTTTGATTCCCGCTACGTTACAAGCCTCACGAAAAAGGTTGCCAAAACTTTCTTTAACTAGTTTTTTACCTTCTTTACCACAAATGAATGTCTCTTCTCCAATCACATAACCTTCATAAGGATGAGTTCTTTTTGTTTTTTTGTAGCTTTAGTGTAGCTATGCCAATTAGAGCTGTTAAAGTATTGTTTAAGCAGCCATGCAAATAACCCTTCAACAAGTTTACCGGTTTTGGATTTAGGAAGTATAAGTCCTTGTAACTCGGCAAGTGCGCTTTTGTAGTTATCAACAAACTCTTGCGTTCCATAGGTACCGCGTATTCTAATGCGTTTGCCATGACCAATACGTACATACCATACAATTTTGCCATGTTGAGTAATTTGTTTAACGAGATGAGGAGGACGTGGTTTAGGCATGGTATTTTACATCTTAGAGAGTGCGGTTTCGTAATATTCATTCTTTGACAAATCTAAAAGTTTGTCTGGGTGGCTAACTGAATTTGGTATTGGAATATCTGCTTTAAGATAGATAAGCAGTTCACCGGTAGGTTTGATTTCTATGAGTTCGCAACCTTGTTTTTTAGCTTCTCTTAAAGCGCGTGCAATGGCTGGTTGCGTTATAGCAGCTGGACGAGGCGCCATATCTTTTCTCCTTACATTGAGATGCAATTCACGTGTGGCGTGAATCACGCATTACTTGAAAGTGTTAGGAAGGGTGGGGGTGCTCGTAGATATGCGGGGAACAAAACACCCCATAAGGTTAAGCAGCTTTTGTTGAGAGTTGTTGTATCTCTCGTTCTATCTCTGCTAAAAAGGCTTCAACAATTTGATTGATCTGTTCAATTTGTTGATCATCACGGAAAAAACGGAAGAAGTCACCATCGCATTCCAAAAACCAGAGGGGTTTGATTCAATGAAAATGCGATTTTGTATCATACAACAAGTGTAGCAAATGAGTTGAGGGTAGAAATGTGGGCCGTTTCCTATGAGGAAGTTGAATGTTCAGGAAACATATGTGATTTTCACTTTAAAAATTCTTTGCCCAACAAAGAGGCAACTTATGGTAAGATAACTTTAGAAGATGGGATAGTATACAAGGCATTTACTTGGAATGAAGAGAGTGAAAGTTCGCTTTTTTCAAGGGTACCGATGGAATAATTTATCTCACATGATACAGAAAACTGTCACGCAAGAATTTTCGCCTACTCGTCAAGGAGTGATACAGTCTCACGGCAATCTCATCATTAACGCTGATACCATTGATAACCATTATAGCTCTATGAGAGCAGGGGGAAATGCCGATATCCAAGCCAAGACGCTGACCAATTTAGGTGCAACGGCTTATAAAAACACTTATCTTGGTTGTCAGGCTAATACAGACAGTTGTTATGGTTATAAAACTGATGGAAGCCGCGATGTTTCTTTAGATATAGCCAATGGCAAGGATCGCCAAACTGGTTCAGAAGCTCTTGATGCAGCTCCTGGTCTTGTCCAAGCGGGCGGCACTTTAAATCTGGTGGTCGATCAACTCAATAACACGGCAGCGGAAGGTTCGATTACAGGGGATGCGCATTTTAAAGCACAAGCAGTT
>NZ_JBHIPA010000018.1:0-26785 GCF_042195845.1 Bartonella sp. AP4SXKL
TCTTCCCATGATCAACGTGACCAATCGTACCAATATTAACATGCGGTTTTGTTCGTTCAAACTTGCTCTTCGCCATTTGAGCTCTCCATTTTCCGTCCAAGCCAAGGACTAAGTTAAAAATTAATTACCAACCTGAAATTACGCGTATTTCTTTTGAATCTCCAAAGCAACAGCTGAAGGCACAGGCTCGTAATGATCAAACTGCATTGTATACTGCGCACGCCCCTGACTCATAGAGCGAAGAGTATTCACATAACCAAACATATTTGCCAAAGGAACCATTGCATTCACAACCGTTGCAATGCCGCGCGCTTCAGTTCCTGAAATCTGCCCCCGACGAGAATTGAGATCACCAATAACATCACCAACATAATCATCTGGTGTAACAACTTCCACCTTCATGATCGGTTCAAGAAGCTGTGCACCAGCCTTCTTTGCCCCATCACGAAAAGCCGCACGAGCAGCAATCTCAAAAGCCAAAACCGAAGAATCAACATCGTGATAACCACCATCAATGAGAGTCGCTTTTACACCAAGCATAGGAAAGCCCGCAAGAGGACCTGACCCCATAACACTCTCAATCCCTTTTTGGACACCGGGAATATATTCTTTAGGAACAGCACCACCAACAATCTTTGACTCAAAAATAAAGTCATCACCATCATGAGGCTCAAAAACAATTTTCACACGAGCAAATTGACCTGCACCACCCGATTGTTTCTTATGCGTATAATCAATTTCCGCGATTTTAGTAATTGACTCACGATAAGCAACTTGAGGCTGTCCAACATTTGCTTCAACCTTAAACTCACGCCGCATACGGTCAACAATAATATCAAGATGAAGCTCACCCATTCCAGCTATAATAGTCTGACCAGATTCCTCATCCGACTTAACACGGAATGAAGGATCTTCGGCCGCTAGACGGTTAAGAGCAATACCCATTTTTTCTTGATCTGCTTTTGTTTTCGGCTCAATTGCAATCTCAATAACAGGCTCTGGAAATTCCATCCTCTCCAAAATAACAGGCTTCAAGGGATCACAAAGAGTATCCCCTGTTGTCGTCTCCTTAAGTCCTGCAAGAGCAACAATATCACCAGCAAATGCTTCTTCAATATCCTCACGAGAATTTGAATGCATTTGAAGCATACGCCCCAAACGCTCTTTTTTCTTTTTCACAGTATTCTCAAGAGAAATACCTTTCTGAACTTTACCTGAGTAAATACGACAGAACGTCAATGAACCAACAAAAGGATCATTCATAATTTTAAAAGCAAGCATAGATAACGGAGCATCATCAGAAGATTCGCGTGTCGTCTCAGCCTCAGTCTTTACATCAATACCCTTAATCGCCGGAATATCAATTGGAGAAGGAAGATAGGAAACAACAGCATCCAAAAGTGGCTGCACCCCCTTGTTTTTAAAAGCCGTACCACAAAGAACCGGATGAAACTGAACTGCTACTGTCCCCCTACGAATGAGAGAAACAAGCTGCTCGTTGGTTGGCATAACACCTTCCAAATAAGCCTCTGTCGCAGCTTCATCAACCTCCACAGCCATCTCAATCAATTTCTCGCGATATTCTTCAGCTTTCTCCTTTAAATCAGAGGGAATTTCACTTATCACTGCCGAGGCACCAATAGAACCATCCCACTTTAAAGCCTTCATTTCTACAAGATCAACAACACCTTCAAAGTCATTTTCAGCACCAATCGGCAACTGCAAAACAAGCGCTTTAGCACCCAACCGAGAACCAACCATCTCCACACTACGATAAAAGTCAGCTCCTATTTTGTCCATTTTATTAACAAAAACCATACGAGGCACGCGATATTTCTCAGCTTGCCGCCAAACAGTTTCCGTCTGAGGCTCCACACCAGCATTTGCATCCAACAAAGCTATTGCGCCATCAAGAACACGCAAAGAGCGCTCAACTTCAATCGTAAAATCAACGTGCCCTGGCGTATCAATAATATTAAAGCGACGCTTCCGACCGTCCTGCCCTTCCCAAAACGTCGTTGTCGCAGCAGATGTAATCGTAATACCGCGCTCCTGCTCCTGCTCCATCCAATCCATTGTAGAAGCACCATCATGGGTCTCGCCAATTTTATGATTCTTACCGGTATAGAACAGAATACGTTCAGTCATCGTAGTCTTACCAGCATCAATATGCGCCATAATACCAAAATTACGATAATCTTCAATTTTATATTCGCGAGCCATTATATTTGCCTTAGTTTAAAACTTCTACCAGCGATAGTGAGAAAAAGCACGATTAGCTTCAGCCATACGATGAACATCTTCACGCTTTTTCACGGCAGAACCACGATTATTAGCCGCATCCATCAATTCACCAGATAAACGCTCAATCATCGTCGTTTCATTTCGACCTCGTGCCGCCGCAATCAACCAACGAATAGCAAGAGCCTGACGACGATCAGGACGAACATCAATCGGAACTTGATAAGTAGCACCACCAACACGGCGTGAACGAACCTCAATGTGAGGAGCAACATTCTCTAAAGCTCGATGAAATAGAGCCACAGGATCTGTTTTTACTCTTTTTTCTACAGAATCGAGCGCACCATAAACAATACGCTCTGCAACTGATTTTTTACCATCAAACATAATGGCATTCATAAATTTCATAATAACCAAATCACCAAATTTTGGATCTGGATTAATCTCACGCTTTTCTGCTCTATGACGACGGGACATTGGCTTTGTCTCTCAATATTATTTTGGACGCTTTGCGCCATACTTTGAACGACGCTGTTTACGATTCTTGACACCCTGCGTATCAAGCAAACCACGAATAATGTGATAACGAACTCCTGGCAAATCTTTCACACGACCACCACGAATCATTACAACAGAGTGCTCTTGAAGATTATGTCCCTCTCCAGGAATATAACCAATCACCTCGAATCCATTCGTCAAGCGAATTTTAGCAACTTTACGAAGAGCAGAATTAGGTTTCTTCGGTGTTGTCGTATAAACACGCGTACAAACACCACGCTTCTGCGGATTCGACTGCAGAGCAGGAACCTTATTACGTTTAACTGGCGCTACACGCGGCTTGCGAATCAACTGGTTTACGGTAGGCATGCAACCTTCCTCTTTTCGATCTACATTCGTCTCACCCAATCGGGCTTTTCTATTTTCATTTCTATCCACCCCAACAAAATCGGAGCAGATATCTAAGTCTACACACAAAATCGGGCATACCTGTACAAAACAGTTTACCCGACCATAAGCAGAGAAGGCAATAGCCTTTTGCACTAGCATTTGCTTTTAATCTTCTTAACACCTGTGAATAATTTTCCGGCTCATATCCAAAACACCTGATTACATCCACATCGGTTATGTTCATTTCTAATAGCGAGAACACGTACATTCGTCAAGAACTAAACAGCAGAAAGTTTTTAAAAATGAAAATAAATTAAATTTTAAAGCTTTAAATTTGCTTTTACCGCTACTCTTGATAAATTAATTTACCATAGTAATATCCCCTATAAACAAAAAAACAGCGATGTGACTGTAGTAAAACATAGCAGTAAATTGAATTGCATATTTGATATCTAATGATGAGCACCATGAAAATAGCAACGTGGAATATTGCTGGAATAAAAGCGCGACATGAAACATTATGTCAATGGTTGCAGCAAAGCCAACCGGACATAGTCTGTTTACAGGAAATTAAAAGTATTGATGAAAATTTTCCACGCGATACAATTGAAAATTTAGGTTACCATATAGAAACACACGGACAAAAAAGTTTTAATGGCGTTGCGATTCTCTCTAAAAAAACACCAGATGAAGTGATCCGTCGATTACCAGGCAATGATAATGATAAACAAACACGTTACATTGAAGCTGTTTATTCAACAAACAAAGGTGTTGTTCGTGTTGCATCTCTCTATTTGCCAAATGGGAATCCTATTGAGAGTGAAAAATATTCCTATAAGATAGAATGGATGGAAAGATTATATACACATGCAAAATCATTGCTTGCGTATGAAGAACCTCTTATTCTAGCAGGTGATTATAATGTCATCCCCACTCCATTAGATGCAAAAAAACCTCAAGAATGGTATCAAGATGCCTTATTTCTTGGAGAAACAAGAAAAGCATTCCAACGTATTCTTCATTTAGGTTTTTATGATGCTATCCGGAATGTCACCGATACTCCCTCCTTCAGTTTTTGGGATTTTCAGGCAGGTGCTTGGCCTAAGAATAATGGGATTCGCATTGATCATTTATTATTATCACCAGAAGCTGTTGATCAATTAATTTGCGCTCATAGCCAAACAGAAGTAAGGGGATATCAAAAACCATCCGACCACGTTCCTGTTTGGATTCACCTTAATATCAATTAAGAAAGTAAAATCCTCATTTCATGAGACAACAAAAAAATTCCACTCAAAAATAATAACTATGCTACAGCATATAAACAGTATATCTTAAGCAAATAAAATAAAAATAAATGAATGGAGGACATAAATGAAGAAATCATTATTAATGCTTATTGCAGCAACGGCCATTGGATTCTCAAGTTTCGCGCATGCTGAACATGATACTCTTGAAAAAATAAAACGAACAGGGGAAATTACTTTAGGTGTCCGTGAATCATCTGGTTTAGCCTACGCCCTTGGTAATAATAAATATGTAGGTTTTCATACAGAAATGGCAGAACGGATCATTGATGATATCTCAAAAAAAATTGGTAAACCAATTAAAGTTCATTATCTTCCCATCACTTCTCAAAATAGAATTCCTCTCTTAAAAAATAAAACCTATGATTTTGAGTGCGGCTCAACAACACATGATATTGCCCGCAGTAAAGAAGCAGCATTTGCTTATACGACATACATTGAAGAGGTTCGGATTGCTGTAAAGAAAAACTCTAACATTAAATCTCTTGAGGATTTAAATGGAAAAACAGTTGCAACGACCACCGGTACAACATCTGTTCAACTTATTCGTAAAAATAAACGTGCAAAAAACATTCAGTTTAAAGTTTTAAAGGGGAAAGATCACGGAGATAGTTTTTTATTATTAGAATCTGGTAAGGCAGATGCTTTTGTCATGGACGCTTCAATTCTTGCTGGACATATTGCTAAATCAAAGAATCCATCTGATTATGTCATTCTTGATACTGTACTTTCAGTCGAACCTATTGCCTGTATGCTCAGATTAAATGACAAAAAATTTGAACAAACAATCAACGATAGTATCGTACGTCAGATTAAAGATGAATCACTGGAAAAGCTTTATAATAAGTGGTTTATGAAACCGATCCCACCTGCTAACACTGTTATGAACCTTCCCTTATCAAAACAAACAAGATATGCTTGGGATCACCCAAATAATAAGCCTCGAGAAAGCTACGCAGAAAAAGATTTATAGAGTTTAATAAAGAAGAACCACACTCTTTTGAAATTGAGTGTGGTTTATATTTTAATTCACTTTTTAATAAATCTGGACTATGTAGATGCGCGTGGTTTATTGTCCTATTTGTGAATGACTAATTTGAGGGAATATCAATTAATGGACTTTTCTTTCCTTTGTAGAGATGACCTTACTCAAACATTGGTAACAGGATGCTTGGGAACTCCCGGCGTAAGTCATACCTATTTAGATACACTTCTCGATGGCTTAAAAAATACAATTATATTGTCTATCACTTCACTTATATTAGCTGTATTGTGTGGTGTTATTATAGGAACAATGCGCACTTTACCCAAAACATCCATAATCAATTATATATTTCGCACTATCGGTACTATTTGGGTAGAGATTATGCGTAATATTCCCCTCCTTGTACAAGTGTTTTTGTGGTATTTTGTTGTTCCGAAGATTTATCCACCAGCGATGAAATTTTCCCCCATTCTCTTAATAACATGCGCATTGGGATTCTTTACATCTGCACGCATTGCTGAACAGGTTCGTTCAGGCATTGAAGCGATTCCTTCTGGACAACGCTATGCTGCTATGGCAATGGGATTTACAACTTATCAAAGTTATCGCTATATTATACTACCACGTGCTATACGTGCAATTATGCCACCTCTTACTTCAGAAGCAATGGGGATTGTGAAAAATTCATCTATAGCATTCGCCGTTTCAATAAATGAGCTCATGCAATTTCAATACCAAACAATTGAAGAAGTAAGCCATGTTTACGAAAATTATTTGCTTGTTACGATCCTTTATATTCTAATAGCCTTATTCGTATTCATTGTGATGACAGTCATTGAACAAATACTCAAAATTCCTAATTTTCAAACAAAGGGAAATTGAATATGGTGAATTTCATAAGCTCTCAGTTTGGACTTTATTTTCCTTTCAATTTTTCCGACTTTGATTTTTCCTTTTTTACCTTTGATGTATTTCGTTCTTACATTTTATCAGGTTTACTCTTTAGCGTTTTTCTAACTCTTTTTGCAACGGTATTGGGGTTTGTTTTCGGCACACTTTTAGCAATGATGCGCCTTTCTTCCATAAAACTTCTTTCTTGGTTTGCAATCAGTTACATAACAGCTATGCGTTCAATACCACTTGTGATGGTTATCTTATGGTTTTTCGTGCTTCTGCCTTTTTTAACTGGTATATCCATTGGTGCAAATAAATCAGCACTCATTACCTTTACCGCATTTGAAACGGCTTATTTTGCTGAGATTATGCGTGCTGGAATCAATTCAGTTCCGCAAGGACAAAAATATGCAGGACAAGCTCTTGGAATGACATATTGGCAAAGTATGTACATTGTCATTCTTCCTCAAGCCTTTAGAGATATGCTTCCAGTCTTTTTAACACAAGTTATTATCCTTTTTCAGGATACAACCCTTGTTTATGCCATCAGTGGTCATAGCCTTTTGAATGGTTTTGATATTGCTGCTAATAATTTTGGTGTAAAGCAAGAAGCTTATATCTTAGCAGCTATTTTCTATTTTGTTATCTGTTTTACACTGTCACAAATAGTTTTGTATTTACAAAAAAAAGTATCCATTATTCGCTAACAGGAAAAAAAATGTCTACTCATATGATCGAAATAAAAAATGTTTCTAATTGGTATGGCGAAATTAAAGTCCTTAAAAACTGTACAACCAACATTAATAAAGGAGAAGTCGTTGTCGTTTGTGGTCCATCAGGCTCAGGAAAGTCAACACTCATTAAAACTATTAACGCTCTCGTCCCTTTTCAAAAAGGTGAAATTTGGATTAATGGAATACCAGTTCATTCAAAAAAAACGAATCTGCCTAAATTGCGAAGTCAGGTAGGAATGGTGTTTCAACACTTCGAGCTTTTCCCCCATTTATCTGTCACAGAAAATTTGACAATTGCACAAATCAAAGTCCTAAAACGAAGCAAAAAAGAAGCACTTGAACGTGGATTGTTATATCTTGAACGCGTTGGACTCATTGAACACAAAGATAAATATCCTGGTCAACTTTCTGGAGGGCAACAACAACGTGTTGCTATTGCACGTGCCTTAACTATGGATCCACTTGTCATGCTTTTTGATGAACCAACATCTGCTCTAGATCCTGAAATGGTAGGTGAAGTACTCGATGTCATGATTAGCTTAGCAGAAGAAGGTATGACGATGATTTGTGTAACCCATGAAATGGGATTTGCACAAAAAGTATCGGAGCGTGTTATTTTCATAGATCAAGGAACAATTCTTGAAGACTGCTCATCTAAAGAGTTCTTTTCTGATCCGCAAGCAAGAAAACCGAGAACGCAAGAATTTTTGTCTAAAATCCTAAGTCATTAGCCGTTAGATTATCAAAAAAAGCTATCTTTACTATGAACTTGTATACAAGAAAACAGAGTTTAATATAAGATGAGAGAATGTAAAAATATTACAATCAGATGTTTAAAAACTGTTATTCTTTAAAATCTCAACAACCAGTGAAATTGCTGTACGTCTCTCAGATTCATTACAAAGAGCAAAAGCCTCTTCTTGCAAAGGGTGAATCCAATTTTCGTCTTTTACGTTAGCTTTTTATAGGCAGCAGTTAACATTGCTGCCCCACGGACAATTTTTCCTTCTTTAAGCAGTATATTTCCAAGCATTGCTTGGGCAGAAGGATTTTCTTTTTTTGCTGAAAGTTGAAACCATCGTGCTGCTTGTATAAGATTTTTCTCCCTTCCCTCTCCCTTTAAAAATATTTTTCCTAAATGATACTGAGCTTTAGGATTTCCATAGTTTACCGCAGCCTGCATATAAAGATGAGAAGCATAAGAAGGATCAGGTTTCACAGGTGATTGAGGAATACCTTTTTTTATGTATCCGGCAAGTTTAATCAATGCATCAGAAACATAACTTTCATCCTCTGAACCAAGATCAGCACCTTTTTCAACAATATATGCAAAAAAATTATATGCCTTATAATCATTTTTAGGGACACCATCACCGTTTGCATAGATAGAGCCAAGTTTCCAATTCGCACCAATATAGCCTCTCTTAGCAGCACAACGTAATGCTGCAATAGCCTGAGTTATATGCCCATTTTTATAAACAGACATGCCACGTTTTAAAAAATAAAACGAACCATCATTCGCTTCTTGCAAGCTATTGACATCTATTACATAAACAGTCGAAAAGAATCCCTCTAAAATCACAACAATCGTGACTTTTTTCCATATCTGAAACCTATTAACCATTCCCCCTACCTCAATTTTAATGATTATATCTGTTACAAATTTCTTTGTAGATATTTAAACTCTTTTTCTTAGTAAGAAGCATACGCAATTTTAAAGTAAAAATTTTAAAAGAAAAAACAAATAGATAAAAACCATCCAATAGGATTTATCGATCTTAAAATTTTATACGTATGAGCAAAAATCGTTCAATAGAATAACGTGCATTAAACAGCAACTTGAGAACGAAGAGAATACATGATGAATGGTAAACGTTTGAGTATAAAAAACAATACGAAAGATGGATAAATATAATGATGATAGTTAACTTATAACTTCACGACTGCCTTACCACCTTAAAGATGAAGTTTTTTGCCTCCGTCAATCTATAAACAATACAGCTTTTTGTTTAACGGATTGCACCTAACATCATTTCACATGGGGTTACTTCATACTTTACACACAAGTTTTACCTCAGAATACTCACCACTACATACAAAAAATACCACATATGTAATTTTACATGCCTTATATTGCTACTCTAAATGATGATATTTTACAGAAATAAAACAAGATATTGATTTTAATGATACTTTACCATTTTGCATGTTGAATGAGGACCTCGAATATCGTAAGATTCTCTCATTCCAAACTTGTTCCATGTTAAATCAATCAAAACCATCCGCTTGCACATTACAAGTAGAGAGAGCTATGTGGATAAAAACTCTGTGTAAGAAAGAACTAAAAATGCCTCTTACGAACGGTTTGAGCTAAGGGTTGTCCGGATATTGGACAGAATGGTGCCCCCAGCGCTTGTTACTTCACAAGCATAAAGAAGGGAAGCTCAATAGATTTACCGTTATACCATTCATGATCTACGTCGTGGAATAGGCTTGGATGCCTTAAAAGATGTCTCTTTAATGATAAACATAAAACAATGGATTTCAGTAGAGATTTTATGATCGTTCATGAAAAACTAACAAAAGAAAAAGTTTCCTTTTAAAGAAGATCTATACTAGCCCTACTGGTATGCAATTATCTATCAAAAAAATAAAAAGTTGAAATCAATCTAACCGCTCTAAAGCAACAAATATTTTTTTCTGCGCTGCACGCAGTTCTACAACCCTGTTCCGCTCACGCTCAACAATTTCTGCTTTTGCATTTGCTATAAATTTGGGATTGTTTAACTTAAGCGATATTTTTTCAATATCTTGTTCAATTTTACTGACATCCTTCCTCAAACGAACACGTTCAGCCTCCAAATCAATCAACTGTCCTAATGGTAAACAAAAAACAGCCTCTCCCAAAATCATTTGTGCTGATATTTCCGGAACTTTATCAGAGAAATCAATAACTTCAATACGCGCTAATTTTTTTAGAAGTGCATCATAACGCTTCACACGCTCTCGCGTTACTTCCCCTCCTTCAACAACAACAAGAGGTGCTTGTGTCGCCACTGGAATATTCATTTCAAAACGTACAGACCGAATCCCTGTGACGACATCAATAAGCCAATTAATATCATCAGCAGCTTCTTCATCTATCAATGTTTCCTCTGGCCATTTTGTCAATGCGAGCATATCCTCACGCTTGATGGCTTGCGTTTCTGTAAGATACCACAACTCTTCCGTCATATAAGGCATAAAAGGATGAAGAAGTTTATAAACTTCATCTAAAACCCAAGCAGTACAAGCTTGAGCCTCATTTTTAGCATCTTCATTTTCCCCCTGAAAAATAGGTTTGAGAAGCTCCAAATACCAATCACATAATGTATTCCAAATGAAACGGTAAAGAGTGGCAGCTGACTCATTAAATTTATAGTGTTCAATACCAGTCGTAACTGCTGAAATCGTTTTAGATAACTCTGTTAAAATCCAACGATTAAGCGCCAGTTTTGCTTGTTCTGGTTTAAAAGCTGGATCATGCTTCACACCATTCATCTGTGCAAATCGGGTAGCATTCCACAATTTCGTAGCAAAATTACGATAACCAGCAATACGGGAAACATCAAGTTTTACATCACGACCTTGTGCTGCCATAATAGCTAAAGTAAATCGAAGTGCATCAGCACTATATTGATCAATAAGCTCTAAGGGATCAATAATATTTCCCTTTGATTTTGACATCTTTGCACCCTTTTGATCCCGTACAAGAGCATGCACATAAACCGTTGGGAAAGGAACGTCACCCATAAAGTGAAGTCCCATCATCATCATACGAGCAACCCAGAAAAAAATAATATCAAATCCTGTCACAGATAAAGATGTTGGGTAAAAAGTAGATAATTCAGTCGTTTTATTTGGCCATCCTAATGTTGAAAAAGGCCAAAGAGCTGATGAAAACCAAGTATCTAAAACATCCGGATCACGGATTAATTCAACAACCTCACCATAATGAGCAAAAGCTGAATCTAAAGCCTCTTTTTCACTTTTTTCAACAAAAACCGTTCCATCAGGACCATACCAAGCAGGAATCTGATGTCCCCACCATAATTGGCGAGAAATGCACCAAGGTTGAATATTTTCCATCCAATTGAAGTACGTCTTTTTCCAGTTATCTGGAACGAACTGCGTTTTGCCTTGTTGAACAGCCTCTATCGCTGGCTTTGCTAATTCAGCAGCATGAACATACCATTGATCTGTCAAAAAAGGCTCAATAGGGACACCACTGCGATCTCCATGAGGAACCATATGGGTATGATCATCAACAGAAGCTAAATATCCCTGTTCTTCCATCAAAGAAACAATCTTCTGGCGAGCAACAAAACGATCAGATTTATCGAGATTTTCTACTAACATTTTTAATTCATCTGATAAAATCAAACCATCGAAAAATGCTTCATTTTCACGAAGAAAAATCTCGGCTTGCTGGGTAAAAATATTGATCAAGCGTAAATGATTACGCTGTCCTACTTCAAAGTCATTAAAGTCATGAGCTGGTGTGATTTTTACAGCACCACTTCCAGCCTCAGGATCAGCATGGCTATCACCAACAATTAATAACTTACGACCAACAAGCGGCAAAAGAGCATTTTTACCGATAAGATGTTTATAACGCTCATCTTCAGGATTAACAGCAATTCCTGTATCACCAAGCATTGTTTCTGGTCGTGTTGTCGCCACTGTTATATAAGTTGTCGCATCATTTGGATCAAAAATTTTACCTTCAAGTGGATATCTAAAGTGCCACAAATGTCCTTGAACTTCTTTTTGCTCAACTTCAAGATCTGAAATAGCTGTCAACAATTTAGGATCCCAATTGACGAGGCGCTTATCCCTATATATCAACCCTTGCTTATAAAGCGTGACAAAGACTTCACGAACCGCCTGCGACAACCCCTCATCCATTGTAAACCGCTCACGCGACCAATCACATGAAACCCCAAGGCGACGCAACTGGTTTGCAATAACGCCTCCAGTTTCATAACGCCATTCCCAAATACGCTCAATAAACTTTTCTCTCCCCATTTCTTGACGCGTTGGCTCTTGGCGTTCTGCAAGTTGACGCTCCACTACCATTTGCGTAGCAATTCCAGCATGATCCATACCAGGCTGCCACAACACATTTCTGCCACGCATCCGCTGAAATCTAACTATTATATCTTGAATTGTCGTATTGAGCGCATGCCCCATATGAAGTGAGCCTGTAACATTAGGAGGTGGAAGCATAACGCAAAAAGGTTCTGCATCGCTTTTAGAACCAGCTCCCGCTTTAAAAGCCCCACGAGTCTCCCATCTCTTTGCAACCCGTTGCTCTATAGAGGAAGCATCATAGTTTTTTTCTAACATTCTATCCATCCATAACGCCGCTGAAAAACACAATATATGACCAAAACCTGATCAGAATCTCGTGAATCTCAGCCATTCACTAGAGAGCTCGCAAAATCGCAAACAAAATCCCCATAAAATGAAAAACATAAAAATAATTAAGACGATTTTTTAATCGCCTTCACAATCTCTTCACGCAAAATATCTTCCAGCAAAATAGGCAATTTAGACTGTAACCATTCTGCTATAGCCGGACGCAACACATCCTTTGCAATCTTTTCTGCAGAAGAAATACAATATGCAGACAATTCCACATGACCATCCCTTCCTGCGTCTGACTGTGATTTCCTTATCTCATCTTCATATTCTTTTGCTTTATAAACAGAATTCCGTTCTTCAGAAGAAAGCTTCATCTTTTGCATATCCATACCAACTGTATTATTTTCTGCCTCTATATCCTCTTTTTCTTGCGTTATCTTCCCCCCTTGATTTTCAGAAGAAAGACCAATACGATCAGCTAAAGCTTTCATAGCATCATCAACCGATAAGGTTGTATCATAAATACCCTCGGATGCAACTTCTGAAGCATTCACTGCAACATCTTCATTTAAAAAGTGATCAGATTGAACCGCATTTTCTTCGATTATTTCACGAATAGATGTTAAAATTTCATCCATACTTGGCTCACGTAACACGCTTGAACTCTGTACCATACTTTACAACCTCTCAAAGACGCAACAACAAATAGAATCATATTTTCAGTGTATGCAAAAGAATTATAAGATCAACATGCCTCCTACGATATTTTCAAATATGCTTGTCATAAAGAGGGCGCTACACACAGTTTTCTACACTTAGTAAAAATAATATCTCGCCGCAATATCTTTCAACATATTCAACTGTTGATTTACTAATCTTTTAAAAACTAAAATAATTTAATAAGATTCAAAGAGATACTTTTATGTATTATCGGATATATTTAATTGTTTTTAAACCTAAATAACTTGCAGTCAATTTACCAATAGAAGATTGAACACTATAGCTCGCCACAACAGCATTACGCTCTGCCATTGCAAGCGCAATCTGAGCATTAATCAATAGAGTACGAGAATTTAAAACATCCAGCGTCGTTGCTTGCCCTACGCGATTTTCTTGAACACGACCTTTCAGAGCAATTTCAGCAGCACGAACACTTTCACGGTAAGCAACAACAGATGAGCGTGCGCCCTCCAACTGAAACCAAGCAGAAGTAAGTGCTTGTCGCGTATTACTATGCGCCAAATCGAGTTGAAGCTGCGCCTGTCCAAGCTGTTCCCTTGATTGGCGAATTTGCGCAGACGTACGCCCTCCTTCAAAGATTGGGACACTTACTGACAACCCTATCGATTTAGAAACGCCATCTTCTCCAACCCCGCTGTAGATTCGATTATAAGATGCAGTTGCAGAAAAATCAACTTTAGGGAGCAATGCCCCTTCTTTCGCCTTTACATTATAAACACTCGCATCGACTAAATATTTAGCATAAAGGATTGCTGGATGCATCACAACGCTCATTTGGTAAGCCATATCAAGGTTGACGGGAAAATCTTTGGCTACAGGTGGGCGTTTTAACTTTTCAGGATCAGAACCAATAACTTGTCGATACACTGCCTCTGCTGCTTTTACATCAGAACGAGCAAGACTCAGCTCTGAAACCGCCACGGAACGTGCAGCTTGAGCTTGAGCAAGATCAACATGCCCTCCTTCACCCACATCAAATTTTGCTTTATTTGAACGAACTTGTTCCTCAAGAGCTGCCAAATTTTCTCTCCGAAGATCGGCAACACGACGTGCGTGATAGACATTAGCATAAGCGGTCACCGCCTCCAGAAACGTATTTTGTTCAACATTACGAAGATATTCACGCTGGGCCTGCAACTTAACTTGAGCTGAAGAAAAGATATTTTGCGTGATAAAACCATCAAATAATCTTTGATTTAATCTCACTCCTATAGATCCAGAAGTGACATAAGGACCTGTAAAAGACTTATTGCGCCCATAGTTCCCAACCCCCTCAACCTGTGGCAATAGCCCCGATCGCGCAATGACAACATCATCACTGGATATACGCACAGCTGCACGTTCACTATTCAACTTAGCATTATATTTATAAGCCTTAGAAAAGGCATCCATCAATGTTTCAGCACAAACAGCCTCTGATAGAAAAACACTCAACACCAGCAATAAACACGCCTGAAACTTCTTGTTTACTCTAAACATAATACACACAATAACAAACCCCAAATAAATTACAAAATTATCTTTTATTCACAAAACAAACAAGCACTAAAACACAAAACCAGGTGTTTTGAAAAAACAAGGAAGAGGCTTTACAGCGAGGTTAAAAGCACGACGAGCCGAGATGATCCCATCTTCTTTTATATAGATTTGTGCAACAGCAGCATTTCCATGCCCTTCAACCACAACAAGACGTCCACAGTCTTTCATTTGATCAAAGATACCTTGAGGAATAAAATCAACAGATCCCTCAATGAAAATCACGTCATAAGGTCCCTCAACGGCATATCCTTTCTCTAATGGACCATGAACGACAACCACATTATCACATTGATTCCGTTCTAAAGCTTCAAGAGCACGTTCAAAGAGAGATTTATCACTTTCCAGCGCAATCACAGACCCTGCAAGTTTTGCAAGCAACGCTGCACAATAACCACTATTTGCACCAATATCTAAAACAACATCTGATGATTTTACAGCGGCAAGCTGTAGTAATTTCGCTAGAGACGCAGGTTTCATCAAATAGCGTGCAGGAACCCCATCTTGCTCTGGACATAGAACAATATCAGTATCAAGATAACTTAACACTTTCATATCTTCCGATACAAAATCTTCACGAGATACCGTTAAAAAGGCTTCAAGAACTGATAAATCCGTTACATCGACTGTACGAATTTGATTGTCAACCATTTTGCGACGAAGCTCAGCAAAATCTGCAACCATAACGAATATTTTCTCCTAACCTACAAAAAACAAACAAAACAGCGACAATAAGGGATAAAGATCTCTTAAACTATGGGCGTTACAAAAAAGGATACTACAGTCAACAATTAGATTTTAACTGTATAATCTCTCATACAAAAGTGTCTTCACAAGAATAGAGGGAAATAATCTATTTTCCTATACCTCATCTCCCTTAAAAGCCGTTTCGTTTAAAATCGGCTGGAGGCCTCGCCCGGAATCGAACCGGGATACAAGGATTTGCAGTCCTCTGCGTAACCATTCCGCCACGAGGCCTCGTCAACAAACATAAAGGTTTCAATAAGGGAAGGCAACGCATCCGTCAAGGTGTAGAAATATTCTCTCGCCTTTTTTCCTCTTATTACACAATTTATCATATTTTTTTAAAAAAAGTAATTTTATCCTTTGCAAATCAGTATTGCTTTGCTATAGCCTTTTCAACGAGATGATTGGGCACCATTCCCCGGTAGCTCAGCGGTAGAGCAACCGGCTGTTAACCGGTTGGTCGCTGGTTCGAATCCGGCCCGGGGAGCCACTTTTCTTTTATTCCACGTAGTTTATTGTTTTTTCTAAAGTTTTTAGACATGAGGGATTCGTTAATAAAAGTAATGGAATAGGATTTTTGCAATAAAGTAGAAACGCAATATCCTACGGGATGTGTTTTTTGCAATGAACGCAAAAAGCGATTGATTCATTTTAAATACTTTTTTCAAACTACCGCGCCTTTATAAGAGGACACAGCAATTATTTGCACATTATAAATTACGATTTCTTTCATCAGAGATGAGTTATTAAGCTCCATCAGCAATGAATCGGTCTCATATATTTTTTTCCAAAGAAAGAATGATTTCTACTTAATAAAGGAGTTAAACTTAAAAACCTGCTCATGAAGCAATCATTTTGAAAAATGGAAGAAACAATAATCAAGGTCATATATTATCTCCATACACCCCACATAACCCCCTCCCCATCCTAAAAGCAAAAAAACATAAAACAAGTCTGTAAACACTCCGACGTCTTATCTAACAGGTTATTTCTCCTACTAACCACTTCAACGCTTTACAAACAACCTTGCCTTGTTCACCACACTGTCATAAAACATTTAATACATAAAATCTTATAGGCTTTATATCCCCCAAATACTTTATATCCCACAAATAATAGTTTTACAGTAAAAACCAAAATAACGAGCTAAATTGTTAAGAATCCTGAGAAAGCCTTCAGAAATCATGACATTCTCGCTATTGTATTATGCAGTCACATGCTTTTTTAAAGAGATATCTCTTAAATCCGCCAAGACTCTTTCACAATGACACCCCCGTAAATGGTATAAAATGAAATCGATTGATCAGCCCCATCTTTATTTATAATAAAAGCCATACCATCGTACTATTTTCCAACTCTCAATCTCAGCAATCCCCCATTGCCTTGGAAAGAGTTTATAAAAATTATTTTATTTATTTTTCAAATGATTATCTATATGACAACTTCACACATAACGTGCAAGCGAATACTTTTGATTGATCCGCATAAATAACTTCAAAATGAAAAAAATACGATATAATGAATTATTCAATATATAAAACAATGAGTTATTATTAGACATCAATTTTTAAAATTAAAAGTTATCATTAAAGATAAAACACATCCTTTATAAAAATAGTTTTATATAAATAAAATCTACTTTTATTCCCATTTAAAAAAATAGGAATAAAGCAAATAAATAATTGCCTCTACAATAAAGATTTTTAATAAATCCAAAAAGTTAGAAGTTTTCATTTCTAAAAAATGAAAACCTCTAAAGGATCTTCTTACTTTGACAAGAGTATTTTATAGCTCTTTTCAATTGAGAATAAATCAACAAAAGTAAAAAATCTCCAGTACATGATCTTTTTTCAAGACTTTATCTAAGCAGCCCTCTTAACTGATTTTCGAAAACGAAGAGGCTTTGCACGCTTTACTACTGTTTTTGCTTTTTTATGCCTCTCATTTTGAGGTGAAGAATTCTTCCGCTGCAACTGTGCGGTATCATCTTTTCGACCTAAAAACTGTTTTTGACGTTTAGATTTTTTAAAACGGCGTTCCTTATCGTTTTCTTTTTCTTTACTTTCTCGTACAATTGGCTTTTCTGGAAACGCTGCAAATTGTTCTGGAACAGCCTCAGCCACCAATTTCATACGAATCAAGCGCTCTATAGCACACAGGCGGGACCTTTCTACCTTCTCATCAAAAAGCGTAAGTGCTACACCAGATGCGCCATTACGTCCTGTACGACCAATACGATGTACATAACTTTCAGCTTCATCTGGTAAGTCGTAATTAATAACGTGGCTTATCCCTGGTATATCAATACCGCGTGCAGCAATATCTGTTGCCACTAGGATCTGCACAGATCTTTCACGAAAAGCTTTTAAAGCAGACTGGCGAGCACCTTGTGATTTATTTCCATGAATTGTTGCGACTAAATATCCTACCTTTTCTAAACTACGTGTGACAGCATCTGCCCCATGTTTAGTTCGAGTAAAAACAATAACCGAATCAAAAGCTGGATTTGTCAAAAGTTTACTTAAAACATTCTTTTTTTCATTCGTAGGAACACAATATAATTTTTGGCAAATCTCTACAGCCGTAGTACCTTGAGGAACAACTTCAATTTTAACCGGATCATTGAGTAAACATTTTGCAAGCACAGCAATTTCCCTCGGCATTGTTGCAGAAAAGAGTGCTGTCTGACGTTCTTGATGCAAAAGCTTTGCAATTTGCTTAACATCATGAATAAAACCCATATCCAACATACGATCTGCTTCATCCAAAATCAAAAAACGAGATTGGGAAAGATCAACACACTTTTCACGAACAAGATCTCTCAAACGCCCTGGAGTCGCTATCAAAACATCCACACCTGCTTCCATACGTTTAATTTGTTTTAAACGTGATACGCCCCCAAAAATAAGACATGTTGAAAGATGTGCTCCTTTCGCCGCAGTGCAAATCGTTTCATCAATCTGAACAGCAAGTTCACGCGTTGGAGCTAAAATCAAAGCGCGTGCAGTTTTAGGGCAGCGTTTATCACCTAAAGCCAAAATCTGACTTAAAATAGGCAAACTAAATGCCAAGGTTTTTCCAGAACCTGTCTGAGCAACACCTAAAATATCGTGTCCTTTCAACATAACTGGAATAGCTTGTTCTTGTATAGGTTTAGGTTTACTCATCCCAGCAATGAGTAAATTTTTAATCAAAAGAGTAGGCAAACCTAACTTTGTAAAAACATTTTCTTCTTTTATAGGCAAAATAAAATCTTTCCTTAGCTGAAGAACTCAAAAGAAGTAACCATCTGAACTCTCCACTCAAGAATCCGCGCAAGAGAAATCCCTGACATTTTAAATGAAGCAACGCCTAAAAAGCGGCTTGCGCAACTCATGAACACCTTGAAATCAAGATAAAGGCGTATAAACTTCACTTTACAAAAAGCCAACAAACCAGCCTAAATGCCTTCATCTCTATTATCTTTGGATTATGATAAAAAAGCAAGAACTTTACGAAATACATTTATCATGAATAAAAACAATATTTAGATCGTTTACTTTTTGATGATTGTGTCCATCGGTAAATGTACCTTGATAAAATCAGGATAAATCTCGAGAAAAACTGGATTTTGTAAAGTTTTTTGACCGCCATAAATTAAATACCATTGTGTTTTATCAAAAATCGCCAAAGTTTTATATTGAATGATGCGATCTTTCATCTCAAGAACTGTTGGAATTAAAGCATACAAAGTACCGTTATCAGTTTGTAAATACTCTATATTTTCTTTATCTAAATAATAAGCACCAGAAGGCACCCCCTCAAATTTCTTATGCAACTGTTGAAGAAAATCACTACGTAAAGCACTCTCTGTTGTATTCAATCGATGTGCCATCTCTTTATAAAGCCGCTCAGGCATATAACGAGAAATGGGCATAAAATCCCCATTTTTTATAGCATTATTGACATCAACAACGACTCTTGAAAGTTCATCTTTTTGTACTATTGTTGGCTGAGATGCTAAACTCTGTTGATTAACAATCAAAAAGAAAAATAGACTCAGCACCGAATAAAAAATAGGTTTCATCATTATACTTCTTGTTTTAGTAAAATTTCAGTTTCTCAAATAACAAAATCAAATAACGTTTGATCATCAGTAATATCACGATAACGCCAACCTAACGCTTGAAATTTTTCCTCTAAAAGACAAAAATTACCGTATTTTTTTGTTTCAATCGCAACCAATACAGAACCAAAGTTTCTCGCTGACTTTTTAAGATATTCAAAACGTACGATATCATCATCTGGTGATAATGTGGAAAGAAAATGACGCAATGCACCAGGATGTTGCGGAAAACTAAAAATAAAATATTTTCTCAACCCTTGGAAACGTAAAGAACGCTCTTTAATTTCTGGCAAACGCTCAAAATCAAAATTACCTCCTGAAATAACGAGAAGAATTTTTTTCCCCTTTAACTCTTGAGGAGGAATACTGTTAAGCGCATCAATCGATAAAGCACCAGCCGGTTCAAGAACCACACCTTCAACATTAAGCATTTCAACCATCGTAGAACAAACGCGGTTTTCAGGAACCGTAATGACAGAATCAGGGGGAAATTGCTTTAGAATTGTATAGTTTAGAGCACCAATTTCAGCCACAGCAGCACCATCTACAAAAGTGTCAATGCTTTCAAGCTTGACGCGTTTTCCACTCTCCAAACAAGCAAGCAAACTTGCAGCTCTTTGCGGCTCAACAAAACGAAGCTTTGTTTTCCAACCATATTCATGTAAAAACTTGCTCACTCCACTTGCCAAACCACCACCCCCTACCGGCACAATCATCAAATCTGGCTCACTTTCTCCATTGAGTTTTTTCCATTGTAAAGCTGCTTCACAAAGCACTGTTGCCTGCCCTGTAATAATGCGAATATCATCGAAAGGTGGAGCCATTACACCACCGCTCTCTACGACAAAGGATTGCGCAGCTTCATAACATTGATCAAATGTTTCACCAACCAAACGAATATCAATGAATTCTTTACCAAAAATACGTGTTTTTTCAATTTTTTGTTGTGGCGTTGTCATAGGCATGAAAATCACGCCTTTACGTTTAAAATAACGACAAACAAAAGAAACCCCTTGCGCGTGATTCCCCGCTGAAGCACAAACAAATGCAGAATCTGGTGATATACAGCTAAGCATTTCTGAAACAAAATTGAAAGCACCACGAATCTTATAAGACCGCACCGGTGTTAAATCTTCACGCTTTAAATAAATTTCTGCATCATACTTTTGACTAAGAAAATCATTTCTTTGAAGTGGTGTTTCAGCAAACACGTGATGCAATCCCACCATAGCTTTTGTGACGTCTTGAATAAATTGACTCATAACACTAATCATTTCATACTTTATTTACATTATAAAAGCTTTTTCTATCGATAAAGGAAACTATTGTCAGTCAAAATTTCACTAAAAAATGAAAAATGTTTCTTTTGTCATTAATTCTTGATTCAATAAAAGATATAGCTTATGAGAGAAATCACATCGCGGACGTGATGAAAACGGTAAACATAGCAGACTTAAAATCTGCCGGTCGAAGACCTTGCGGGTTCAAGTCCCGCCGTCCGCACCAGATTATCTTAATCTCTCTTATTTTCCAATGATTTATTAAAAATCAAAAAAAATTAAAGCACCTTCTAAACCACCTTTCGTAACTTTATTATAACGCTATAAGACGGCACCGCGGTGGTACTAAAATACGAATCATTGCTGCTTTTTGAGATACCTTTTTAGCACTTTGACCTCCTCCTCGTCTTTATAGGATGGAGAGGCAATCAATATTGCTAATTTGGGATTGACTTATACTCTTCATGACTCTTGTAAAACGACGCAAAAGCTCAGAAAAGAGATAGATGCAAAAGACAAAATAATAGATAAAGAAGCTGAAATAATACGTGCACAAAAAGATGTGATTCAAAAACAAGAAGAGTTAATTCGAAAATCAACTGCTTCTAAGATTATTTTTCCTCGAATGGCAGTAAAAAATTGGCCCAAAAGTAGTTTCAAGTACTTTCTCACGACCATTTTTTCAAAACAGGCAATCACAACACGCTCTGTCATAGCGCACATATAAATACGCAACAGCCTTCATGGGGGAAGATGATCATCAATACACAAACCGTTCTCTACCTTGATCTAGATCTAAGACAGGCTGGGCGATTTCTCGTGTAGACAGCAGTATAACAAGTGGCACTTGTCAATTTTGAATTTTTTCGTTTTCAAGGCGATAGTAGGCGCTATTTGCGTTTTCAGCAATGGCTTACAAAAATGAAGATCACAACAGATAAAGTCAATGCCTCACAAGAAAAGATGATTAAGACGGTGTGTGCAAAAGAATACAATCCAAAAGATGACAACGAAGCAAATGCTTTAGCAATTTTATATTTAGTTAAAGAAGGGAATGCGCATGTCTAATGCAATGCCATGGATAAGATTCCTTTTGAATGACTGGAACAGTGAGATAGATGGAATGACATGAGAACAAAGGGGCATTTATATAACGCTTTTCATTCGCATATATGACAAAAAAGCACCAATTAAAACAGATTTTGAAATGCTTGCCCGCGCTTGCAATTGCTCGCAAAAAAGTTTGCAACTATTGTCGAATATCTCATGAAGAATGGTAAATTTCTTGAGAAAGATAATGGTTTGTCGAATACGCGCATTGAAGAAGAGCTAAAAGATTTTACTGATAAAAAAGCGCCCATATCGCAAATTCATAGTGAGGCTGGAAAAAAGGTGTACAATAAAAAACGCTATAAAAAACATTTTAATGATTTTGCTGAAGCAAACGCTAAGCAAAATCAAGCTATAAAGAACCAGAATAAGAATATATATAAACTAAAACTATCATTTTAGCAAAAAAAACTGCTTCTGAAAATTTAGAAACAAACGAACAGGTTGACGAACCAACATAGGTTGCTGCTGTTGAGACCACATCAGAGCAAATCGAAACGGGTGTAGAAAACCAACCTTCCATTCACGAGCAAGAGAACATTACGAAAAAAGCTAAACGGGTTAGAAATGACAGTGGTTGTCGTACCCCTGATGATTTCGAACCTGTTTATGATTTCGCAATCGAAGAGGGATTACCTCCAGAGCGTGTCAAAGCCGAAATGGCAAAATTTCGAGATTATTGGAAAGCTAGAACAGGCAAAGATGCACGCAAAACGGATTGGAAAGCAATGTGGCGCAACTGGGTGCAAAAAGCTATCGAGGATTTAGAGAACGGAAAAAACTATGGAAAATCACTCTTAAAGGCAAAAAAGTGTAGATGAACGCATCTCAGACAGCATCCTTGATATCGGGCCTCGAGGTCACTTTGAAACACATTCACGAGATGATAGCTCCGGAGTTTCCTTTAGTTTTGAAAAGTGGCAAGCATTGACACAACAGCAGGAAGCGATTGCCTTAGAAGCGTGTGATCAACTTCACGAATTGTTTTCAATAAAAGCGAGCAAAGAGGACATAACCAAGGCAATTCGGATGCTTTCGTGTGGTTTAAAAAATTTCGCAACAGGCAGATCATGAAGGTATAGCGCTTACCTATGGAATGTTTTTGGAAAGTGTTTCTGCGTGGTCACTCATAAAAACGGTTAAACGGGGATTTTATGCGATGAGGTAGAAGATTTATCGGATACGTTTTTTCCAAGCACTCGTGAGTTAGTAAGATTATGTCGTGATTTGGAAAATAGTCTTTTGACAAAAGCCAATCTTGTACGCAAGGCTGTTTTGAACACCCGTGAAAAAAGGCTGAAAGAAAAGGCAATGAGAGAGAATTCAAAACCACTCGCGTTGGTTGAAAAGCAAGTGAAAAACACTGCAAATTAGCAAACTAATGAAAATTGCTGATCGTTTTGTGATTGGATGTGCATTTAAATCGACAAAATGGCACCGTACAGAGTGATTTAAAGATTTTATGATAAAAAACCTATCTTATAAAACGCTCTGTACGGTCAAATTTGAGGCAAATAGACAAATTTGTAAAATTAGGATTAAAGTATGTTCATTTTAAAACATCTATTCTTAAAAAACCGTAAACAACCCATGCGAAAGAGGTTTGTTGCAACGGCAGTGGGTATGCCCCATGGGGGATGGGACAGAGGAGTATTTTTACAACCTCTACGAATACGAAGACGGCACAAGAGAGTGTGAAAAGTTTGATGGTGGTCAGTATTACAAAACACCTAAGAATGCGGATTTTAGTACCAAAGCGCAAGTAAAAGCATGGGTTTACGGTGGTGATATTCCGAAAAGCATTCTCAATTACGAACCTCTTATAGACGAGATCAACAGAGAGATCAAAAAATTATCGAAAACCGCAAGAAATAAATATGTTTACAGATAAGCAGCTAAGAGCCTTGTTTGGTATTATAACTTTTATATTTTTATGTTTTTCAGAAATTAAAAAAATATTGACTTTATTCAGAGTATATTGCGTATTGCTCTAAATGCGCTTCTTAAACATTTGCACAAAAGCATTAAAAGCTATTGAATCATGGGCTTTATGTTATATTTTTATATAATATTAGAGAGGGCGTTTTATGCACAACAAAATTACGTAAAGTTGGAGGATCCGTTATGCTCTCTATACCGCCTGCATTGTTTGATGTTCTTCATCTTACTGAAAATATGCAAGTGGGTTTGGCTATTGATAATGGACAATTGGTTGTAAAACCACAAATATCGCAAAATTACACTCTTGAAGAATTGTTAGCCGAATGTAATCCTTCGGACGATTTTGCGGATAAAGATGTAGAGTGGTTTGATGCTAAGCTTATTGGCAGAGAGCTCTTGTAATGAAGCGGGGTAAAATTTGGTTTGTATCGCTTGACCCAACCTCTGTCTATGAGAAAAAGGAACGCGTCCTGTACTGATTGTGTCACCGGAGGCGTTTAATCGTTTAACAAAAACACCCATTGTTTTGCCCATTACGAGTGGAGGAAATTTTGCTAGAATAGCAGGCTTTGCTGTTTCATTGGTGGGAACAGGGCTGCATACAACAGGTGTGATACGCTGTGACCAACCGCGTGCTTTAGATATAGTAGCGCGTAATGGAAAAAGAATGGAAACTATTCCATATATAATTATGGATGAAGTCTTAGCAAGGTTATCAACATTTCTTACTTGAATTTTTTCTACACTTTTAAATGTTTAAAAACACCAACTTTAGGTAAAAAGTAAAAAAGCATAAGATCATGATTTTTTTCTGCTGACAATCAGCTAATCAATTTTTCACAGAATAAAAATCAATATTTGACTAATTATGTCATTAATTATGACTCAAAAGGAGCCATAATGAAAGCTGTCATCACTACGTCAATGTGTGTTGTTGGAGACAATAAAAGCGCTGTTCGCTTTGAACCATTACCCCCCAATAATCCATTTGTTGAAGTTTCTAATCAGGTCTACGCACGTCTCAAGCGCGCCAATGCTGCAAAACCTTTTGTTGACGTCAAAACAACAGCAAAACCTAAAAAGACAGTTGAACAAATTAAGCAGATAGAACAAGAAGTAGCACAAACATTATCTGAACCAATGACTGAAGAAACCTTACTCGAAAAACCAAAAGCATCTAAGGTCTCTCAATCATCAACACCTACTCTTAAAAAGGCTTAGACGTTGAAGTTAATTATCCACCAAAAATGGTATCTTCAACAGGCAAAAGATACCTTCACAAGCCTTCAAGCCCCTCGCCTTAATTGGGCTCTGCGTAATGCTCTAAACACTGCAGCAAAACAAGTTGAACGCTTTACTGAAAAGCAAGTTGCAGACATCTCATCAGCCCAAATAAAGCGTATAAGAAGAGGTGTTTATATTAAAGAAAAGGCGACAGCAAGGTTTCTTGAGACAGATATCATTGGTCCTGGAACACCGATACTTCTTAAATTTTTTAAAGCAAAAGAACAAAACGCAGCGTGGCTTACAAAATGTTTGTAAAAAAACAAATCTTGCCCATGTTTTTATCAAGGATCGGAGTTTTCCAAAGCGTGTTGAATTAAAAAAGCTGAATGGTAATGTTTTTCAAAGAGTGGATGGAAATCAATTCCCCATTGCAAAACAAGAGGGACCCTCAATTGCTAAGGTGATGTCAAAGCCAGAGATTACAAGTGCTATTGTAAAAAAAGCCAATGAGAGATTAATTGCCAATATACAGTACCAACTTGCTCATCATGAATACGCTGGCTGTTAATAAGAAAGGCTAGATTATGTTCTTAAACTTTATCTATATATTCCATATCCTTATGAGTTTATGCATTACACACTTTGATTGCAATTTTAAAAACAGATTATCACTTATGCTTTGTTTTTCCATAAAAAGTCAATAAAATCAATGTAAAAGGTACTTCCCAGCGGGTTGGCTTCGTTGCGTGACATCAAGAAAACGCTTGAAGAACTTAACGCCCTCAAATTTGAGAAGGTTGATTTTGGTGGGCACTACCTTGATAACATAAGGTGAAAGCCGCCCTTGTTATAACCCGCCAAAGCGTGAATGCTTAATTCTTGTTTCTAGTTACAGCACTGCCTTACGAGCAAAGATAATTAACCGTTGGAAAGACAAGTAGCTATTCCATAAATTGATTACTCCAAACCCGAAGTATTACTTGGCGCCTTAAATCATCTACAAAGTCAAATTGAGCAGAAAGACCATGTTATTTCAGAATTAGCACCAAAAGCAAAAGCTTTAGAAGGCTTAAAACGCTCTGATGGTTTGTTTGGTTTGATTGAAGCCGCGAAGATGTTGGAGATAAGACCAAAGGATTTAATAGATTACTTGCGTAAAAATGATTGGGTGTATCGACGTGCTCCAAGTGGTCCATTGTTACCTTAATCAGGATAAAATCAACAAAGGATTCATGGACTGTTCTGCCATCACCATTCAAAAACCGGATGGAACAGAAAAGGTGCTGCCTTCAACAAAAATCACACTTAAAGGATGGGCAGCATGTTTGAGAGAACAAGTCCACGGAGGCGTGCAATGAAGGTAGATTCTAACTTCTTATGCGATTTATGGATGGCATTATCTCAATTTTCTAGACATGAAAATATGAGTGATAAGATTGTACTGCTCTGGTTGACATCATGAGTTTAGTAGAAAAAGCTTTGATTTTAAAACTTCAAGATGAAGTGCCAATCCTTCTTTCGATATCTTTCTCATCTGACGCTCCATAAAAAAGCCCCACATCAGTGGGGGCTGGATAAAATGATGTTCTAATCAATCTCGCGTTAATTATAATAAAGTGGCTCGCTACATCCACGGGCGCCTA
>NZ_JBHIPA010000019.1:0-26663 GCF_042195845.1 Bartonella sp. AP4SXKL
AAGAAGTGCTGTTTGCATCAGGAGCATTCATTGAAGCTGGAACTGTCATGGGGAAAATTACAGCATCACAAAAATATGCCCCCCTTAATCCAGCAGCATCAGATGGCAGCCAAATCCCTGCTGGAATTTCTTTTGCCACTGTTGATGCCTCTCAAGCCGATCAACGTGCCGTAATGACAGCACGCTTATGCACTGTAAAAGCTTCTGAATTGCTATGGCCAGATGCCATTACAGATGAACAAAAAAGTGCTGCCATTCAGTCTCTCGAAGACCATAACAATATTTTATTGCGATAGGAGAATGCGCACATGGATATGAATTTTTTTAAACATGATGCTTTCTCAGCCATCACAATGATGAAAGCGATTGAAAACTATGAATTTCAACCGGGGCTTATTAGTTCTCTTGATCTTTTTGAGGAAGTGGAAACAAGCACCACAGTGGTTGGTATTGAAAGACGTGACAATACATTGTCCTTGATTCAAACCAGTGAACGTGGCGCCCCCTTGGCAGAAGGTGATAGAGAGGGTCGTAATCTTCGGTTTTTCAAAACAACACGGATTGCCAAAAGTGATACGGTGAAATCAGAAGAAATCCAAAACCGTCGTGAATTTGGCGCAGAAGATCAGTTAGAGACAGCAATGAAATATATTGCCAAGAAACAAAAGAAACTGATTTCTGAAATAGAATTGACATGGGAAAATATGCAACTTGGCGCTGTTCAAGGGGTGGTTCTTGATGCCGATGGCTCTGTTATTGTCGATTGGTACAAGGAATGGGAAATCGCACCACCAAAGCCGATTGATTTTAAACTAAATACAGAAACAACCAATGTTGCGGACCATGTTGATCAAGTCATTATGAGGATGATTGGAGCTTCAAAGGGAGCTTTTTCTGATCGTTCGCGGATTATTGGGCTTTGTGGTAATGAATTCTTTTCCAAGTTGAAAAACCATAAAACAATTCGTGAGACCTATTTAAACACAGCCTTAGCACAGACACTCAGTAGCGCCGGAGGTGTTGCAACACCAAGTTCGATTGGCTCTGGGAGCTTTGGTAGTTTTGACTTTGCAGGTGTCACTTTCATTAATTACCGGAGTATTCACAACTATAATGTAAGTGCGAAGGCTGGAACAAAGCGCGCTATAGGCATTAAGCCGGATGAATGTCAATTCTTTCCTGTTGATGCGCCTGGTGTCTTCCAAAAAACCTTTGCTCCTGGTGAAAGCTTGGATTTTGCCAACACGGTTGGAAGACCTCTCTACACGATGCTTATCGTCGACCACGACCGTAATGCATGGGTAAAACCGGAGGTCTATAGCTATCCGCTTTACATTTGCACACGCCCTGAAATGCTGTTTAAAGCAGTGATTGGAGCGAAATAACATGCGGTGGAACGGGCTGCTAAACCAAATGGTTAAAGATGTGCGCAACACTTTTGGGCAGCCCATCATCTACACGCGAAAGGACAACCAGCAATCTTTTCGTATCACAGCGATTTACGGCATTAAGCATTCAGAATCGGACGCCGGTGGCAGAATCCCCACCACAATTGCAAGAAAGGAACTTGATCTTTGTATCAATGACATCGGGGGAATACCACCAAAACCTCAAGATAGTATTGTGGTCCTCTCTCCTGAAAACAGTAAAGCCCCCTCTTCTCAAGAGCACTTCGTGGTCACAGATGTCCAAGCCTCTGAATCCGGTATGTATAAGCTTATCTTACGAGAGATAAAGTAAAAGCACGCTTATTTATTTTAAAATATTACGTTCCCACTTGACAATGTGGCGACAATATGAATAATCGAATCAGGTGCCTAAGAAACACCTTAAAACAACAAGCGGATTGGTTGCCGAAATAATCAGTCTTCCGCACATTGTAAAGGCTTTGACTCATTATATGCGTATAGCGTATACTGGTCTTGTCGGGTGTGGTTATGCCATAAAATACCCTTTCGGGGGAAAGCATAACGACGGGCTTGTTGCCGTGTTTCTTAGCACCCGGCACTCTTTTAGAGTGTCATTAAGAAACATCTATCAACAAGGAATTCATTATGAATACTCTTATAGAAATTAGAGAACAGGTTATTGATCAGGAAACTGTTCAAACTGTTAACGCGCGTGATTTACATACGTTTTTAGAAATAAAAGCTCGCTTTAATGATTGGATTAAAAATCGCATTAAAGAATGTAAATTTCAGGAAAATATAAACTTTATAACGCTTACTAAAAATTTAGTAAGCGGTGGAAAGGTAAAAGAATATCACATTACGTTAGACGTGGCTAAACATCTTTCGATGATAGAGCGTAATGATAAAGGGCATGAAGCACGTCAATACTTTATCAAATGTGAACGGCTTTTGAAACAAGTAGCAACCCCACAAGTTGACTACTCCAAACCGGAGGCATTACTTGGTGTTTTAAATCACTTACAAAATCAAATAGAGCAGAAAGATCATGTTATTGCTGAATTAGCACCAAAAGCAAAAGCTTTGGATGGTTTAAAGCGTTCTGATGGTTTGTTCGGTCTTATCGAAGCAGCGAAAATGCTTGAAGTACGACCAAAGGACTTAACAGATTACTTGCGTAAAAATGATTGGGTCTATCGACGGGCTCCAGGGGCGCCTCTGTTACCTTATCAGGATAAAATCAAGAAAGGATTCATGGACTGCCCTGCTATCACCATTCAAAGACCGGATGGTACAGAAAAGGTGCTCCCTTCAACAAAAATTACATCCAGAGGATTGGCATGTTTGAGAGAGCAAATCTTTGGGGGTGTGCAATGAATAGCAGTGTAGACTTCTTATGCGATTTGTGGCTGTCGTTGTTTAAGCTTTCTAACCATCGAGGCATTGGAGATGAGGACTGCAATGCTATAGTTGAGGTTATGGAATCGGTCGTAGATGCTCTGGTTTTAAAGCTTCAAGATGACGTGCCCAATATTACAAAAATCTTGGCAATTTTGACAGATTTTGGAGCTTCAGAACTTCCACATAGCATGGATTCTTTGTTGCGAACTTACGAACCAGATTTAGACAACCCCATTAAAAAGGTTGCTTAACTTAAAAACACAACTCCCCTCCCCGTTCTCAAAATGGGGAGGTGGTTAAACCCTACATTCAAATTTATTGATTTTGGCAAATTCGTCTGCTTTTTCAGTTTGTAATATACTAACGTCATAAGCAGCTTGCATGTTAAGCCAAAATTCAGCAGTAGTATCAAAAAAATAGGCTAATCTTAGTGCAGTATCGGGAGTCACTGGACTATTTTCAGCAACAATACGTTCTATTCTCGTGCGTGGAACATTTAATGCTTTTGCAAGAGCATAAGCAGAGAGAGCATATTCTTTTAAATATTCCTCTCGTAAAATTTCTCCGGGATGAATCGCTATATAATTTTTCATCTCGACCTCCTACAGATCAATGATAATCTACGATTTCAACTTCATAGGCACCATTAGAGCGCCATTCAAAACAAATACGAAACTGGTCATTAATACGGATAGAATATTGACCTTTACGCTCTCCTTTCAACGCTTCTAGACGATTTCCCGGAGGACTGCGCAAATCTTTAAGATCAACTGCTTTATCGAGCATAAACAACTTTCTTTGGGCTATACGCACTAGAGTGGTGGGAAAGCCTCTGGGCAGATTGCCTTCTAAAAGATCTTTACACCGCTTATCAGCAAAAGATTCAATCACCAAATCACCTTTATTCGTTCTTTTACGTATCATAACACGATACCAATATAAAGAAAAGGATAAATGTTAAATAACAGGAGCCCCCATGCATCCGAGAGAAACAATAAGGGAAAGCTTTGTTGCTTTGATAAAGGCAGCAAAAACAGTGGCTGGTGATAATGTTTTCAATATGCGCGATTTCAATTTATTTATTGAAACAATGCCAGCTATTAATATCTCAACACAAAGTGAAACAATTGAAGATGGACATGATTTTGGCTTAAGGCGGCGTGTTTTAACAGTAGATGTTGAATGCTATGCAACATGTGAAGATGGCGCACGTTTTGTTGACCAATTAGCATGGGAAGTTGAAGAGATTTTCCATGCCAACCCCAATCTTAACAACACCGTTGAGACATGCCGCCTGCAAAATATTGCTTTTGCCTTTGGTGATAATGGCGCTCTAGCACTCCACGGTGCAATTTTAACCTTTGAAGTCATTTATGTGACAAATATCCCCAACATGAATGAAGAAGAAGGCAGTGTAACAGCAAGAATCGTTGAACCCCTTGTCGGTTTTAAACCAGAAACAGGCGTGAAAAACAAAGATAAATACCATAAAATTGAAGGTGGACATGTTAGAGCGGCGCGATAAAGAAATCACAGATCTAAAGAGACGTGTGGCAAATATGGTTGTGGTGGGGAAGATTAGCCATGTCGACCATAAAAACGCACGCTATCGGATAAAAAGTGGCAATCTTGTCAGTGACTGGATTCCAGATACCCAAGCCCGCGCCGGTAAAACACGTTCTTATGAAGGACGCGATGTTGGAGAGCAAGTAGTTGTTATCTCGTCATCAGGGGATTTATCACAAGGGGTGATTATTGGTTCACTTCATACAGATGCTAATCAAGCAGCCGATAAGGGCAGCATTCACCGAACGATATACCCTGATGGAACCAGCCTTGAATATGATGATGAACAAAACACTTATGGAATTCACATCAAATCCGGCGGAAAGTTTATCCTGACAATCGCTGATGGTGTGTCACTAAAAGGTGATGGTGGCAAGCTAGAGCTTACCGCACCAGATGGCATAAAGATTGTTTCAGAAAGCGATATAAATTTAAACGCAAAAGGCGGCATCTCTTTGAAGGCAGGTAGTAGCATTTCACTGAATTCGAATGATAGTCTCTCTCTTCATTCTGGAAATAATGTTTCCATTCATTCAAGTGGATTAAGACATAACGGCACCAATGTAGGAGCAACACATGTTCATGGCGGTGTTTCCCCTGGTGGTTCTATGACAGGAGATCCCAATTGAACAGTGGAATGGACCGCACAACGGGAAAGCCATTAACCGGCATTGATCATTTGCGTCAATCAATCCTTGATATTTTGTTAACGCGGATTGGTTCGCGTGTAATGCGGCGTGATTATGGTTCACGTGTTGCTGAACTCATTGATGCACCGGTTAATAATGCTTTTGCTGTTGCTCTTTATGCTGCTGTTGCTGAGGCTTTAGACAAGTGGGAACCGCGTTTTAAATTGAAAAAAATTGATTTTAAAAGGGGTGAGAATGGACACGTTTCTTTATCCTTTGAAGGCATTTATTTGCCATCCGGCAAGCCCATTACCATGGAAGGATTATTGATAAAATGAATGGAGTGCTTGCAAAACCAGACATCATCACAGAACTTTCTTTTGAAGAAATACGCGCTGCTGCTCTTGTCCATTTAAAAGAGCTTTTGCCTGAATATACCATTCTTGAAAGTGATCCGGCCGTAAAAGTCATAGAGGCTTTTAGCTATCGAGAGTTGCTTTTAAGACAGCGTATTAACGAGGCAGCACGCAACAACATTCTTGATTTTGCAACCGGTGAATCTCTTGATGCTTTGGGAAACTGGCATGGTCTTGCCCGCATGGAGGGTGAAAGTGACGAGAGATATCGTGAACGCATACAGCTTCATGCCCGTGGAGGAAACGGAAGTGGAACAGAACCCTATTACAAACTTATCGCCTTAACAGCCGATAGTCGAGTGAAAGATGCCATTATCTATCGTAAAGGCAAAGACCCAACCATCTATGTTGCTCTTTTTGGTAATAATGAAGAAGGAACAGCCTCTGAAGATCTCATACAAGCAGTTTCACAAGCTCTTCACAGAAAAAATATCATCATGACCAATGATACAATCATTGTTCACGCTGCTGTCAAAAAAGTGCTGGATTTAGAAGCAGATGTTTGGCTGTTACCAGAAACATCTTTGAAAATTCTCACAACAATGGAAACAAATTTACGCACGGCTTGGAAACAAGAACAAGCCATTGGTCGTGAATTAAGTTTGTCGTGGTGGATTTCAAAACTAATGATTGCTGGTGTCCAGAAAGTGATTGCCATTACCCCAACACAAGACAGTATGGTTTGTGATGAAGAAATTTTATCGATTGGAAAAATCACCTTAAACTTCAAAGGACGTGCCCGCTAATGGTTGGTTCCCTCCTTCCCACAAACGCGACAGAATTTGAAAAGCGCCTTGCCGATGCTTGCGATTTTCATCAAGATATTGATGGTTCTGTTTTGGGGATTTCACGCGCAAAACTGATCACACGCCCTCCCCGTTTCTTGCCGTGGTTGATTGAAGAATACGGGCTTGGTGAACTGACACCTTATGTTCCAAATCTCTATGATTTGATTGATCAAGGGCTTCAATGGCAGAGGATACGTGGCTCCCTTGCGGCAATAGAGATGGGGCTTGAATGGCTAGGGATTTCGGCACGCTTTCAACCCGCCTGGACGGGGCGCGCATGGTGGAATTCCTTTCAACTTGATTTTGATCAGTTGCCTGAACGAACACAGCTTGAAGCCATTGAAGCGATTACAGATCTCTCCAAAAGTTTGCGCTCCGATTTTCGTCGTGGTGTTGCGGGGTATGATGTGCAAGCTGTTGAATGCAATATGTCACGCCTTGATGACAGCATGTTGGAGTATGAAAGCGGTGTTCGCTTAACAGCTGGGGGCACTTTGTTTTCCTTTGGGCGCACAACAGAGATCAATCACACGCTCACAAGAGAAGAAGGCAGGCTTATTGGTAATTGGATAGATGACTTTGACGAGGAGTTAAGCTGGAACCAAATTGATTATCCTTGGGATTTGGCAAATTTTCCGTGGTGTTCGGTTAAAAAACATGAACGCGATATACTCATGGCAGAATGGTTTCATGGTCGCACGCTTTATCTCGTGTTAAGAGACAGCCAAAATAGCGTGATTGGGTTTCGCAGATGCTATGCTGTAGCGCCTGTCGAACAGGCTTTGGATGGTGTGTATAGCCATTGTGGCGGCAGATTCCAGCCCTCCTCGATGGGCACGGCGCTTTTTCTTGCAGCACGCACAGATTTTCACGATGTTGAGGACAAACAAGCCGCCTCTGTTTCCCTTCTCGTTCATGGCATTCCCAAACAAGATATCCCCCTTGGAAAGCTTTGGTGTGATGCCAATGAACTAAATGGCGGTGTCGAGATACTCAAAACGCCCATTAATATTCCTTTGCGTGCCGATGTTCGCGAACAATTCAAGATTTTATTGAGGTTTTAATATGAAGCATGAAAGTGGTTTACCCTTTGCAATTGACAGATCTCGCGGCAAAGAGGAACAACAAAGCGTTGTCTTTTATGGCACGCGTCCCTTTATTCAAAGCGGTGAATTGAATGAGGTTCAAACCATCATCAGGGGGCGTCATGACCGCTTGGGGCGCCTTGTGGCACAAGAAGGAGACCGCGTTGAACGGGCTGATGCTTTTGTCAACAAAGAGACAAAGACCGTCACTTTAACGGATGGCAAGATTTATATCGCAGGCGATATTTTCCCCGTTGCACCAGCTGTACTCAACAATGTTGCCATGATTGGGCGCTTGGAAATTGGTGTGAAGCTGCAAAAAAAATGGATAACACACGAAGATGATCCAGAGCTATTGGGGCAAGTCCCTGGTACCTTAGCAGAAGGAGAGCCCGGAGCGGCACGCGAAACAGCACAGCTTGTTTGGGCACTGAAAGAGGATGCGCAGAATGGCACTTTCTTTCCGGTTTATATTTTACAAGATGGTGTTCTGATTGATCAAAAATCGCCCTCACTGCTTGAACCCGCCATGCAAGCTATTGCGACGTACGACCGCGCCCATGGGCATTATATCGTGAGTGGCTGCCGTGTGAGCGCATTGGGAGCAAATAATGGTTGCCAAGTGTTTAGTATTCAAGAAGGAGAAGCCAATATCAATGGCTTTAAACGCAAACGCTTAGCAGCCTTGCGCCATGAAGAGATGCAAGATTTTTCGACAAGCGTTGTTCCTAGCGAAACGCACATTTTTTCGCCCCCAAAAGGGAAAACAAGTTTCACCTTTAAACCCTATTATTTTCCTATTGCCGATATTCAGTCTCTTTTGTTGACAAAAGAAAAAACCGTTAACGTCACCCGTGGTGCCGTTGCCGCTGGGCGTGATGGTGTTCCTGATAAAAGCATCACCGCGTTTATCAAAATCGTTCAAGGAAGCAAGGAATTTAAAGAAGGCACAGATTTTAAAAAAACAGGAGACACCATTGATTGGGCACCGGTGGGAGACGAACCTTTAGCAGGGAGCAGCTATAAGGTGACTTACCGCTATCGCGCAAAAATCACGGCTGATAAAGTAACAGCGCAGGAAATCACTGTCTCAGGTGGGGCGCAAGGTGGTGATATTATCGTCAGTTACACTTACAAACTCCCCCGCATTGACCGCATAGGACTGAACACAGGGGGCAATGTGGTTTACATCAAAGGTATCTCAGTAGATCATCCCATGGCACCCAGTGTCCCTGATGATGTGTTGTCCCTTGCAACCATTACCAACAATTGGCTTGAAACGCCGGTTGTGGTTAATGATGGCACCCGTGTTGCCCCCTATGATGAAATGTGGCGCTATTTTCAACGGGTGCTTTCGCTTGACCGTCTGATGCAATTAGAACGGATTAAAAGCAATGTTGACTCTAAAGAACCTGTTGCCAAAAAAGGCATGTTTGCAGACCCTTTTCTTGATGATAGTTACAGAGATGAAGGCTTTCAACAAACGGGGGCTGTAGGCAACGGCATTTTGCAGCTTGCCATTGACCCAACATTCTATACTGCTCCTTTAAAAGCGCCTGTCACCCTTGACTGGACAAATGAAGTGATCATTGCGCAAGAGTTGACAACGGCTTGCGAAAAAATCAATCCTTATCAAAATTTTGCACCCCTGCCTGGTACAGTAACCCTTGAACCCGCAACAGACTTTTGGCATGAACAACGCACCGATTGGCTCTCGGGTATCACCAATCAAATCATTATGGGAAAACATCGCGGCAGTACCATACGTAGAACAGAAGTAAGCGATAATTTCATCAACACACACCAAGAACAAATCGACTTTTTAAGACAAATTACCCTTCACTTTAAAATTGAAGGTTTTGGCAGTAGCGAAATCTTGGAAAGTCTTACCTTTGATGGTGTGAATGTTTTACCAAAGAGTCTCCTTATTGCCGATAGCAAGGGCACCCTTGAGGGCGCTTTCACGATTCCACAAAATATTACGGCTGGCACAAAAAACGTTGTGGCAAGGGGAAAAGGTGGAACCATTGCAACGGGGCTTTTTACCGGTCAAGGCGTGATTGATGTGAAAGTGATGCGGCGCACCACCACGGTGAAGATATGGACGCAAGTGGACCCACAAGCGCAAGTTTTTACCCCCGATGAAACACGGCAAATCACCGGTATTGACTTTCATCTTTGCAAAATCGGCAATCAGAACCATGATCTGGTGATTGATTTGGTGACCACAGAAAACGGCTATCCTACCGCCGATATTCAAGCGCAAAGCTTTTATTCTATGAAGGGCGCAAAGCTAGGTTGGGCAGAAGCACGCTATGATGTACCACTCCTTGTGATGGATGACCGCTTAACGGCTTTTGTCATTAAAACCGATGATGCGGATCATTCTGTTTCACTAGCAAAGCTTGGAGATTTTGATGCAGAACACCAGAGATATGTCTCGAGTCACCCTTACGTGACCGGTCCACGCTTTTCTTCTGTTAACGCACAAAGTTGGACAGCCCATCAAGATGAGGCTTTAGCCTTTCGGGTGCTCGCTGCCCGCTATAGGCAAACAGAAAAGATTGTCGATTTAGGCACTTTTGATCTTGTGGACTGCTCTGATTTACAAATACGCGCAGCCATTGAGTTGCCTTCAAGCGATTGTTCTGTCATCTTTGAAATTGAAAGAAACAACGGCACGGTTTATCAACTCCTTCCCTTTCAATTGCTCAGTCTTACTGAATATATCAGTGAAAAGATCAAGCTTCGCGCTATTCTTAAAGGAACAGAGAAACTCTCACCGGTGTTATTTGCGCCTGTTCAATTGATCGCGGGAAAGATCCATAAGGAAGCGACCTATGTCACGCGTGCTTTTGCCTTTGGTGAAAAGGCAAGGTTAACGAGCTATATCAAAACCTTTTTACCGGGTGGTGCAACCTTTTCACTGGAGATGCAACTAGATGATGGTGGTTTCACCCCTTTGAAACTTGACGAAACAGAACAACTCGCTGAACCACTTTGGACAGAACGAAAATTTGTGAGCAGTGACAAAACAGCCAAACAAGCGCGCCTCAAACTCACTCTTACCGGTGGACCAGCAGCGCGGTCCATGGTGAGTGATTTTGGCGCTGGCATATTGTGATGGGAGAACAGAGATGACCAAAACCAAAAAACTCGACATGGAATTGCCTAAAGAGGGGCGTTTTATCAGTTCTGAATTCCCAATCTTGCGGGAAAACTTGACCAAAATTGATCAAGCTCTTTTGGCTGTTGAGGAAAAGGTAGACGAAAAGGCACCTTTACACCACACGCATACGATCAACGAAATCGCAGATCTAGAAAGCGCTCTCAATGGCAAAATGGCAGCGGATAAAACCTTCACTTTTGCCGATTTAAGCGATATCGAAGGCGCAAAAGATGCCGCAAATAATTATGTTCTCTATAAATCAAGCAATAATAACTTCACCTTTGGCAGTGCTGTCTCACTATTAGGCGCGCATCAACATAAAACCGAAGATATTGTGGGGCTTGACGATTTTAGAGCCAAGATTAATCAAGATATGACCAGCTATGGGCGCCTCACAAGCCCAAATGAATGGCAAAGTTATAATAAATTTACCAGTAAAGTCACCATGGGTGACGACTTGGAGATCTTGGGTAATGTATCATCTGACTTCTTCGGTCTTCCAAAAAGGAAAGTGGTTACCCGTTTAAGCACAAGTGGAAGTACGCTTAAAGGACCGCTTAAAGTTGATGATGATCTTGTTTATACCAAATCACAAGTGGATGCAGCCATCTTGGCACAGATAAAGAGTCTTAAAAAAGATTTGACCGATAAAATCACGAATTGGCCGGCTCTTGCTGATGCTGAATTGCTCTATACACAGGATGGAAAAATTCAATGGCCCGATTGGGTAACGGATAACACAAAAGTCGAAATCCAAGCATGGGGTGGCGGCGGCAGTGGTGGGGGTGGTTATTCTTATTACTTAGGAGGCGGTGGCGGCGGTGGCGGTTGTACGGTATGGTATGGTTATAAAGCGAGTTTAAACGGTCACGAGGATATCATCATTGGTAAAGGAGGCGCTTCTGTTGCATCACGCAGTGCGACAGGAAATTCTGGAGGAACAACAGCTGTTGGAAAGAATTTTATTACGGCGACAGGAGGACATGGTGGTGGGGGTGCTTCTGCCTATCAATCTCACACGGGATTTGGTGGTGGTACGACTACCTACTATTCAGGCGATGGTGGTGCTGGAGGAACAGGTGGAAACTTTGGTTTAGCAACGGATGAACATCTAGGAATTGCCAAAGGCGGAAATGGTTATGCTGGAACGAATGGAATTACGAGTAAAACAAGCGGTAATGGAGGCGATGCTGGAGGTGATACATCACGTGGTGGCTCTGGAGGAGTCGGCAAAGGTTCCTATAGTTCGGGAAAAGCAGGGCGTGGTTTTGGGGGCGGAGGTGCTGGTGCTCATGCCGATTCTTCTTCAAGTGGCGCTGGAGCTGATGGCGCTGTCCTTATAAGATTGTGGAAAGAATGAATGGTTTATGCAGGTATAAAAAACAATGATAGTTTCTAAACGGACACTTATTGTCTGATGGCTTATAAACTGTATAGTTTCTTCTTATAAAGTCCCCTTTAAAGCCCTTTTTTACTGACAGTGTCAGGCTTATGAGAGAGTGTAGATGATTGTTATGGTCTCTTCATTAATTTGGAGAGCAAAATGACAATAGAATTTAAACTTCGTATTCACTTTATTAAGAATGGCAAGGGATCTAAGTTTTTAGCAATATTTGATCAGACAGCCGTTGGTATGTTTGTAAAATCCTTGATGTTAACGTGCAAATTTATCCCCTCCATGCACCTATTCTTCTCTTTACGCATGAGGTGGAGAAACAGGATAGTGTTCTGTTTCATAAGCTTCAATTAACAAAACAAGAGTTTTCATTCTATCAAATTCTGGAGTATTAACTTCTGGCTGCTTATCAAACATTGCAGACACAATTTCTAAAGCTTCTTGGTACTCCCTCTCAGCACGAATTGGTTTGATATTCATTTCTTAAATTCTTGTAGTTCCACAGTGTTGGCATCAATCATATTAAGTTGTAACATTTTTGTTGACAATTGTCACTTAATACATTACATCTTACTTAAAATAAAGTTGTTGAGTTTGCTATGATCAAAACATTTAAAAATAAAGACCTCCAATCTCTCTGGGAAACAGGAAAAAGTAAGATTGATAGCAGGCTTCAACAGCGTATTATTCGCCGTCTTGATGCCCTTGACGCTGCTTCTCAAGTTAGTGATATCAATGTACCAGGTTATAATTTTCATATGCTTAAAGGCTTTACTCCAACTCGCTACACAATTCATATCAATGGTCCTTGGTGTATCACTTTTGAATTTAAAGACAGACACGTTTACCATGTTGATCTAGAGCAATACCACTGAAGGTTTTAAGATTTGTAAAGGAAACTATCCATGACCACACGTAATCCTAATCGTTGTCCTTCTCATCCAGGAGAAATTTTAGCTGAATCCTTAGAACATTTAAATGCAAGCAAAACCGAAATTGCTAGGATTCTTCAAATATCACGCCAGCACTTGCACGGTATCCTTAAAGGAGAACGTCCAGTCACAGCCGTAACAGCGGCTCGCATTGGTAAATTGTTAGGAAATGGACCAGCCCTTTGGCTACAGCTTCAAGCCAATTATGATACATGGCATGCCTTGAGGGACATTGATGTCTCTTCTATTCCAACACTAACAGCTAGCGAAATGAATACGCAAATGGAACATAGCCATTCGTAACCTTCTCCCCGCCCTTAAAGACGAGGAGATAAGTCATGTTTTTGAACTTAAGCAACCTTTTTAATAGGGTTCTCGAAATCTGGTTCATAAGCGCGCAATAAAGGATCCATGCTATGCGGCAGTTCTGAATCACCAAAATCTGTTAGAACTATTAAGATTTTAAGTATACTTGGCATCTCATCTTGAAGTTTTAAAATTAAAGCTTTTTCTATGACACTCATAGTATCAACCAGAGCTGTACAATCTTTATCATTCATATTTTCATGTCTAGAAAATTGAGATAATGCCAACCACAAATCGCATAAGAAATTGGTATCTATCTTCATTGCACACCTCCATGGATTTGCTCTCTTAAACATGCCAATCCTCTGGAGGTGATTTTCGTTGAAGGGAGCACCTTTTCTGTACCATCTGGTCTTTGAATGGTGATAGCAGGGCAGTCCATAAAGCCTTTCTTGATTTTATCCTGATAAGGTAACAGAGGCGCCCCCGGAGCACGTCGATAGACCCAATCATGTTTACGCAAGTAATCCGTTAAATCTTTTGGTCGTACTTCTAACATCTTCGCGGCTTCGATAAGACCAAACAGACCATCAGAGCGTTTTAAGCCTTCTAAAGCTTCTGCTTTAGGCTTGAGTGTACTCACCTCATTTCTTAAGTCTTCTAATTGATTGATACTCTCTAAAAGGAGCTGTTTAATCGTAAGAGGATTTTCCAATGCATTGGCAAGATCTATTCGTGGTGTTGCTACTTGTTTTGCACGTTTTTCACATTCTATAAAATATAAACGAGCTTCTCTACCTTTCTTATTGTTCTCCACCATAGAAAGTTCTTTGGCTACACTTAAAGTGAGAGCATAATCTTTAGAGGGACGACCACCTTGGAGGTTTTTCCCAAAATTGGGAAAAACTATATAATCTCTGTTTTCGACAAAATCATATTTGTTGATGCGTTCAGTAATCCAGTCTGCAAACTTTTTACCTACTCCTAAAAACGCATGTAGATCACGTGCATTTACTGTCTGAATCGCATCGCCATCAATGACTTGTTCTGTAATTTCTATAAGAGTGTTCATGTGAACTCCTAGTTGTTAGATGTTTTTCATTGACACTCTAAAGAGAGTGCCGGGCGCTGAAAAACACGGCAACTAGCCCGTCGTTATGCCTTTCCCATAAAGGGTATTGTATAGCGTAACCACACCCGACAATGCCATTATATGCGTGTAACATACAATGAGTCAAAACTTTTAGTTGGCGGAGAAGAGATTGTTTCGGCAATCCATCCGCTAGTTGCTTTAAGGTGTTTTTCAAGCACCTGATTCGAAAATACACATTGCATAAATAATGTCAAGCTATTTTCGATAATTTTTTATCATCATGCCGGTCTAACAAATACAGCAATCACCCCCCTCATTTTTTTCCCATTCATTTCATTAGCCAACCATTTAAAGGAGTATAAAATGGCAACAGGTTTTCTACACGGTGTTGAAGTCGTTGAAGTTGACGACGGCACCCGCCCCCTTCGCGCGGTTCAGTCTGCCGTTATCGGGATTGTTGGCACAGCACCCGATGCCGATGAACAAGCCTTCCCTCTCAACACACCGGTTTTGGTAGCAGGCTCTCTTTCACAAGCCGCAAAACTCGATAAAACGGGGAAGCGTCAAGGGACCTTACCCAATGCCCTTGATCTTATTTTTAAACAAGTAGGCGCCATTGTCGTTGTCGTACGCGTGCACGAGGGTGACAATGAAAATGCAACACTCACCAATATTCTAGGGGGTGTAAACGCAAATGGTGCTTATGAAGGTGTCCATGCTTTCATTGGAGCACAATCCATTGTAGGACAAACACCACGCATTCTGATTGCTCCAGGCTTTACACATCAGCGCCCTTCCAGTGTGAATATTGAAGAGAATGGAACGGGTGCAACTGCCAACCCCGTCGCAGCAGAACTCATTGGCATTGCAGAGCGTCTGCGTGCTATTGTGGTGCTTGATGCACCCAACACAACAGATGAAGCCGCTCTTAGCACAGCAAAGGATTTTGATTCAAAACGCGCCATTCTTATTGATCCATTTGTAAAGGTGAATCGTGATGGAAAAACTATAGAACAGCCGGCAAGTGCAGCGGTTGCTGGTGTCATTGCCAAAACTGATTTTACACACGGTTTTTGGCATTCTCCTTCCAATAAAGTGATTAATGGCATTGTGGGAACTGCGCGCCCTATTGATTTTTCCATTGGTGATCGATCAAGCCGCGCCAACCTTCTCAATGAACAAAACATCACAACCATTATTCGGGAAAACGGCTATCGCCTCTGGGGTAATCGCACCCTTTCAAGTGATACAAAATTTGCTTTCTTATCGGTAGTACGCACCGCAGATATGATCAATGATGCCATTTTGCGCGGGCATCTATGGGCTGTCGACCGCAATATCAAAAAAACCTACATGAATGATGTCAGTGAAAGCGTCAATGCCTATTTGCGTGATTTGAAAGCACAAGGCGCCATTCTTGGTGGGCGCTGTACGCCTGATCTAGAGCTTAATACAGCAAGCGCTATTGAAAGCGGTAGAGTCTATTTCAATGTCGAATTCACCCCCACAACACCCGCAGAACATATCACGTTCCGTTCACGCATTGTGAATGATTACTTAGAGGAGATCTTTTAATGACCGTACCTGTTTTACCAAGAGTTTTGAAATATTTTAACATTTTTGTCGACGGCATTCCCTATCAGGCAAAATGTGAAAGTGTCACCCTACCGAATTTGAGTTTGGTTGTTGAAAGTTATCGCGGCGGTGGCATGGATAGCTCCATTGAAGTTGACCTTGGTCTTGAAACCCTCACGCTTAGCATGACCATTTCTGATTGCTCTCCAGAGTTGATGGCACTGTTAGGGCGCACCGATGTCAACATTTCATTACGAAGTTCAATGCAAGCGCAAGGCACACCAGCAGAAGGTGTTGTCATTACCATGAGAGGACTATGCAAAGGCTTTGAAATGGCAGAATGGCAACCAGGCAGCAAAGCAACATCCACAACTACCTTCACATTGCAGTATTTCAAATATGTCCAGAAGGACGTTGAAATCGTTGAGATAGATGTCCTCAACTTGGTGAGAAAATTCAATGGCGTCAATCAACTCGCAGACCATAGAGACAACATAGGATTATAAAAATGACCGTCCAAACAAGCATTACACATAAATTATTGATACCTGTTACTTTTGAAGGAAAAGAGCACACCGAAATTACTTTACAGCGCCCCAAAACAAAAGATGTGCAAGCAATCGACAAAAAAGAAGGCATAGAGCAAACAATCGCTATGATCGCACGTCTTTCTGGATGGGCACATGAAGCGGTTGGAGAACTCGATATTAATGACTTGTCGAGCATTGGAGAGATTTTGGAGTCTTTTATCAAGCGGCGGGATACCTCGACTGGGAAACCGCCGCTAAACTCATAGCCGATATTACCATTGTGTTCCATTGGTCCCTTTCAAAGATGATGGAAATGGAACCGCAAGAACTCATATTCTGGCGAAATCAAGCAGCAGAAAGGTATAAGATAAAATGAGTGAAAAAGTTGCTGATGCAAAGGTAAAATTGTCTCTTGAAGACAAACTCACCGCACCTCTCAAACATCTTCAAAAAAAATTCGATACATTGTCAAAAACACTCTCACATAGTTTGGGTATTGTGCGCTTTTCTGCTGCTGTCAAAAACATGACAAAAAGCCTTCATGGCGTTCAAAGTGCTCTTAGCACAGCGGCAAGTCGTGCTTCAGTCTTTACCGGTGTCTTAGGGCTTGCTGGTGGTGGTCTTGTGGCAAGTGTAGCCGCCCTCACCATGAAAACCATGCATCTGGGAGATAGTCTTTATCACGCATCACACCATTTAAATATGAGTGTTGCATCACTTCAATTATGGGGTGATGCAGCCGATAATTCAGGCACTTCTGCCGAACTTTTTCAACAATCCTTAGCGGTTTTAAATAGGCGTTCAGCACAAGCATATGCCGGACAAAAAAGAGGCATGATGGGCTTTGAAGCACTTGGCATTTCTGTCAAAAACACTTCTGGAAAACTCAAATCCACTTCTGTCTTGTTAGAAGAAATTACCGACAAGATGAGTAAGATGAAAAGCCAAGCACAAAGACAGCATATTGCCGCTCTGCTGTTTGGGGGCGATGGTAAAGAAATGGCGACCATGCTTGCACAAGGCATGGCACCCATTAAAGAGCTGTTTGCAAAGGCGCGAAAAGGAAAATGGCTGATAGGTGCCGATGTTGCACGCTATGCAGCAGATTTAAGTGACAAGCTTGGTGCCTTTAAGAAAAAAATAGGGGGTATCGCGAGCTTTATTGGTGCACGTTTCATGCCCGTGATCAATGATATGGTTGACGGTTTTTCAAAGTTAATTGATGAAAACCGTGACCTCATCCAAACAACCGTTGCGAGCTGGGCGAAAACCTTAAAAAAAGTCCTTAATGATTTGCTTAATCCTACCTCTGATTTAAGAAAAGGCATCAGTGATCTCACAGAGAGGATTAAAGGCTGGTTCCAATGGCTAGAACCTCTGATTGGTGAAATAACCCTTTTCAAGGTGGGGCTTGTAGCTCTTGGTTCATTCATTTTTGGTCCACTCATTGCCGCATTAGCCGCAGCGGGAGCAGCGTTTGTCACACTTGGCTATACTATAATGACGACACCTATCGGTTGGTTAATGGGTGGCATTGCAGCGCTCTTTGTCCTCTATCAATATTGGGACAAACTCAATGGTTGGGTAGCAGCATCTTTAGCCGCGGTTGGAGCAGTTCTTATAGCTTCAGTTATTCCAGCAATAACCGCTGTTGGTTCTGCTTTTATATCGCTTGGTATCGCAATCATGACCACTCCTATCGGCTGGATAATGGCTGGTATTGCAGCCCTTATTGGAATTGGATATCTGCTTTATAAAAATTGGGATACGGTCATGAATTTCTTACGAAATTTGTTGAGTTCTTTGGCTAATTTATGCAGTAACATTTTCAGTAACCTCTTTAGTCTCTTTAAAAAGTTTTCACCCCTCTCTTGGATTGCAAAAGGCATAAATGCATTGATTAAATGGTTGCTTGGTGTCGATTTAATGGAAGCAGGTTCCAATCTTATTAATGGGCTTTGGGAGGGCATCAAAAGCAAATGGGGTGATCTATATAACGGATTTGGCAATATGATGAATAAATTAACCAGTTGGATACCTGGCTTTGGAGGAAAAAAATCAAAGTTTAATGTCTCAATAGACAAAACTTCAACGCAGACCATTAAAACCTTTACTGATGAAACCAATACACGGGCAAAAAAAATGCTGGATACAGCAGTGGTTACAAATACCCCCCCTGAAAAACGCAAGAGTGGTTTTAATACAAGTGTCGTTGAAACAGGACAAATGCAGGCAACAAATAAAGTAGGTGCTTTTAAAGCTCCAAAGCCAATTACGGTTCATAAGCCCATTGAAGTAGACGCCCGTGTAACCATTACAAATCTCAATATTTCAGTACCAAATGGTCTCAAGGACGAAATCAGAGACGCTGTCAATCAAGCACTTGAACGCTATGCAAAACAGCAACGTTTAGCCATAGCCTCTAGCCTTTCGGATTAAATACCATGATGTTAGCTTTGGGTGGTTTTATTTTTTCGATTGAAACAGCTGCTTATCAAACACTTGATATGTCTTATGGCATTCCATGGGTAGAGCAAGGACGATTGGGGCGCAAAACAGCTCTTCAATTGCCTGCCGTTGCAAATGCGGAATTTTCTTTAACTGGTGTGATTTATCCAGATTTCAAAGGTGGTCACAGACAGCTCGAATATTTACGGCAAATGGCACATGAAGGACCTCACATTCTTGTGACCGGTCAAGGCAAAATCTTAGGTAAGTTTGTCATTCTTTCCGTAGAGGAAAAGCAAAGTGTTTTTCATCATAACGGCACCCCAAAAAAACAAGAATTTACAATAAAATTGAGAGAATATGGTGAAGACCTATGAGTGATCTTTACGTAACAAAAGAAGGCGATATGGTTGATGCCATTTGCTGGAGATACTATGCAAAGGGTCAACAAGCCCTTGCTGTTGAACGCGTTTATGCAGCAAATTTTGGTCTTGCAGACTATGGACCCATTTTAAAAGCAGGAATCACAATCGTTTTGCCAACCCTCCCCTATCCTAAAGCCACACCGGTAATCAGAATTTGGGGTAGCAAATCATGAAACCTTTTTGCACAGTGATGGCAAATGGAGAGGACATCACAAGAATGCTGATGGACTATGTTTTGTCGATTGAAATTACCGATGAAGCAGAAAACAAAAGTGACCGTATCACTATAGAGCTTGATGACCGCGCACGTGACAGTGATAACGGCTTTCTTGATATTCCTCTTATCGGAACAATCATTTCTGTCACACTTGGCTATGAAGGGGGCAAAAACCGCGATATGGGATCCTATCTGATAGACGAAATCTCTGTAAGCAGCCCACCACAAAGCTTAAGCGTGACAGGGCGCGCCGCATCAATGAACACGTCTTACAGAACCCCAAAAAGCCAATCCTATCACCAGCAAACCCTTGGCAGTATTGTTCAAGAGATAGCACAGCGTAATGGCTATACACCAAAAGTTGACCCTGCTCTTGCTAAAATTGTTGTGCGTCACATTGACCAAACTTCTGAAAGCGATATGGCTTTTGCCACACGCCTTGCAGAAGACTATGATGCGGTAGCAAAACCCGTTGATGGCAAGCTTGTTTTGGCTAAACGGGGCGAAGGCAAAGCCATCACTGGTGAAACACTCCCCGTTATTGTTATCCATGAAAAACATTGTACCTCTTGGGATTTTAAATACAGCGCACGAGATGAAGCAGGTGCAGCCAATGGCTTAGAAACAGATGTGGGGGACGACCAAAAAGCCGCTGCTGATGCACGAGAGCCAGAAGAGATTGATGATGATGAAAACTTTATCCATATGGATAACAGTGACAGAGCATCATCATCTGAATCAGAAAAAGCAGAAAAAGAATCTGAGAAAGAAGAAGACAAAGAGAAGAAAGGCGGTGTTCTCGCAACCTATCATGATATCCGCAGTGGTGAAAAAAAAGAAGTCAAAGTTGGTAATCCGCCGTTTCATGAACTCAAATACACCTACCATAACCAATCAGAGGCTGTTGCGGCCATTGCTGCTTATCGCAATAAATCATCACGCGGTAAGTCTTCTTTCTCATGTGATATCGGTGGTGATCCGTTTGTGCAAGCAGAAGCAAAGCTTGTTCAAGAGCCCCCTTTCCGCCCCTATATTCCAGCAGAATGGCGCATCAAGAGCGTTAAGCACAAACTTGATAAAACGAGTGGTTACACCACAAAAATAGAGTGCGAGCTTTTTGATGAAGCCCAAGAAGACACAGCTAGAAACGTTGCAAACACCACACCAGACAAAGATGATACCCTCGACCCAAACGCCCCACCAGACGCATGCGACGAAGGTGAAGGCGTTATCCATATGGATGAGGAAGATATCAATTAGCAAAAATATCAAAAAATTATTAGAAGCTACTTGACAATGTGGCGACAATATGAATAATCGAATCAGGTGCCTAAGAAACACCTTAAACACATAGCGGATAGATTGCCGAAACAATCTTTTCACCGCCAATTAAAAACTTTGACTCGTTGTATGCTACAAGCATATAATGATATTGTCGGGTGTGGTTATGCTATACAATACCCTTTTGGGAAAGGCGTAACGACGGGCTATGTGCCGTGTTTCTTAGCACCCGGCGCTCTTTAATTGAGTGTCATTAAGAAACCTTTAAGCACATAGGAGCCAAATTATGGCACAGTATTTAATTGATATACATCAAACCACGATTAATGGTGATATCGTTCAAACAGTCAACGCACGTGAATTACATGCGTTTTTAGAAATAGGTAAAGATTTTTCCAATTGGATTACTGACCGTATCAAAAAATATAATTTATTAGAAAATCAAGACTTTGTTTGGTCGCCAAATTTGGCGAGCAAAGGCAGAGGTGGTCACAATCGTAAAGATTATCATCTGACTTTAAGTGTAGCCAAAGAGCTCTCTATGCTTGAAAATAATAAGAAAGGTAGAGAAGCTCGTTTATACTTTATCGAATGTGAAAGACGGTTAAAACAAGTAGTGACACCACAGATAGCCGCTCCACAAGTTGACTACTCCAAACCCGAAGCATTACTTGGTGTTTTGAATCACTTACAAAGCCAAATTGAGCAGAAGGATAACACCATTGCCGAATTAACACCAAAAGCAAAAGCTTTGGAAGGTTTAAAACGCTCTGATGGTTTGTTTGGTTTGATAGAAGCAGCAAAGATGTTGGAAGTAAGACCAAAGGACTTAACCGATTACTTTTATAAAAACATTACATTGCCACTTGACATTGTGGCGACAATGTGAATAATCGAATCAGGTGCCTCAAAAACACCTTAAACCAATAGCGGATAGATTGCCGAAACAATCTCTTTTCCGCACATTAAAGGCTTTGACTCATTGTATGTTACATGCATATAATGATCTCGTCGGGTGTGGTTATGCTATACAATACTCTTGATGGGAAAAGCATAACGACGGACTATTGGCCGTGTTTTTGAGCACCCGGCACTTTATTTATAAAAGTGTCAATCAAAAACGTCTAACCAATAGGAGTTCATCATGAACACTCTTATAAAAATTAAAGGAAACACTGCTAATAGTGCTATCCATCAAACTATGTCTAGTCGTGAAATTGCTGATTTGTGTAAAAAGCAGCACGCACATATTATGCGTGATATCAAGAAGATGCTTGAAGAACTTAACGGCTCCAAATTTGGATTGGTTGATTTTATCGGTACTTACGTTGATGCAAAAGGTGAAAGCCGCCCTTGTTATAACTTACCTAAGCGCGAATGTTTAATTCTTGTTTCTGGTTACAGTACTGCCTTACGAGCCAAAATCATTGACCGCTGGCAAGAATTAGAAAAACAGGTAGCCACACCACAAGTTGACTACTCTAAACCGGAGGCATTACTTGGTGTTTTGAATCACTTACAAAGTCAAATAGAGCAGAAAGATCATGTTATTGCAGAATTAGCACCAAAAGCAGAAGCGCTTGAAGGCTTAAAGCGTTCTGATGGGCTGTTCGGTTTGATAGAAGCAGCAAAGATGTTAGAGGTACGACCAAAGGATTTAACTGATTACTTGCGTAAACATGATTGGGTGTATCGGCGTGCTCCAGGAGCGCCACTGTTACCTTATCAGAATAAAATCAAGAAAGGCTTTATGGACTGCCCTGCTATCACCATTCAAAGACCAGATGGTACAGAAAAGGTGCTGCCTTCAACAAAAATCACCTCCAGAGGATTGGCATGTTTGAGAGAACAAATCTTTGGAGGTGTGCAATGAATAGCAGTGTCGATTTTTTGTGCGATTTGTGGATAGCTTTATATCAGTTTTCTAATGATGAAAATATTAATGAAAAAGAGTGTACAGCTCTGATTAACATCATGAGTTTGGTAGAAAAAGCTTTGATTTTCAAACTTCAAGATGAGGTGCCAAATATACTTAAAATCTTAACAGTTCTAACAGATTTTGGCGATTCAGAGTTTCCTACAGTTATGTTACCTTTATTGCGAGCTTACGAATCAGATTTAGAGAGCCCCATTAAAAAGGTTGCTTAATTAAAAAAACAGAACTCCCTTCCCCATCTTTAAAGGTGGGGAGGGGTTAATACACTAAAGTTATACGTGTGGAACTGGTCGTTCAAGAGGCTGTACAGCCAAACGAAACCCCATGGTACGCAGTAAAGCATTCAAGCTGCGGAACTCTGGATTACCTTTTTCTGAAAGTGTACGGTAAAGTTGTGTTGGGTTCAAGTTGGCTGCTTTAGCTACAGCTTGAACACCACCATAAGCTTTGGCCATTTGGCGTAGAGTTACAAGCAGCTCACCCTGATCACCATCTGCTAGGATTGCATCAAGGGTCGCTGCTGCCAACTCAGGATCATCACGGAATATTTCTGCCATTGCATCATCATGGTTACGGTCTTTCATTTTTGCACTCCTTTAATCTTCACGGTTTTGCCAATCACGCCAGCAAGCACATGCACGAGTGATATCAGTCTCTTGTGTTTTTTTGCTGCCACCGCATAATAGCAACAATACGGTCTTTCCAGATTGGACATAATAAACTCGGTAGCCAGGACCAACATTAATACGCAATTCATGAACACCCTCACGAAGCGGCTTGAAATCGCCAAAGTTTCCCTGCTCTAAACGATTAAGGCGGCGAATAATTGCAGTTTTAGCCTGCATATCACGGAGCTTTCGCAGCCAATCAGCTATCAAGTCTTTGCCATCAGAAGTAAGGTAGTGACGTATTTCAAACATGATGTTATATTCGTTTATAAACGAATATTTGTCAAGAGAAAAATTAAAAGTTGAGAAAAAATCTTCTTTTGTTCCAATGAAAAAGCGACATGAAGCTTAACCAAGCTATCTTTCCGAATGAGAAAGATGTCAATTTTTTAATCCAGCTCTGCTTTTTGCGGAGCTTTTTTTATGGAGAAGCATATGCGAAAAATATCATCAGAAGGACTAGCACTTATTAAACAATGGGAAGGTTTGCGTTTGAACGCCTATAAAGATGCCATTGGGGTGTGGACAATAGGTTATGGACATACAAACAGTGCTGGAAAGCCTTTTATTTACGAAGGCATGACAATCACTGAAAAGCAAGCAGAAGAACTTCTTTGCCAAGATTTAAGACAATTTGAAAATGTCGTTGAACGCGCTGTTACAGTTTCATTAACAGATGAACAATTCGCGGCGTTAGTGTCGTTTTGCTATAATGTAGGAACAGGAGCCTTTTGTAACTCGACACTGTTAAAAAAGCTCAATCAAGGTGAATATGAAGCTGTCCCTGCCGAGCTACAGAAATGGACCAAAGCAGGCGGGAAGCGTCTTGAAGGTCTCGCACACCGGCGTGCGGCAGAAACAGGCTTATGGGCAAAAGGGGCTTATGTTTCCTCCAATTATCAAACAGTAGAAACGCAAGCACCAACAGGGCTTTTCAAAGCCGAAGCCCTTGCACCGATTATTGGTTCTTTTTCTGGGCTTGGAGGCTTATTAGCAGGAAATGGACCAATCCAATGGGCTTTGGCCACCATTATGATTTTAGCCGCATGTGCTGGTATTTTCTTTGTTGCTAAACGCTTTCAGGAGCATCGTCTATGATCTTATGGATGAAAAGAAATCTGATGATAACAGGCGCGGCTTTAGTCGCTTTTTTTATTGCATTAGCAAGAGCTTTTACTCTTGGGAAAAAAGCAGAGCAACAAAAGCAAACAGAAAAAGCTTTAAAAGCAGCCAAAACACGTCTGGAGGTGGAAAGTGAAGTTAATCAAAAAAGTGATGCTGATGTGCGTTCTGATCTTTCTCGTTGGTTGCGGGACAAATAAGTATATCTCTTGTGTTGGTTGGTTACCAATTTATTTAGAGAGGCAAGATGTCAACGTCATCAGTTCTAATTTAGCAAGAGAGATCTTAAAGCATAACAAGCAGGGTGAACGCGTGTGTGGGTGGAAACATGGCTAGAAAAAAAACACAAGACGATACAGAACTTACAGAAGCAGAAAAAGAAATCCTCCAAGAAATCATCATGACCTACAAAAGTGTAAAAGTGATGTCGCGTTATACGAAATGGATTGTACTCATTATACTCTTATTAGCACTTGATTTTTCACGTATTATGGATGCGTTTGTAAGTATTTTTACACAAAAACCAAATATCCGACTCTAAACATACTCTGAGACGCGCGAAATTCTTTAGAAAATGGTTTCTTAATTTTACTCGTCTCATAGAGACTATCAATAATAGCTTTACACATTTAAAACTGTTATTTTCACAGAATTGGACATATCAAATTTCTCGTCAAAATAACTAAAAAAACACTGCAAAGGTAATTGTAAAAATTCTATCCTGTTATAAATGAAGCCCACTGTTCCAAGAGAATATGTCGCTGTTCTAAAAAATCCGTTCGCATGTAGGCTTTCGTCACTGAACTCCCAACTGTATGTGCAAGAACAGTTTCGGCAATCTCAAATGGTGTTGACGTTGTCTCTGCTATCCAATCCCGTAAGCTTGAACGAAAACCATGGGGACGATAAGTCAAACCACAAACTGTCATATACTTTGCCATGGTGGCATCAGAAATGGGGTTGCCTCTAAGACCAGAAAAGAGAAAACCATTCTTTTCAAAGGGGAGAGTTTTTTCAATAACTCTCAAAGCTTCATCACTTAGTGGCACGCGAAAGTCTGAAACTTTCCCTACAATACCTTTCATGTTTTCTTTTGGTATCGTCCATATATTTTTATCAATTTGTTCAAGGCGCAAATAGCGCAATGGATACGACCGTACTCCAGTCAAAATCAAGAGCTTCAGTGCTAAATTTGAAAGGATCTTATCATCCAAGCTTTGATAAAATGCCGGAACCTCTTGCCATGGCATAGCAGGAATATTTGTTGATGTAGCACGTGGTTTTCCTAAAAGAGCGCGTGCTTTCATACAAGCCTGTAAATCAACATCTAAACCAAGAGCCGCAGCATATTTCAAGCAAATATTGATACGGTTAAGTGCTTTTCGCGCTGTGTCTGCTTTTTCATGCCAAAGGGGTGAGAGAACATTGCGGATGATATTGGCTGTTAATTTTTCTATAGGTAATTTGCCTATGTGTGGAATCACGTGCAACTCTAGTGGAGAAAACCAGCGGCCGTTTTTACCTTCATTTTTCAACTCTGCTTTTTTGCTTTCAAAAGCCGCTTTTGCAATTTCTTGAAAAATATTGCTTTGCTGTTTTAAAATAGTCTGTTCTCGAAAGACAATAGGATCATTGCCTTCTTTAAGAATATCACTATAATATCTTGTAAGCTCACGCGCTTCTTTTAAAGAGAGTTTCGTAACAGGACCAAGTCCCATTTCACGGCGCTTATTGTGGTGCGTATAGCGAAAAAACCAAGAGCGTGTATTGTCTTTTCGAACATTCAACCATAGCCCCGCCCCGTCACAATATTTACCCTGCGAGGACGTCTTTACGAATGATGCTGATAACCGATGAATCGCCCTCACTTAACGTCCCCTCTCGTCCACCTTTTCAAGCATTGCTCGTCCACCTTTTTGGGTCCACCTTTTAGACCACCTTTAATTTCTGATTTGAGATTTTTTCTTTAATACTTACTTTTTTTATTGAATCATAAAAAGCTATAGACATCAATACGCCCTTACACATCTTTATATACTTTGAATCTTGTTGCTAAAGCCTGATTCGCTCTCTGGGGGCACCATGCTCTTTTTTATCCAAAATACTTTATTGATTTTCCATATATTTTTTATAGTGAGGGACGCGTAAATAAAAGTTAGGGAATAGGATTTTTCAACACGTCTCTTAATGATTGCGAATCAAGAGTTCTTTTCGGGGTGGTTTTTTAGCAAAACCAGAGGTCCAAAGGGTCTCTAATTCTAAAAAGTCAAA
>NZ_JBHIPA010000020.1:0-23055 GCF_042195845.1 Bartonella sp. AP4SXKL
AAAAAACGGGCGCAAATGTATGCTGATTTACAACGTGATTTTATGCAGAAAGGGCCTTATGCTTTTATCTATCAGACGTATCACACGATAGCGATGACACCTGATGTTAAAAAATGGGTTTGGAATAGTGCACCACGTATTTTTTATAGTGCAATTGAAAAATAAGAAGGTATCAAGTTTATAAAATATAAAAAACAGGGTCATGATATATTTGATGTATTGCAAAGCTCTTTAATACTTTGCAATACATTGAATTCTATCGGGAATGGATTACTATGTTGTGTAGAGAATTTTATTTCAGGAATTCTTATAGAAGATGTGTTTGTTTGGATGTTAGGATTGAATATTTTAACTTCTATTGATACAATTTTCGGATGAAATAATGACTCTAGACATCCCCGTACAACGGCTTCAAGTTTTTTTACAACCCTGATAATCGATTTGAAATTAAAAATATAAGCTGTTCTAGCCGGTGTTATGGGTATTTTGATGAAGCTATAAATCAAAAGTTTAAAGATGTGTTGTTTCAAAAAGATTCACAGAAACGGGCGTAAAGAATTGAAAAATGGTAAGTTTGTTTAGTGAAAAAACAGGTGTAACAAATGTGGCAGAATTCACTGTTTCCGAAATAGCAGGGGCTCTAAAGCGTGTTGTTGAAGAAAAGTTTGGTTATGTACGGGTGCGTGGGGAGATATCAGGGTACCGTGGTACTCATGCTTCGGGACATGCTTATTTTGCTTTAAAAGATGATAAGGCACGGTTGGAGGCTGTTATTTGGCGTGGAGTTATGGAAAAGCTCAAATTCCCTCCTGAAGAAGGGATGGAAGTAGTTGCTGTTGGTAAACTTACGACGTATCCAGGGTCATCGAAATATCAAATTGTCATTGAGGCTCTTGAACCAACGGGGGTTGGTGCTTTGATGACACTTCTTGAAAATCGTAAGAAAAAGTTTTTAGAAGAAGGCTTGTTTGATGAAGAAAAGAAAAAACCTTTGCCTTATATGCCTCGAATTTTAGGCGTTGTAACATCACCAACAGGTGCTGTTATTCGTGATATTATTCATCGTATATCCGATCGTTTTCCGTTGCATATTTTGGTTTGGCCTGTACGTGTTCAGGGGGAAACAAGTGGGAGGGAAGTGGCTGTTGCTGTTGAAGGTTTTAATGCTCTTGGTCTAGGTGGACTTATTCCAAAACCTGATCTTATTATTGTTGCACGGGGAGGAGGAAGTTTAGAAGATTTGTGGGGGTTTAATGACGAAGCTGTTGTTCGTGCTGTTTATGAATCTTCTCTTCCTGTTATTTCTGCTGTTGGGCATGAAACGGACTGGACCTTGATTGATTATGTGGCTGATTGGCGCGCTCCAACTCCTACCGCCGCAGCAGAACGGGCTGTTCCTGTTAAGCTTGATCTCGAGGTGCTGGTGGCATCGCTTGATGCACGTTTGCGCAAGGGACTCGCGCGTTATTTGGATTTTTATCGACAAAAATTGCGTGCTACTCTACGAGCTCTTCCGACTGCCGATCAACTTTTTGCTTTACCACGGCGTGGTTTGGATGAAACTTCAAGTCGATTGCAGCGTGCTCTTTGTGTAAGCTACGATAAAAAACGTTTTTCTTTTCATGCACTTGGTGTGCGTTTTTCACCGCGTTTGTTAAATAGTGAAAAAGCACAACGCAATACAAAGGAATATACGGCACGTCTTCAGCGTGCTTTTGTGCGTAGTGTGGAAAAACAACGTGCTGGGTTAGAGGTAGTATCTAGGCTTTTAAGAAGCACTTCATATCAGAATATTTTGGAGCGCGGTTTTGTTTTGGCTTTGGGGAAAGATCATAAGCCCATTAAACGATTGGTTCAGTTTCCTGAAACAGGGCAAATAAATTTACGCTTTTTTGATGGAGATATCAGTGTTGCAACACAAGAACCTGTTTTTTCTAAACGGTCAAAACACAAGCAGATAAAGTCGCCAAGCGATGATCAAGGAACTCTCTTTTAATACGGTTAATGCCATGCTTGCGGAAGGTCTTCTTAAGGGAGTGGATGAAAAAGTTCGTTGCGCATGGGCTGGAACGGATCCACTTTATTGTGCTTATCATGATACCGAATGGGGAAAGCCTATTTTTGAGGATATTCGTTTGTTTGAGAAAATTTGTCTTGAAGGTTTCCAAGCGGGGCTTTCTTGGTTTACAATTTTAAAAAAACGCTCTTTTTTTCGCGTTGCATTTGATCACTTTGACTTTGAAAAGATTGTTCATTACGATGAGCTAAAGGTGAAAATGTTAATGCAAAATAAAGACATTGTTCGCCATCAAGGAAAAATTCAATCAGTGCTTAATAATGCACTTAGAGCACAAGAAATTATAACAGAGTGGGGAAGTTTGTCCCGCTATTTTTGGTCTTTTCAGCCACCACAATCAGAGCGTTATGAAAAGATAGACTTTCAAACACTGTTGGCTAACCCTATGACACCTGCTTCTCTTCGTCTTTCTCAAGACTTGAAGAGACGTGGCTGGACATTCGTTGGTCCCACAATTTGTTATGCTTTTATGCAGTCCGTAGGGATTGTTAATGATCATCTTGAAGGATGTTTTTGTCGATAAATTGGCAAACTGTCTTTTGTAAGAGTAATGATCAATAGGATAATAATTGAATTATTTAATAAATGTATAGATTATACAATTCCACTGTATAAGATAATTGAAATATACAAACTATACAATATTAATGATTTTCTACTGTTGTTGGCACTAAAAACGATAAAGGTATAATTTTGAGGATGAAAAAACAGATGCCAAAAGAAGTGATACCTTAACTGTTATGTATCTGAAGTGAGATAATGGTAATGTCTTGTATGTTTTAAAGAAACATTTAGTACACCAAAACCCATTTCGCGGTGGCGCCCGTGAATGGTATGACAGTAAATCCATTGTGCACTCCATCTTTACGCTTATGAAGGAGCAAATCGGCACCATCACACACTTTACTAGCTCTCAATGTTGTGCAACAGTCTTTGGCATTTGTAATGGTTGAGAAGAGTTTTTTTTATTTCTGTTAATGACATGACGGTTATAATTAATGAATATTTTATTCATGATTATTGACGAATGCAAAGTGGTTTTTAGATGGGGTGCTGTTGTTGCATTGTTTTACTTTGCTTGTATGACTGTCGGTTTATTTATATGTAGGTCGATTGCTCAATGCTTACCTAGGTAATAAAAATAAAATACAGCGATGAAAAATTGAAGTTAAATGACTCAAGCTGCTTGTGTTAGGTTTTATTATCTGATAACTTTCCTTCACTAGAGAGGAATTTTACTGCGTGTGAGCTCCAGTTTTGGGAGGATACTTAAGCTCAGACAGACTGGTATTCACTGCATTGCTTCGTTGAATCTCTGTATGTTTCCGCTGGAAACGAGAGTTCTATTGCGGTATGTTGTTTTCTGTTCTATTTTTATGGTGGTAAAGCAATGATGCACACTAAAGTTTAGAAGGGTTTATATTCGTTATGTCTTTTGGGGGGGAAGCGTCTAATGAATTTTGTTTTTATCAATGGGGGATGCATTTTAGTGTATATTCTTTTATTGTAAGCTTTATTTCTCAAAAGATAAAGCGTGGAAGGAATGATTCTTCTCATTTTTCCTTTATCTTTGTTAACGCGTTTGGTTTTGTTGGTAAAAACGTAAAACTTTTGACACTTATTTTTCAAAAGATTAAGCAGCTTTTTGTGGGGGATAGCGTTTTAGAAAAGATATTTTCTTATGTCTTTCTGCTGTTCCAGTGTCGTTTTTGTCATGTAGTAAAGATGCGCCGTATCTTGAAACAGTGTTTGAGGGGGATGACTATTTTAAAAGTTTGCATATTTTATTTTAAATGTCGCCTAAAGGAATAGAATAATGAATTCATAAATTTTTGCGTAATGATTTTTTTAAAGCTCACTATTTTTGGGGCGACAAGGCTTATTGATGATTAATAGAGAACTGATATAGTGCATTATCATATGCAAAGAGGTTATGAAAAGAATGTAATACTGGTTAGCAAAACATATATTGCATGTTCGTTATGGTTTATTGAGACGTAAGTCAATGAATTTATCAAGTAGATGACTCTGTGTAGGTGATTAAAAATATAGGCGATTAGAACGTATTTATTCAATGTTATAATTATAAATTTGCTATATTATTTCAGCGTCATTAATTGATAAAAATAAATAAAGGGAAAAGTTTATGAACTTGAAGAAAACAATATTGAAAAGTAGCAGCTCTCTTGTTGCTGCTCTTATGGCTTTGGGCGTAGTTGTACAACAGGTTTCAGCAAAAACACCCGCTGATACCCTTGTGATGGCTTGGAATCTTGATGCAATCAGTACGTTTGATCCCGCACAACTTAATGATGTTTATGGAAGTGAAATTATTTACAATATTTGTGATAACTTGGTGAGTACTGCGACGGATGATCCTGCTAAAATGGTTCCCGTTTTAGCAACACATTGGGATGTTTCAGGTGATGATCACAGTACGGTGATTACTTTTCATTTACGTGATGGTTTGAAGTTTAATGATGGCAGATCAGCCAATGCCAATGATCTTGTTTGGGGTATGAAGCGGATTGTCAAATTGAAGATGGGTAATGCGGCAATTTTTAATGAATATGGAATTACAGAACAAAATGTTGATGATGCTTTGCAAGCTCCCGATGAGAAAACGGTTGTGATGAAATTTGATAAGCCTTATCCAGCAGAGCTCATTCTTAATAATATTGTTGCGAGTCGTGCAACAGCTTTGCTTGATCGTAAGACGATTATGAAACACGAAAAAGATGGCGATTTTGGAAATCAGTATTTGAAAGGTCATGCTGCTTGTGTTGGTCCTTATCAGTTAAAAAGTTGGCGCCCTGGAGAAGCTCTTTTGTTGCGTGCAAGCTCTCACTATTGGGGACAAGCGCCTAAACTGAAGCAGATTTTAATTCGCCATGTTGCAGAGCCCGGAACACAACGTTTGTTGTTGCAAAAGCACGATATTGATGTTGCTCGTGATTTGACCCCTGAAGATCTTGCAGATCTGCAAAAAACAACAGATGTTAAAATCGAAGAAGTGTTAGAACCATCTATGATGTACTGGGGATTTAACATGACAAATCCTATTTTTGCTAAGGAAAAAGTACGTTTGGCGATGCGTTATCTCATAGATTATGAAGGTCTTGGCAAGAAGCTTCTCAAAGGGATTGGTATCCCACGGGCCAGTTTTATTCCTCTTGGCAACTTTGGGGCTTTGGATGAAAAAGAGGGGCAACCCTTTAAACTTGATATTGCAAAAGCCAAGCAGCTTTTAGCAGAAGCTGGTTATCCGAATGGATTTGAGGCAAATTTTCTCGTGTCAAACACTCCTTATACTTTGTTACTTGCTCAGTCACTCCAGGATAGTGCTGCACAGGCGGGCGTACGTCTTAAAATTGAACGTGTAGCAGGTACACAGTTATTTTCAAAAGTGGATGCTCGAGCTTTTGATACGGCTTTTATCGGATGGAATAATGATTCTGCGGATCCTCATACCATGGCTTCACGTCTTATTTTCAATCCAGATAATCGTTTTGAGGCTAGAAATACAGCCTATCCTAGTTGGAAGCATGGGTATTTTGATGCTAAGATGAATCAAAAAGTTGAAGAAGCGTTGTTTCAAAAAAATCCGCAAAAACGAGCGCAACTCTATGCTGATTTACAACGTGAATTAATGCAAAAAGGACCTTATGCGTTTATCTTTCAACAATATAGCGTTGTCGCGATGACGCCTGATGTCAAAAAATGGGTTTGGAATAGTGCACCGCGTATTTTTTATAGTAAAATTGAAAAATAAGTGTGTCTTTTTAGTGTTATCAAAGCTAAAAAGAGCTTAATCATAATTGCATGATGAAAATATTCTCCCATATAAAGCTCTTCAGTTTTTTTAGGATGAAACTGTGAGGGATGTTTGTGTAGTAGCAGTATATAATTAAGATCGTTTATAGGGAGCGATGAATATAGAAAGTTATATTGGGGAGGATCTTTGTTTATGGTTATAGATTCTCTGCATCCCGAATATAGACTGATGTATAAGAAAATTATTTTGTAGATGCTTAGTTTGATTAAATGAAATTGATGTCTAATGCTATGCTATTTAAGCAAAATCACAATCACTTTGTGTGAAAAGGTAGAAGAATACAAAAGGAAGAGATAAAATGGGAAAACAAAGAATATTGAAAAAAATTTCTATTTTATTAAGCTCAATCATTTTTTTTAATGGGGCTGTAACAACGGCATTCAGTGCCTCATCTAAAGATATATTGGTAATGGCATGGAATATTGATTCAATTAGTAGTTTTGATCCAGCGCAAACTGTTGAGGTTGTGACGAGTGAGTTATTAACGAATATTTGCAGCGCGTTAGTGCAATATGATGAGCATGATCCTACAAAAATTCGCCCTGCTATGGCAAAATCTTGGGACGTTTTAGACAATGGCAAAAGAATAGTCTTTCATCTTCGTGATGATTTAAAGTTTAATGATGGAAGGATGGCTACAGCGCAAGATTTGGTATGGTCGATGCGACGGATTATTAAATTAGGATTAAGCTATGCTCAATCTTTAATGGATTATGGGTTTACCAAAAACAATATTGAAACAAATATTCAGGCTCTTGATGATAAGACTTTACAATTAAAATTAGATAAACCCTATCCTATTCAGCTCATATTGACTGTTATTGGACAATCTTATGCTTCTGCTTTGCTTGATCGGAAAACAATTGAAGCACAGAGTATTAACGGTGATATGGGGAATAAATATTTAGCAACACATACAGCTTGTGTTGGACCTTATAAATTGGTGAGCTGGTCTCCAGGAGATAAAGTTGTGTTAGAGGCGACACAACATTATTGGGGCGATGTGCCTAAAATTAAGCAGATTGTTGTGCAGCATGTAGCGGATTCATCAAGTCAAAGACTTCTTTTGGAAAAAGGTGATGTGGATATAGTGCGTGATCTTTCTTCAGAGGATATTTTAGATCTTGAAAAAAAAGGAGGCCCAGTCAAAATTAGTCGTGTTTTGCGTCCGCAGATTATTTACTTATCGTTAAATAATAAGAATGCAATTTTTGCGAATGAAAAGGTCAGATTGGCACTTCGTTATTTGGTTGATTATGAAGGTCTTGGAAAAACTGTTTTGAAAGGGATTGCTATTCCTCGGGCAACTTATATGTCTTTAGGTGTTCCAGGTGCTTTAGATGAAAAAGAAGGTTTGCCTTTTCAGTTGGATTTGAAAAAAGCAAAACAACTGATTACTGAAGCTGGTTATCCTAATGGGTTTAAAGCTAATCTTTTAGTTGGAAGCCTTAGTTATATGTCGTCTGTTGCACAGTCTATTCAAGCCAATGCACGCAAAATTGGTGTTGAGCTTACAATTGAAAAAATGGCACAAAATCAATTGTTGAGCCGTGTACGTGGTGGAAATTATGATACTGCTATTATGGGGTGGGGGAGTGCCGATCCTGATGGACATCCTGCTTCATTAAATCACGTGTTTAACCCTGATCCAACATTTACAAAAAAGCACAATATGTATTTAGCTTGGCGCGCTGGGTATTATGATGAAAATATTAATAACATGGTGATGGATGCTTTGTTTGAGAAAGACCCCAATAAGCGTATCATGCAATATCGTACTTTACAGCATTATGTGCTAGAGCATGGTCCTATGGTTTATTTATTTCAGACATATTATACCGTTGGTATGGGGCCTGATGTCAAAAAATGGATTTGGAACAGTTATAGACTTTATTACAATGAAGCAGAAAAATAAAAAGAAGCATGTTATAGAAAAGGATTGTAGAACATGCTTAATAAGAGATTGTTTTGTTATATAAAAAAGTATTTGCTTTATGTTTTGTCGCTACAGAGGGGATTTTTATAATGGTTTTGCCACTTTCAGAGACTGAAAGAGCTGTATCAGAAAAGCAGAAAAAATTATTTTTATGGGATTTTTTATGCAAAGGATTGAAACTTCTTATTTCAGTTTTTATCACATTGCTTGGGTTGGTGACGATCACTTTTTTTCTTGGTCATCTTCTTCCTCTAGATCCGGTTCTGTCTATTCTTGGTGATAATATCAGTCAGGAAGCTTATGATGCAATGTATTATAAGCTGGGTCTTGATAAGCCGTTGATTGTCCAATATTGGAAGTATCTTCATAATGTATTTTTGTTTGACTTTGGAGATGCTTTAACTTCTGGGCGACCTGTTCTAGCCGATATTATGCGTGTGTTTCCTGCAACATTAGAGCTTGCAACCGTTGCTATTGTTATTGGCACAAGTCTTGGAATTCCATTTGGTGTTTTTGCAGCAATGTATCGCGATTCATTTATTGATTATGTTGTCCGTGTTTTTACACTTGTAAGTTATTCTACTCCAACATTTTGGCTCGGATTAATGGCGTTGTTAATATTTTACGCCAAGCTTGGCTGGGTTGGTGGCCCAGGACGACTTGATTTTCTTTATGAATATTCTTTTGAACCAAAAACAGGATTTTTCCTTTGGGATACTGCAAGCCAAGGACAATGGGAGGCTTTTGGTAATGTTTTTAGTCACGTTATTATGCCTGCTTTGATCTTGGCTTTCGGTGCTATGGCTTATATTAGCCGTATGACTCGTGGGTTTATGATTGAGCAGCTTAATCAGGAATATATCATTACTGCACGTGTAAAGGGATTATCGTGGGCGCGAACCGTTTGGGGGCATGCCTTTCGAAATGCTGCTGTTCAAATTATTACCGTTGTTGCACTTTCTTATGCTTTTTTATTAGAAGGGGCTGTTTTAACGGAGACAGTTTTTGCTTGGCCTGGTTTTGGACATTACTTGACAAATGCTCTTTTAGCCGGAGATATGAATGCAGTTGTAGGATGTACTTTACTTGTAGGATTTATCTTTGTCGCCATTAATTTATTTTCTGATTTGCTTTATCGCATTTTTGATCCAAGGACACGTTGAATATGACAGTAAGTAATCATCATAAATCGCAATCATCATCTTCTTTGGGTAGTTGGTTAAACGATCCTGTTCCAAACTCCATAATTCAAGCGAACATACAAAGAATTTATCACGCACTGGCTAAGTTTTTTCATAACTTTTCGGCTGTATTCGGTCTGCTTATTATTTGTATTATTATCATATGTGCATTTTTTGCTCCTTGGATTGCTACGCATGATTTTCTTAGCAATGATCTGGGGCATCGGTTGCAGCCACCCTCTATGGCGCATTATTTTGGAACAGATGAATTGGGACGTGATATTTTTAGTCGCCTTGTTTTTGGTTCCCGTATTACTCTTTATGTTGTTTTTCTTACAACAGTTATTGTAGGTCCAATAGGGCTTATTGTTGGAACTGTATCTGGTTATATGGGCGGATGGGTTGATACTGTGCTCATGCGCATTGTCGATATTTTTCTTGCTTTTCCAGGTTTGATTTTAGCTCTTGCATTTTCAGCCGCATTGGGACCAGGGATTGAAAATGCTTCTATTGCAATTTCAATTGCAGCATGGCCACCAATTGCACGTTTAGCACGTGCTGAGACTTTGACAATACGTTCTTCTGATTATGTTTCTGTAGTTCGCCTGCAAGGGGCCTCTGCTTGGCGAATTATTTTGTTTCATGTTGCGCCCATGTGTATTCCTTCAGTGATTGTACGATTAACTTTGGATATGTCTGGAATTATTTTAACGGCTGCTGGTCTTGGTTTTTTAGGGTTGGGAGCTCAACTTCCAAGTCCTGAATGGGGTGCGATGCTTTCTTCAGGGCGGGAATTTATGATGACAAATTGGTGGTTGGCGGCAATACCAGGCTGTGCAATATTATTTGCAAGTCTTGCTTTCAACCTTTTAGGTGATGGTCTTCGTGATGTATTGGATCCACGCAATGGGTAATAAATTATTAGAAGTAGAAGATTTACGTATTTCTTTTCCTACAACGCGCGGCATTTCAGAAGTTGTGCGTGGCGTTAGTTTTTCTGTTGGAAAAGAAAAAATTGGAATTGTTGGTGAATCCGGATCTGGAAAATCGATGACTGGGCGCGCAATACTAAGGTTGAGTCCAAAAGCAGCCATTGTTAAAGCTAAAAAAATGCGCTTTGAGGATGTTGATTTATTGGCCGCAAGTGAACCTCAGATGCGAAAAATCCGTGGGAAACGTATTTCAATGATTTTACAGGATCCCAAATATTCACTTAATCCATTAATACGGATCGGGGAACAGATTATGGAGGCTTACCGTATTCATTACCGTGTTTCAAAAGCTGAAGCGAGGGAGCGCACCATATCTATGTTAGAATCTGTTCATATTCGTGATCCTGAACATGTGATGCGTCTCTTTCCTCATGAAATATCTGGGGGGATGGGGCAGCGCGTGATGATTGCAATGATGCTCATTCCAAAACCTGATTTAATTATTGCTGATGAGCCAACATCTGCACTTGATATTACGGTCAGACGACAAGTTTTATCTGTATTAGATGAACTTGTGACAAAATCTGGAACGGGACTTATTTTCATTAGTCATGATTTAAATATGATTGCTGATTTTTGTGATCGTATTTTGGTGATGTATGCGGGCCGTGTCTTAGAAGAGTTGCCTGCTTCTGATTTGTCTCACGCTTGTCATCCTTATACAAAGGCGTTGCTCGCGAGTTTGCCACGGCTTGATAATCCAGTTGATATTTTGGCTGTTCCTGAGCGTGATCTTGATTGGTTGTATAATCCTACGATTGTTAATGGCGTTGAGGAGGTTCCTCATGACAAATTGTGAGAATATTATTGATGTTTCTAATTTATCTGTAACTTTTGGGCACAGGCATAAGGCAGTAACAGTTGTTAAAAATGTTAATTTTCATATTAAGCGTGGTGAAGCTTATGGTTTGATTGGTGAATCCGGATGTGGAAAGTCAACTATTTTGAATACATTGGTGGGGCTTATTCCAGATTATAGTGGAAAATTCCTTTTTGCTGGACAAGAAGTTGAAAAGAAAAGAAGTAAGGATTTTTTACGCTGTATTCAAATGGTTTTTCAAGATCCTTATGCTTCGCTGCATCCAAGAAAAATGGTCCATACGGTTCTTTCTGAATCGCTCAAAATCCATGGAATGGATAATCAAAGAGAGCGGGTGGAGGATGCTTTAGATTCCGTTGGTTTAGATTCTTCATTTCTTTATCGTTATCCTCATGAGTTGTCTGGAGGGCAGCGTCAGCGTATTGCTCTTGCACGTGCTTTAATTATTGAGCCAGAGGTGTTGTTGCTTGATGAGCCAACATCTGCATTGGATGTGTCGGTACAGGCTGAAATTTTAAACTTGTTGAAATCACTGCGCGTGAGAAAAAAGCTTACTTATTTAATGGTATCCCATGATCTTGCTGTTGTTGCACATATTTGTGAACGTGTTGGAATTATGCATAAAGGGATTATTCTTGAAGAGCTTAGCAATGATGAATTGCGTAATCTACATGCGCAACACGATTATACAAAGGAGTTTTTTGAAGCAAGTATAGAGCCTATTGTCCATAGAGAGCAAAGAGCATGATCAATTTTACAGAAGAGAAAATGCAATTTTATTTGTTTTGAAGTTTCTGGAGATGTTTGGCGGCATTGTTAAGAGGGAAGGGGATAATAGGATTTTTTCAGTATGAATTTTCTGGGCAGTGTTTGAGCTGTAATATTTTAAATCCTATTAGAACTTCCATTTTGAAATATATGAGTGACTTATAACATACATCCCTTTGTTTGATATTATTGCATTATTTTTTACTTATCATTTTATGTTCAAAAGTTTTATTTTGGAATTTTAAGCATTAAATTCGTGAGAAATAACAAACGATAGTAATGTTGTATTTTCTAGAAAAGCTTCTCATTATTTTACAATATCATTTTGTTTTTGGTTGTTCTCTTTTTTACAGTTTTATTCTTTATAAAAAGAATTTTTTGTAAAAAACATCCAATGGTCAATGACTGTCTTCAAATATTTCGCTGTTCTCTATTTAAAAAAGCGCTTAAAAACAGCTTATAATAAACCAAAAAGGCAGCAATATGCTGCCTTTTTGTTAAATTGAATAGGCTATTTTTACAGTCTTGATTTTAAAACTGATAGAGTATTCCTCCTGAAAAGCTTGCACCACTTATACCAGTTTTTGAAGCTTTTGTTGATAGCTGACATCACCATGAAGGGAGAGGTTAGCGGACAATTGTGGGCCACCTTCAACGGAACTTCCCGAGGGGTCACATTTATAATACTTATCAATATGGAATGTCTGATCATCACCAAAGGTTTTGATTAAGTTTACTTTTCCATAGAAAGACATAGGACGGCTGTTTTCAGTGGCAATGGTTTTTGTCAAACGTCCACCAACACGGGATTATCCATTGAGAAGGATTTTGCATCTCAATGGTCAGATTATCAGCATCTTTAATGGTATCAAACATCAAATGTTGATAGGCAAGCTGTGCCTGCGGTTCGAATGTTACGCCTTGGATACCTGTTGCAAATTGTTTGCTAACAGTTGTGGAGATCGTCAACATTTTTGCATTTTTCAATTTTGTGGTTGTACTAATGAGGGCATTGGTGATCTTTCTCTTTAGGAATCCATAGGATAAACAGCGTATCAAGATAGAAACCACTGTCACGCTGTTTACTGCCATAGGCGGTGAGTGAAATGACCATTTATTCAATATGCTCTTACTTGCTGTCTTGCATATTCTTTGGAGTGCAAAGAGAGTTGTCCATAGGTTTCTATAAGACCAAAATGTGTTGTAGATATTTTTCCCTTCTAGCGCGACAAAGTTAACACCTCCTTGTAGAGAAGCATAACGAAGATGAGCACTGCTATAACCATATCTACTAGAAGTACTACTTATCAAAAAATAAGCTTCCTGTTTTTCCATAGGTATATAAAAAAAGCCATTCCGTTTGTCTTATTCTTTCCTTAAGACAAATGTCGCATATTGGTTAACAGTTGCATTTTGCTTAGCCATATTGGTCAATCCAGCGTACAAGAGAGCATTGAGGCTTGATCAAATAGTTTGTATTTATGGCACGATGGTTTTTACTTTTGAGTCGCTATCAAGCAGTACTGGTTGTAAGCGAAAATCCCAGAAATTTTTATTTTCTCCTAAAAGGTTTTGTTCAGCATTTGTTTTACTGTGGTTTGATTTTGGTCCATAAGCTTTCAGTATATATTTATAAGGTGAACCACTTATTGTGATATAGTCCTGTGCAAGTTTGAAAGAGTTTTGATTTACTTTCCCAAAAACTTGAATGAGTGAAAGACCACGTGCACTGGTAAGAGCAAAAGCGTCTGCTTTAATATTGTTCTTTTCTAAATGTCCAGTGATATAAACCAGTGTAGTACCTGAAACATCACCGTGAATCAGAAGATGGTCAGCTTTTTGTTTGTTTATGGCAGCACTATCACTCCATTCGACGTTGAAATGAATTTCTGCTTTTCCTGTAGCATTGTAGACTTTTTTAGTATTTGGTCTGCCAGATCCTATGTGCAACGTGTGATAATGATTTTCAGTTGGCTCTTCAAAAACAATAGAGCTGTTATTGATGTTAAGGACAGAAATATCAGAACGTGTTCTTTGAGCAATATCAAGCAGTTTTTTGTTCTGGCTTTTTTTATTTGTGCTTGTTTTCAATGTCCATTTCGTATTGTTTTGCAAATCAAAGACTGTTTTGAATTTTTTTTCAGTGCTCACTTTGCCGTCTAAGATGGAGCGATCGGCGTTTAGTGTAAAAGTGAAATCATTTTTTTTCGTTGAAGCTTCGGTTACTAATAAAACATTGGCACGGATTTCTGAATTTTTGAGATTAGCTTTACCAATTGATTCATTTGCATTAATTCCAGTACCGTTTTTAATATGAAGTTTTGTATTGGTTAAATTGATTTCTGATATTCTATTGTTCTTAGACTTTTCAAATGCGATACCTCTATCTTCTGCTGTGGCAGAAACATTTGTTACATCAATATGTCCATTATTATTTACAACAAATGCACTATTTTCGGCAATTATTGTCCCTCCACTCATTTTGATTGTGCTGCCATTTTCTGAATAAAGTCCGATCTCAGCATTTTTAATCGTTGTATGGCCATATAATTCAACTAAACTGCCAACATCTTGGCTTTCCGCACCGAATCCGTTATTATCTGCTGTTATTAGAGTAACATTCGTGGCTTTAATATGTCCGCCGTTTCCGGCAAATAATGCAGTAGTTTTACCTTGTACTGTTCCTCCCGTTATGGTGATGGTGGATTTTGAATCTTTTGCATAGAGCCCACTGTCATCAGATGATGTAATTTGAGCATTGTCAGTTAAAGTAATAGTACTGCCGTTTATGGCAGATACTGCTGCACCTTTTGCGTTAAATGATCCTCCAGAAACTGTTATTTGAGAACCATTATCTGAAATTATGCTATTGATTGCTTGCGGAACGGTTACATTTTCTAAAGTAATGGCACTTCTTCTTGCAATTATTGCATTGATTAGTAGTGCATTATCCTTACGATTTAATATCGTTACATCTTTCAGTTTGTTATTGCTCTTGTTTTTTAACAAGTGAACGCCTGCTTCGGAAGCAGTAATGGTTCCTCCGATCATTTTGATTGTGCTATCGTTTTGCGCATCAATTCCGATTTTAACGTCACTGATCGTTGTATTGCCAAGCAATTCAATCACACTGTTAGAGCCAGAGGCAGCTGCACCAGCAGCTACACCACTGCCATTATTAGTTGCTTTTAAAGCAACATTTGTAACCGTAATATGGCCACCTATGTCTGCTTCTAAGGCTGTATATTTTCCTGTCACGTTTCCTGTTGTCATTGTAATTGTGGATTTTGAGTCTCGTGCATAGAGGCCTGCTTCATCATGTGACGTAATTTGAGCATTGTCCGTTAAGGTGATACTGCTACCGTTTTGAGCACATATTGTTGCATAGCTTGAATCAAATGATCCTCCAGAGATTGTTATGTTAGAACGATTATTTGCAATTACGCTGTTGTCTGTTTGAGTCACTTTTACATTTTTTAAAGTGAGACCACTTTCTTTCTCTAGAAGAATTCCTTTGCCTGAATTTTTATCTTTACCGGTTGATATTATTACATTTTCTAGTTTACTTTCGGCGCTCTTACTGTTCACGAAGCCAACACCAGTTTTAGAAGTTGTAATAGTCCCCCCAATCATTTTAATTACGCCACCGTTACTTGCCACAAGCCCAACACCAGCATTCTTAATCGTTGTATTGCCATATAATTCAATCATACTATTAGCGCTATTGACTCCTGCGCCTATTATAGGAACATCAGTGACCTTGCCCCCATGTTCATTTGTTGTTAGAGCAATATCCGTGACCTTAATATGTCCACCGTTTTCTGCGACCAACGCTAATTCTCCGGTTACTGTTCCTCCCGTCATTGTGATGGTAGAATGTAAACCATTTGTGTAGAGTCCTTTGCTATTCGATGATGTTGATGTAACTTGAACGTTACCTTTTTTATTGCTGGTTAAAGTAATGTTGCTGCCGTTTCCAGCGTATACCCCTACGTTTTTTCCCTCAAATAATCCTCCAGAAACCGTTACTTTAGAATGATTATTTGCAACTATGCCACTTTTTGCCTGCGTAACTGTTACATTTTCTAAAGTGACGTTGCTTTCCTTGTCGGCACCTATTCCTGTGATTTCAGGCTCTTTATGGTTACTGCCCGATATTTTCACATTTTCTAGCTTGTTTCCATTGCTCTTACTATTATAGAAACCAGCGCCGGTTGCAGAAGCTGTAATGGTCCCTCCGATCATTTTAATCATTCCACTGTTTTGTGCATGAAGACCGATTACAGCATTCTTAATTGTTGTATTCCCATGCAATTCAATCACGCTGTTCGGACCGCCGGCGACAACCGTTCCGATTTTATCATTCGTCGCAGTTAACGCAACATCTGTGACCTTGATATGTCCACCGTTTTCTGCAACCAACGCCATTTTTTCTGTGATTACGCTTCCTCCCGTCATTTCGATTGTGGTTTCTGAATCTGTTGCATGGAGTCCAGTGCCATGAGATGATGTAGTTTGAACATTGTTAGTTAGAGTTACGCGACTGCCATTGTAAGCAGATATTGCTGCCTTTGTGGCATCAAATGATCCTCCCAATATCGTGATTTCAGATTTATTATTTGCTGTAACGCTATTCGTTGCCTTAGTCACTTTTACATTTTCTAAAGTGACTTCACTGTCTTTGTCTGCAAATATTGCAAAAGTTAGTGGAGCTTTGCCTTTGCCACTTGATATTATTATATCTTTTAGCTTGTTTTCAGCATTCTTACTGTTCAAGAATTTAGTGCCAGTGTTGGAAACTGTGATAGTTCCCCCAGTCATTTTCAGTGTAGCACCATCCTTTGCTTCAAGACCGAAGAAAATGCTAGAACCAGTTCCTTTAATGGTTGTACCATCCAGTAATTCAATCGCAGTGTTAGAACCTTCAGCTGTTATAGCGTGCGCATTTGTGCCTATGTTGGTGTTTGTTTTTTTGTTTCCGATTATCGTCAAATGCTTGCCGATAATTTGACCACCTTTTTTTGCGTGAATAATTTCGTAGGTTTCGTTGGAAACTTCTTTTTTATTTTCTGAAATTTCAAGATTTTTAGCTTGTGCATTAAGATTGATACCAGAAAGTACAACTGCCACAATTGCTGTGCAGGATAGAAGAAATTTTTTAGGCATCAGTCTACTTCCTTTTAAAGCCCCCAACATTCATTTTCCCGCTAACTTCATAAGCAGAAGTGGAAATAGATATTGCTTTTATTTTAATAACACAGCACTTTGATATTTTGTTTTGCTTTTTTTGTCAAATTTAAAGTTGTATTTATGTTTAATTATGTAATATTAAATTTATTTCATAATGTATTTTTATATAATTATATTTTAAAAATAAGTTTTTTATTAATGGTACATATTATTTTATATCAATATTCATTTATTTTAATATTTATTGATGTATAATTAAAGAAATACAGTTATATAAAATAAAGTAAAAAATATAATATAAATAAGAATAGTAGTGTTTTTAATATTTTATATTTAGTGGAAAAAGGTGAAATTAGAGTGGATATGTGATAATTGATTGTTCTTACCTACATTATGTATCGAATGAGTTTTTGACAGCAAAAATGAGAGAAGGCTTTAATAGAGCGTTGAGGGTTCTTTGAGTGCTCAGTGTCTTCTTTGAACGAATGAAATATAAAAATATACAGAATCCGCTGATAAGCCACAATTTCCGAAAGGCTACATACTATACAAAACTCCGTTGGATGTAGTTTGACATTAGGTTTTGTACTAAGTGGGAAGAGGTGAGATTAGTTAGAAATACGTGATAATTTATTGTTTTTATGGTTATTTTTTACCATTAAATGCGCGTTTTGTAAAATGGCATGGGGCAAGGACCATCCCGTTTTAACAAGCGCCATTATCAAAACCATTGCCGCCCTGATGGCTTTTAACATTGCTCTACGTGTGTTGCGCTTTACCATGACTGGCGCACACGTCTTGGTTTATTTTGGTGCTGATACCACCACCATTACGCGTTGGAAAAATATAATCGCCAATGCTTTTGATCTCTCTCAAGTTTGGCAAAAGTTTAAACAAGAGCTTTCCTCTGTTGCCGAGTGGTTTGGCAATTTGTGGGAGGGCGTTAAACAAAGCTTTTCCAACTTTTGGCAATGGTTGAAGAGTTTTTTTACACAGGAAAAGCTCTCGGATGCTGCCAAGGCTGGTATGGAACAAGCGGGCGAAGATCTGGCTAATTCGATTGTCGATGGCTTTATGTCGTCTATCTCACAATTGATGGATTATTGTAAATCTTTGCCTAGCCGCATTAAGGGGTGGATTGGTTCCATTGATGTAAGAGAGTTTTTGCCAAGTTTTTTGGGGGGTAAAACAGCCATCCAACCCATCGTGCAATTTGCGGGGGCGGGGCGTGCAAATTCCCCTTTCACAGAAGCAAAAGGCAAAGAGCATTCCACTATCACACACAATCAAAATGTCACAGTGCATGTCAATGGTGCGCGTGATCCTGTTGCCACCGGTCGTGCGGTTGCCCATGCCATTCAACGGGTACGCGCCAATGCATTGCATGGCGGGACAGAATGAGGGGAGGGAGCCTATGAGAGATCCTTTGATGATGTTAGGACCGCATCAATTTTATGTGGACTGGCTGAATTTCCAATCCTTTGAAGAAGAGTTTTCTGCCTCATGGGTTTGTATGGAGCGTTTTGGCAGGTCCCCCAGTTTGCAATTTACCGGCTATGGCAATGATGCAAAAACCATTCATGGCGTTTGGTTTCCAGAAGAATTTGGTGATCGTGTAGCCATTGATGCTATCACTACAACTATTCGAAGAGCAAAGCCGGTCCAGATGCTTCGTTGGATTAATGATACCACCTATAGTGTTCTTCTTCATGGACCCGTGGTGATCACCACGATCAATAAAGACCACGACTATATCAGTCGCTCTGGTCAATCCCAGCGCATCCGCTATTCCATTACGCTCTTGCCCTTTTTTAATGGCGGAAAACCACAAGGACAATACCAAGAGAGACAAATCCAAGTGGGACAAACTTTATGAAGATACCCAAAAAGCGCGTTATTGTAGAGCTAGAGGATATGAGCCTCGATCTCCTTTGCTTTCACCATGTCATGGCAGTGTTCAGAGACCGGAGGCAAGCTGGTTTACTCAAAGGCTATTTAGAAGCCACACTGGAAGCTAATCCAGAGATTGCCAAATATGGTGTGTTTTTACCACGGGGCTTAAAGGTCATGCTGCCTGAATTTGTTAGCCAAGAAAAGAACAGCATGGTGAAGCGGTTATGGGATTAATGCGTACACACCCTTTTATTGTGGTCAAGGTGGGAGACAAACCTGTTCATGAGGTTTTTTACCAGCGTCTTTTAACCGCAACTATCACGGATCATGCCGGTAATGAAGCCGATACATTTGAAGCAGAGTTTGATGATAGTGGTAATGATTTAGAGGTTCCCTCCAGTAACAGTGCGCTACAGGTGATCTTTGGTTATGAGAACAGCATCAGTGCATTTATGGGGTGTTTTGTTGTGGAGTCAGTGGTCAGTTGTGGTGGCAGTGATGGAGAGATCTTGCGCCTTTGTGGCAAAAGTGCCTCGATGCGTAAAGAGCTCAAAGAACAGGTGAGTGAGCATTTTGATCACAAAACTGTTGGTGAGATTGTTGAGACACTTGCCAAACGCCATGGCTATCAAGCAAAGGTTAGTCCCCAGTTCACTCAACAAAATTTGCCTTATGTGATCCGCACAGATCAATCGGCTGTTGATTTTTTAACCCGCCTTGCCGATCGCATGCGGGCACGTTTTTTGATCAAAGACCATAAGTTTTTATTTTTAAGCGGGGATAATTTACCAGCACTCGAACTTTATAAAAATGACTGTTCCAACTGGGAATTCACATTAGAACCACGCACGCAATACGGCACCATTGAAGCTTCTTATTTTGATCGCTCAAAAGGGCAGCAATGCCAAGTCAAACATCAGACAGGGTTTAGCGGTCCTGTGCGGCGTTTACGGACTTGTTACACTTGTGAGGAGGAAGCACGAGCTGCTGCTGCTTCCGAGTCGGACAGGTTGTGTCGTGCTGTAGGCAGTGGTTCTTTGACCCTTGAGGGACGCCCTGAAATCATGGCGGATCAACCTCTCATCCTTCAAGGGTTTCGTGGGCAAATCAATGGACCATGGAAAGCTGCAACCGTCACCCACCGCTATGAAAAACAAAGCGGATACACCACAGAAATCACACTCGAGGCACCAAACAAGGGAAAAGAAAGCAATGAGAACACTGAACATGCTAAAAACAGAAAATCCAAGAGATGATTTTGCTTCTTCTTTTCGTCAACTTCCCCATAATATTGAAGCAGAGCAGGCATTACTTGGAGCAATCCTGATTAATAATAATGCACTCGATCGCGTTTCAGACTTTCTCAAAGCAGAACATTTTTTTGAAACGCTACACCAAAAGATCTTTGAGATTGTCTTACAAATTATTCAAAATGGTCATCTTGCAAACCCCATTACAATCAAGCCCTATATCCAAATGGAAGAAAAAGTTGGAGATATTACTGTATACCAGTATGTTGTTCGCTTAGCCACAGAGGCAGTCACTATTATTAACACTGAAGATTATGGACGCGTTATTTACGATCTTTTTATCCGCCGGTCTTTGATTAATCTTGGCAATGAAGTTGCCAATACAGCTTTTGATGCGCCTCTGGAGTTCACACCTTCCCAACAAATTGAAACGATTGAAAATCAATTATTTGAGTTAGCCGAAAAAGGCAAATATGGGGGCGGGTTTGAAAACTTTAATACAGCCATTGCAAAAGCACTTAACATGGCAAGCGCTGCAAAAAAGCGTTCTTCAAAACTCTCTGGGATAGCTACCCATATCAAAACCCTTGATGAGAAAATGGGAGGGCTACAGCCATCCGATTTGATTATCATAGCTGGACGCCCTGGAATGGGGAAAACCTCTCTGGCGACCAATATTGCTTTTAATATTGCCAATGCTTGTAAGCGTGATAACAGCCAAGAAAATGAAGGGGGCATTGTAGGTTTCTTCTCACTTGAGATGTCAACAGAACAGCTTGCAACTCGTATTATCTCAGAACAAATAAAGGTTTCTTCTTCTGATATGCGTCGTGGTAATATCTCAGAAGAGCAATTTACCAACATCATTTACGCAATGCGTTCCTTACAAACAATCCCTCTTTATATTGATCAAACGGGGGGTGTATCCCTAGCACAATTGGCCGCCCGTGCAAGGCGTCTTAAACGACAACATGGTTTAGATGTCTTGATTATCGATTATATCCAACTCATGACAAGCGGTTCAAAGCGTTCATTAGAAAACCGCGTTCAAGAAATTACAGCCATTACCACCGGATTAAAAGCACTTGCAAAAGAACTCAATATTCCCATCATTGCTCTGTCTCAACTTTCGCGCCAAGTTGAAAACCGAACCGATAAACGTCCGCAACTCTCCGATTTACGTGAATCTGGTTCAATCGAGCAAGATGCCGACATTGTTCTGTTCGTTTATCGTGAAGAATATTATCTCAAAAATGAAGAACCCAAAGAAGGCACCGCTGAGTATAGCAAATGGCAAGATGCAATGGAGCAAGCCAAGGGTAAAGCCGAGGTTATTATAGCAAAACAACGCCATGGTCCGACAGGAATCGTTCCCCTTGCCTTTCAACCCGACTTTACATGCTTTAGTGATTTGGAAAAATAGGAGCAGAAAAATGCGTTAAAGAGAGCTTTAAATATCCTTTGAAAGGCATTTGAAGACCCTTTGAGAACCCCTTAAAAACTCTTTAAAAAAAATAAATTGGTACAAAACCTAGTGGAAAAATATACAAAACCCGCTGGCAAGCTACAGTCAAAATATACAAAACCTGCTGGCAAGCTACACCCGCTGGCAAGCTACAGGCAAGCTACAAGCACCATAAAAGTGCTGTGGCGGAGGGGGTGGGAATGCTACATTTATATGCAATCAATAACTTATATAAAGGTAAGGGAATTTTAATTCCATTGATTTTATTAACTTATTTTTATGTCTATCCCGAACTTTTTTATAGCTTATTCTCAATCATTTTATCCAAATATGTAATCAGATTTTCCAGTATCTTACTTGACTCTTATTTTTATAAATCGTATAGTAATAGTATACGATAAGGGGTGCTAATGGCAATTGTGAGTTTCAGACATAAGGGCTTAAAATTATTTTATACAACAGGTTCCACAAAAGCTATTCGACCAGATCACGTAAAGAAATTACGCGTTATCTTAACGGCTTTAACAAGTGCTACCACGCCCGAAATGTTGAAAGCACCTGCCTTTAAAATGCATCCTCTTAAAGGTGAACTTACAGGATACTATTTTATATGGGTGAATGGAAATTGGCGTGTTACTTTTCGCTTTATAGGAACAGATGTGGAGCTTGTTGATTATCAAGATTACCATTGATGAAAGGAACGAAAATAATGATGCATAACCCCGCACATCCGGGCGAAGTTCTAAAAGTAGCTTTCTTAGACGAAATGGGGATAACAATACAAAAGTTAGCTAATCATCTCCATATGACAAGAGCTTCTCTATCAAGAGTGATTAACGGACATGCCTCTATGAGTACCGAACTTGCAGTGAAATTAGAACTAGCTGGTTTTAGTAAAGCGAAATTTTGGCTGGATATGCAAACAAATTATAATTTATGGCAAACAATGCAACAGACACAACCACCTATTTCTCCTCTGGTTTACAGAGTCACATTATACAAAAAAACGCAATAAAGTCAATATGTTGTTTGCAATTATTTTATATGAATCCACTCAAGAATCCATCTTTTTATACGTGATTCATTTGACCATTTTTTATATAAGATTGCCATGCATAAATAGACCATAAAAAGCAAATCATGATGTAAGTATTATAACGCATGTGTGTATTCAAATGAAATGAAAAGCCGATATCATTCATAACAGTTCATAAATTTTATGATACGTTTTTATCACAGCACAAATCACATTGTTTTAAATTTAGTCGTTTGAAAATATCGATAACATACGTTTAAAGATCACATCTTGTTTTAAAGATTGGATTGTTAATCACATAAAAGAGCAAATTAACATTCGCCAAAATTGGCGAGCGCAAAATAGAGAGCTGTCATAACAGCATCATCATAACACCGAACATTTTAAAGATTGCATAAAAGGATTTAAAGACAAGATCGATTTTATAACCACGGTATTTTTTTACCGAGGTAGGAAATAAAGGTCATGAAATTCAAAATGCTATATCTCATGAAATGAAAAGCCTTTTAATGAATAGATTGCAGGCTAGTCTTTTAGAACGGAACTATTCGCTTCCACAAAAAAATGGAGGCAAATAATGCCATGGCAGTAGAATAACTATCTACTTTAGAT
>NZ_JBHIPA010000021.1:0-14745 GCF_042195845.1 Bartonella sp. AP4SXKL
GAAGCGCGTATAAACGCAAAGATTGATGCGCAGTTTGCTGACTTTAGAGACCACACCATTGATGTTGCACGGGCTGCTGGGGGCGTTGCCGCTGCCATTGCCGGTGGCAATGTTGATGCCGGTGCCGATGCCGCAGGTAATGCCGCTGCAAATAACTTTTTGGGTAGTGCACAACGCGCTCAGATGAAGAAAGAGTTAGAAGAGTGCCCTGATGATCAGTGTCGAAGAGATGTTAACGAAAAATGGTTCGAGATTGATGAACAACAAGATAGAACTTTTTCGACAGGAATTATGACTGGTCTCATTGCCGATATACCAATCAAGCTATACGAGTTAGCTGATGGCGCTGTGAAGAACATGATGTTACAAATGATAATATTTGCTAGCAATCCACGGGGGGGCGTTGAAAAGAGTTTTAAAGACATTGGAACAGGAGCGTCTTGGGTCGTGAGTGGACATGTGATTGATGATGTCTGGGAAGGTGCTGGTCAATTCTGGGGAGGTGTTGAGGATTCCTTTATAGGGGATATAGATTACGTAAAAGAGAATATTGAAAAAGCGGGAGTTGACGGAGCTTTTAATGCTGGTTTTGAAAGTGGAAGATTATCAGCCGGAGTATTAGAAAACTTTGCTGGAGGAGCTGGAGCAGCCAAGGGAGCTATAAATCTTGGCAACAAGGCTGTGATCAAGTTCATTGCTAGGAAAGATTTTGCCCAATTCGCTTCCAAGAAAAATCTTGCAGAACTTGCAACTCAAGGAGATCCTGACAAATTTGCGGCGAGGAAAGAACTGACCAAACTTGCTGCTAAAGAAAAAAAGCTTTGGTTAAAAAAGAAACCCACTAAATTTACCGATAGCAAATTTGGTCAGACGAACAAAGCTTATAAGAGAGACGATTTGTTTGATCCTAACCAAAGGGTTAAATGGAGAGTAAACAAGAAAGACGTGTGGGGCACCAATATTGAAAGGATGGAAACAGGAAGAGCACCTATAGGATTTGATGGTGAGCCTGTTGAGTTGCATCACCTAAAGCAAACGCATGAGGGGCCCATAGCAGAAATGAGCAAGGAATCTCATAATAAATATAATTCCGTGATTCATGCTCCTTCCAAAACACATCAATCGCTTATAGAGAGAGAAAAGTTTAATAAGTGGAGAGAGGAATATTGGAAGGAACGCGCTAAAGGGTATAGAGAACAAAAAAACAGTAATTTAGGAGAAATAATTGATATGAAATGGGGTATTATAGGTCTAGATTTTGACAGATGGGGACAGGAGCATCGGCAGTAATACTCTACGGTTGATGAAAAGAGAAAAAACAGAGATTTATAGAATAATTAATGGAGAATAATTGATGAAAACCTATACCTTAGATGATGTTGCAGTCTTAATTGATAAAGTAAATAAATATGATGAAGAGATTATCAATTTGGGTACTGAAGATGATGGAGAGAATGAAACAGATGATTTACAGATTGAAAAGGCGGAGAAAGCTTTGGGTTTGCAATTCACATCCTCTTACAAAGTTTTCTTAAAAAAATATGGAGGAGGAGAAATTGGTGGTGATGAAATATTTAGCATTTATGGAGATTGTGGGGAAGGTATTCCTGCTGGTGATATTGTTTACCGAAACTTACTCAATAGAGAACGTGGTTTTGTGACACCAGAACAGCTTTTCATTAGCAGAACAGATTTTGGTGAAACCTTTTATTTTGATTATACGCAGTTTAGGGATGGAGAATGCCCACTTTATGTCATGCTTCCATCTGAGGATTGCGAGTATTACGCTAGCAATTTTTATGAATTCCTTTGCAAAAGAATTAAAGAAAGTGTGGGAGCTGAGATACCTGATGGTGACCAACCGATTGAAAAGATTGAGAACACTCCCACTCCGCAACCTATCCCTTTTTACAAGAGCTTTTGGAAAAAACTATGGAAGAGGTGAAATTGATAGAGGAAATATGAAGCGTTTATAACGCAAGTTTTGAGGATCATCCATGAAAACCTATACCTTAGCTGATGTTGCACAATTAATTAATAAGTATCCGGATGTTATCGACTTTGGCACTGCAGAGGATGCAGCTAGTGATGTACGGATTAAAGAGGCAGAAAAAACTCTCGGTTTACAATTCACCTCGTCCTACAAAAGTTTTTTAAAAAATTATGGAGGAGGAGAAATTGGAGGTTATGAAATTTTTAGCATTTATAACGCAAGTTTTGATAAGTGTCCTGCTGGTGATATTGTTTTCTATCATTTGACGGATATAAAAAATGGTTTCGCAAAACCAAATCAGCTTGCCGTGAATAGAACTGATTTTGGTGAAACATTTTATTTTGATTATTCTCAGTTTTGGGATGGTGAATGCCCACTCTATGTTGAAATTGCATCTGGAGATTCAGAGCATTACGCAAGTAACTTCTATGAATTTCTCTGTAAAAGAATTATGGAACATGCTGGGGGGGGGTAATGACGATGCAAACCAAAGACGCAACAGAGATTTTAAAAAAAGTTGGTTGGGAGCCCCATCGCGATGAAATGGGTGATATGTTTGCTTATTATCACCTCCCCGATCGCATAGTGCGTATTCATTATGGTGTCATAGATTATGGACGGGATAGCGGAAGATTGTGGGTTTCTGTCAGTCTTACTACTGCTGCTTATTGTCTTGGCTGTGAATATGCTAACGGTAAAGAATCTCAATCTCAATATGAGGCTATGCTGATTTCTTCAGAAGAGAATTTTGGAGTTACAGCACTGGAGTTTTTTGAAAGCCATGTCAAGGTAGCTTTAGACAAAGTGTTAGCTTGGGCGCAAGCACAAGATATTAAGAAAAAATTACGTAAAAAAGCTGCTAATCATTCTCTCGTTGCAAAGGCTCTACTCGGCGATACCGAAGCTTTAAGGAATTACAAACCTACACCTCAATTATATACACCAGAGTTTTCTGATTATGAAAAGATGACACAGGTTGAGCGCGTCATCTTTTTTGCTGAAGCTTATAAAAATAATGAATTGGATGACATTTTAGCACGCAAAAAACCGAAACAGCGTTTGATGAGTCTTACAGCAGCAACGCGCATTCTTAAAACCCAAGGGTGGTTTGTTACGGAACCTGGAAAAATGTGGCTGATTTTGCCCGACCGCTTCATTCAATTTGATTTTGGTTTTATCCGTCTTCATGATGATTATAATGTTCATCTTGAAGCAGGGATCTCCAACGAAGATATTTCTGTCGCTTGCCATTATATTCACGATAGTAGAAAATGTAGGCAGATATCAGCTACAAATATTTATCAGTCTTTTAATACGATTGAGGGAGGGGTTTTTAGTGGTGTTGGTAAAGGGATTGATATTCGTTTAGAGACATTAAATGAGCAGGAGCTTATCAAAATTTCTGAGCGGGTGATACAATGGGCGCGTGCTCAGGATTTAGAAGCAGCGATAGAAAGCAAAGCGCTTGTTCAAAAATATAGCTCTTGTCCCGATATTCCATGGCATTTGGCTTGTTTAGCATTAACAGGTCAAATTGATATCCTGAAATCCTATCAAAATGCCGTAAAAGCAGGTACGATTTCTGAATATTTAGATGACGATGATGTGGAAAAATATGTTAATCACGCTGTTCAATTTGCTGAAGGACATCTGAGCGTTTTAAAGGAGCGAGAGGCGGCGGATGCACGTATTGATGTACAATCTTTAGCTCTCCTTAATACAGTTTCTGAAACATTAAAAATGATGAACTGGACAGTCTATCGCGACAAAAATTATAATCGTAATGCCTATTTTATAAGCAAAGACCGTATCATTAATATAATGTACAGCCTTGATACAAAAGGAAAAACACTGATCGTTATATTCAAGGCTTCACTTTCAACACTTGCCTTTTCCACTGCTCATAGGGGTGTTTTTCCCGAGAATCCTCAATATATAGCTCTCAAAGAGGCAGAAGAAGTTTATACAGTTTCTAGTGTTGAAGTTGAAGAAGGCAAACTAAAGCAAATCTGTGTGGATATTCTTAAATGGGCTGATAACCAAAACACCAACCAAATCATCTATGATTATGCGGCGTTGCCAACAAAAAGTGAATTTTTCCTTGCAGAATTTCACCTTATTGCACTTATTTTGACTGGCAATGTCAAAAAACTTAAGTTTTATAAGGAGAGTTTTCAAAGAAAAAACCGTCTAGGCTTTGTAGATACTATCACAAAATATGATATTGACAACGCGCTTAATCTTGCCCAGCGTTATTGAACAGGTTTTCCTAAAAACGTTCCAATTTTGAGTTTGGATCCGCAAACAGCATCTGTTGCTTCTAAAACAACTTCTGTTGAAGTGGATGACACTGATGATCGTCTCACCATGGAAAGTGCGACAACGCTTTTGAAAAGCTTAGGCTGGTCAACCGAGAAAATCAATGAGAATGACCATATGGCAAGCTATCAATTGGCTGATCGTGAAGTAGATATTCTTTATAACGACGAAGTTGCCAAAGATTGTCCGCAATTTGATAGCGCCTTTATGATTAGTACCGGTATTCTTTCCGCTGCTTGTAAATTCATTGATCCTACCCACACGGAAGATATTCCAGATATACAGCTTAATTTTGAAGCCAAGGGATTAGAAATCTTTGAACCAGAAGTCACTACGGATTGTTTAAAGCAAGCACTTGATGACGCGCTAAAATGGGCGGTAACAGACATTGACCTTTCTAAAAGACTTCGCTCTGATTATGGCACTGCTCCTTGGGAAAAAGGCGCCACGTCTAAAGCAAACGATACGGATTATGCTTTACTTCATCTTGGCGCTCTTGCTTTATTGGGTGATGTTGAGACCTTACAATCTTATCAGAAAAGCTTTACGGCAGGTGATCACCTAGGCTTTGACAAGAGCATCAACAAAACCCACCTTGAACGTGCATTAGCTTTAGCCAAAGAAGTAGCAAAGGTGAAGCAAGTGAGTTACGCTTTGATTAAACAGGTGGCAGAAAAGCTTGATGATCCACAAGAGGTTACCAGCAAGGAGCAACCCCGCTCGTGGAAAGAGAAAATAGTCAATTTTATCGGAAAAAAAGACAAGAAATAGCACCTAAAAAATATCAAAAAGATTTCAGAAATTTAGAAAATAAGACGCGCTCCAAAGCCTTGATCACTAGTTGAGAAACTGAAGTGGTGGGGTTCTGATCATGGTTTTGGTGCAAGATTTTAATGAAACAACCTATAAAAAAAGATCTATAAAATTATTCCATAGATTATAAAAATCTCTTTTAATGGGCTTTTGTCTATTTTATCGGTTATGTCAGTTTATTTAACAGACGAATCTTATGATTTTAGTGAGTGATTAAAATGTGCTTTATGAAAAGCATATGATCCTTTAAGCCTTTCAAAAGATAGCTTGTAACTCATAAGAAATGCTATCAAGACCATTATGGTTATGAGTTTTGGAGGTTTAGGGTTTTTTGGGGGTTTTGGAGGTGCTTTTTACGCCCCCCCCTTTACATATTTTTCAATAAAAAATAAAATTTTATTATATTTCAATATGTTAACTTTTATCAAGTTTCCAAAAAAAACAACCTATATCAAAATACAACCTGTAAACTCAACTAATGCTATATGTTTTGTAGGGGTTTTGGGGGTTTGAGAAACCTTCAAAACCTATAAGTAATATAAGAAAATGAATATACATAATCCTCTTTAAACAAAGCTTTTGAAAACAATAAAGCTATCATTTTAGATTACGGTATAATCTTTTAAAGGCAATGTAAAAAAATCTAATTCTATTTAAGAGTGGATTTCTTAAAAGTCTTAAAGCAATCCAAATAAGAGTATCTAAAAGTGCAAATGGTTTCTTTTTAGAATAACGCATGATAAATTATTCCTTTTAAGATTATAGGTAATCAACTCACAAGATGATACGTTTAAAGAATTTACAAAAGTCCATTAAAGAGATCTTGATAACGTAATTATTTCCTATCTTAGTTTATCTCATAACAGATGATAAAATAGACTGTTAGTTAAACTAATACATAAGCGGATTTAATAAGATTGGCATGCCCATTATGTGAGCATGCTTTATAAGTTATTCAGTTTCTCTAATCTCTAGTTTTGGTAGGTTCTTAACGATTTTCATTGTCTCTAAACTTATGGTAATAACCCTCTGAAATAACTCTAGAGGGTAGGCAGGGTTGCCAACGGTTTCAACAGCATAGCGATTGGCATCATTGACAATACCACTCTTTTTATCAGTCTTAACGCATTGACGCCCCATAACCCATTCAAGAGCAGGCTTGCCATTGACGATATACTCATAAGCTTTAAGAGGGATATCTGTTATGGTAATATTGCTATTGTAAATAACAGTCGATTTATCCTTTTCCTTACTATTCTTAATTTTTGCGAATTTCATTTCTGTAACGTAATAAAACTTTTCTGGATTAGAGATTTCTGTCTGTTTTGGATTACCCTTTTTAAAGATCACGGGATAAGGCTCTACATCTTCATAATTCACGTGCAAATGACCTAGTTCACGTCCTGCTGTTACAAATTTCCAAAAGTCATCAGCACTCTTTACACACGGGATACGAGGCAATTCTTTAGAGAGGTTATCAGCATAACGGGCACGATAATCTTCCGAATGAAGTATACCGTAAACATAATAGAATAGATCATCCTTAGTGATTTTTTCATTCGGATAAGCGGCTTTAAAATGTTCTAGTCCCTCATCAGTAATGGCATCACGCTTCTGTAAACCAGCTGTTTTACTTTCTTCTGTAGAAATTAAAAATAAATGAGTTTGTTTTTTGTTTTTATCTTTTGAGACCGTTGTGTCTTCGTAAATATAGCGTGGAAAGCATTGACCTGTATCTATTGCATGAAAATCAGGTAGATCCTTAGTCATAATAACAGAAAATCCACTTCTTGCCCCTATAGCAGAAACTTGTATCACTGTATTTTTGATCATTTTTTCTACAGGAAAGATACGAGGCATTTGATAAATTGCTTCATTAAAAATGCGATTATAATAAAGCCACTGTCGTGTAAAAGGACGATATAAACTTTGAACAAAACCGACTTCTTCAAATTTTAAAATATGACCTCTTGCTAATTGTTTTTTTATATTCAAACTCCAACTTATCTTGCTTGTATCTGAATTAACAAAATTATCTACAGCCTTTGTACGTGATTTACTGTCAGTGTGCGCATAAGCATTATTAAAACGTTCTGCTTCACTGTTATAGAAGGCAATCATGTTACCCATATTTTTCGCTAAAATTGCACGACTTGAATTGTATGCCCAAGCATCACGACTAGTCGTAATGCCACAAGAATAAATCTCAAAGAGTTTTTTCTCATGAGGTCTCTTATCGCCTAAAGCTAAGAATGTTTCAAAACTGTCATCACGTTGACGTATCCAATCACCATGCTTATCTGGTGTGATTATTTGCCAATCTTTTTTACTTCGTGTAATGCCATCAATACTACCAAAGTCCTTAATTGTTTTAAGTTTTTTTTCTCTTGTTTGATTATCACCAATATCATGATAGTAAATTTTACAAGGTCCAATAGTATTGGGATTTTTTATAAACAGCGTCACGGCAATGCCCGTCATACTACCACTACCAAAAACATTTTCACCTTCTTGAGCAGCTCCATTGCTTAACATATTTTTACGAAGATCCCCTCGTAAATTAAGTACATAAATACTCGTAAATTCTTTGGCTAAAGATTTTCGTAAACTATTCATTGTCGATTTTTCTATGTAACCAGAGCCAGAAACAAAGCCGATTACCCCAGCATTACCAATACGGTCACTTGCCCAGCGCATAGCACGAATATAACTGTCATAAAAATTTCGCGTATTCATTGATTTAGATTGAGCAGCATAGGTTTCACGAATACGGTTATTTAATATGGGATAAGGGGTATTCTTTGCATTGTCATTAGCACTTTTTTGACCTGTTGAATAAGGAGGATTGCCAACAATAACTTGGATATCTACTTCCTGCTGTTTTTTACACCGCTCTGAATTCTCAAACATATAGCGTGTAAAAAAATCTTTTTCTTCAAGCATCAAAAACGTATCAGTTAAACAAATTCCTTCAAAAGGGATATACTCTCCTTTCATAAGACTATGATAGGTCGATTCAATGTTAATCGCTGCTATGTAATAGGCTAGCAAAACAATCTCATTGGCATGAATATCATGACGGAATTTATATTTCATATCCTCTGGTTTGATGAGCTTGGATTGTAAAAGCCGTGTAATAAAGGTCCCCGTTCCAGTGAAAGGGTCAAGAATAGAGACGCCTCGAGAACTTAAGCTTTGTCCAAACTCTTGCTCTAAAACATCATTGACGGAATGTAAGATAAAATCAACTATTTCAATAGGCGTATAAACAATCCCAAGTTTATCTGTTGTCTTTTTGAATGCCTTGGTAAAAAAATCTTCGTAAAGTTTGATAATAAGATTCTGTTTTGCTCGCGTTTCAATAATACCCTCTGTATCATCCTTTACACTTTGATAAAACTTTTCAAGATCTTTGGCTTCGTCTTTGATATTCATCTTATCAAGTTCTCTTAAGATCTTTTCCATGGCTTGTGAAATGGCATTGTTTTGCACAAACTCATTTCCATCAAACAAGGATTCAAAAATAGGACGTGTCACAAGGTGTTGCGCCAACATCTCAAGTGCATCCTCTTGCTCGATACTGTCATTTAAACCGTTCTTTAATTCTTTATGAAAGGCATCAAAAGCGTGAAAGGCTTCACTCTTTTTATCAGCGAGTATGCTTTTAAGACGAATAATATGATTTTGTGCAATTGCAGCTACATTGCCAGCCCAATTTCCCCACTGATTAGGCTCTCCACATTTTTTGACAATGATGGGCTTAATAGCACGCGATAATTCATCAACATAAAACTCGAATTCTTTTTGTCCTCCATATTTATAAGAGCTTTCACTTGCTACTGAACCAATATGAAGCCCAGCACTTTCCGATTTCGCGTGGAAAGAGAGTTCGTCAACAACTGCGGTCATTGCTTGTAAAGCAGGGTCAAAAGTGACCCCTACAATCTCAAACACATGACGAACATCTTGGTCCAGCTCTAAGGCTTTTATTTTGTTTTTAAAGTTGTCATCATGAGCACGCAAAGCATTGAGAACTTGCCAGATGACATCATACTTTGTATTGTTTTCTAAAGCCTGTTGTGGTGGAATATTAAAGGGAATACCAACGGGTAAAATAATGTAGCCTGTTGTTTTACCTTCTGCGCGGCGCATCACACGCCCCACAGCCTGTATCACATCCACATGACTTTTACGCGGGTGTAAAAACATAACCGCATCAAGAGCAGGGACATCGACTCCTTCAGAGAGACATCGGACATTGGTTAACACACGGCAGTTATTCTCATCTGTCTCTTCTTTAAGCCAATCAAGTAATTTATTACGATTTTTGCCATTAAAAGATCCATCAATGTGCTTAACATCAAAGATAAGAGAAGTCTTACTTTCGGGAACAAATTTATGATATTCATCAATGGCGTCATTGAATAGTTCGCTAACTAATTGAGACGTCTTGATATTTTTACAAAAAGCCAGAGAACGACGCATAGGTTTTATGCCATCTTCTTCCTTCTTTTCTATTTGGGAAAGTGCTTTGTAGCAGCCAATGATTTTAGTTGTATCATCAAGAATAAGTTCGGAATTTTTATCTTTAAGGCGTTTCTGAATCGTTGCGTTAATAATTGCTTCATCAACAGCCAAGACGATAACTTTATAGGGTGTTAAAAGTTTATCTTTTAGAGCTTTTGAAAAAGTATACGTGTAAAGATTTTTTCCATAGAGCTCTTCATCATCCATGGACGCCAGAACAGCATCAGATGCGTCAGCCTTCTTTTTCAGCTTGTCGGTAAAGATCTTAGGGGTTGCTGTCATGTAGAGGCGTTTTTTGCCTCGAATAATGCTATTGTCATGAACCTTGATAAATTCAGATTCATGCTTTTCTGTTCCCAACACAACACCAGTTGTTCTATGGGCTTCATCACAAATGATCAAATCAAATTCGGGTAAACCATGCTCTTTTTGTGCATCCGAAATCACTTGGATAGAATGATAGGTTGAAAAGATGACCGTCATTGCATCTGCTAGGTTTTCACAAGCTTCTTTGGCAAGGGCTTTTGCATCTGTTGTAGCAGGGAGAACAAGATCTGATGTTTCCATGCCAACAATATCATCTTGGTTTTTACGACGCTTGCCTACTTTCGTATCAGAACAAACCGCAAAGGAACGCAAGGGCACTTGTGCATCGGCTGTCCATTCACGGATTGTTTGCGAAACTAAAGCCAGAGAAGGCACCAGAAACAACACACGCTTGCCTTTTCCTGCTATGGTTTCTGCTATCTTAAGGCTAGTGAAAGTCTTCCCCGTTCCACATGCCATAATCAGCTTGCCACGATCTGCTTCTTTTAACCCTTCACAGACTTTCTTGATGGCTTCTTCTTGATGGGGACGAGGCTCTTTTGTTGATTTCAGAACAACTTCTTTTTTCGTTGCAAATATTTGCCAGTCTATACGACTGTTTTCCATATGACGAAGGTCAATACGATAAACGGGTATCGCTTGTCCTTTAATCATGGCATTCACATTGTCACTTAATTCCACTTCTGTGGTATCAACGAGAAGACGATATTTAAAGATGTCTTTTCCAGAGGCAGCGATAAAGCTATCAATATCTTTTTTACTGATCTGATGGTCAGCTTTATAAAATTTACATTGAATAGCCACATATCCCTCTTGATTGCGAAGCTTTGCCACCAGATCAATGCCGATATCATTTTTATTCCAACCTTCACGCTCTTCAGCCCATTCATAATAGCTCTCAACCGTTTCATATCGTCCAAAATGGAGAGGGTCATGCATAAGATATTTTGTCACAAAATCTTCAAACACTTTCCCCCGTAGAGCATTTGATGTTGCCTGTTCACGATAGGATTGTAAAAGGGAGCGTAAAGTGAATTGTTCATTATCAGACTTAATAGATTGAAGCATATTGTAATAAAAATCCCTTGCCTTATGAGATGATTAATACTCATTAAAAGAATCAAAACGAATTCAATTAAATGCACTTAAAGCAAATAACGATAAAAATGGGAAAAAACTGCTAAAAAAGCGGATAAATTTTTTTCAAAAGGGGTCTTTAAGGCTGCTTATCAACAGCCCATGACATGGAATAAGATCAGCAAAGTAGTGAAATTTGCTATTCATTTCACGTATTCATCAAGATAAATGTACTACGTTCTTTAAAATATCAGAATGAGTATTTTGATAGGTTTTGTCTGTTTTTAAAACCCCCAAAACACCTACAAAACCCTCTTAGATATATATTAAAAATTGTATTTATGTGTTATGTTTAATATAGGTTGTTTATTTGAAAGATTAACTTATTGAAATATAATAACTTTTATTTTTGACTAAAAAATATATATAAGGGGGGGTAAAAAGACCCCCCAAAACCCCCATACCCCCCCAAAAACTAATGATGGGAAGTGCTTTAAAGGTTCACTGTTATATTGTTTAATGTTTTATAAGATTTCCAAATTGCCTCAGTGTGATGTCTTATGACTTTTCACTAAAGGGTGCCATTCATAACGTATGGTAGGTCGACCGCCTTGGGAGTTATTCTCTCCAGAGATTTCACGAATATAGTTACAACGACATAAAAGCTCTAAAGCTTGCTTAACGGTTTGATTGTCTGTTAAATATTTCCAATCACGTTTATAAACATCCCTTGCTATAAAAACATCGGGTAAACAATCACAGCGTTCAACAATTAATTTTGCACGCTCTGCTGTTAATGTATCCCCCGCCGCATAAAGTCTTTTGACATGACTTAACAGATATTTTTCCCAACGCAAGGCTGTTGTAATGGCATAGAGACCAATTTCTAAACCACCACTATCAAGAAGTTCAAAAATTAACGCAAGGCTTGCTATGGTCTTTGGCATTTTTAAAAGATGCGATTGTAAGCTTTCTGAGTGAGTACCTCCTTTTGCCTCTTTATGAAGATGCTCGAACCATTCATAAAACTTCACTTGTGCTTTAGGAGAAAAACGCATAATCAGTGGTTGTTCGGGAGAACCTAAGCGTTTATCACGAAAAGAGCGAAATACCCCTTCATACTTTTGCCAGACCTCTTGATTGGGCGGTTTATCAACCAATTGCCACTCTTTATTGTCATCGGGCCAGACAATCATTTGAAAGCGTTGCAATAAACCGTCATCGTTTATTCCACGGTGTATGGCTTGAATGAGCGGAATAATGCGTGAAGGTTGAATGCCTCCAATCATGGATAAAGTGACATAAGGGATAAAAATGGTTCCACGCTCTATACGGTCATAAGTAAATTGATCATCGCCATTAAAAGCTGTTAAATAAAAGGCGCGGTCTGATTGATATTCCTTTCTTTCTAGATTGGCTAAAAAGCCAGCCAATTCATCACGCACCATTAAGAGACCACGGGGGTTTTCTTTTAAGAGTTCCCCAAGCTTTTCAACAGACACATCATTGACAATAGTGTCATCTTCATTTTTACGAGTAGAAACTAAGCGGTGTGCAAAGTGCATTATGCAATCATATTCGCAATATTAGAAAAATAATAATTTATCATTATTTACTGATACGGAGCGCAGTATTGTAGAAAATAATTTTCTTCAATTACAAAATAAATAAAAATACAGTTGATTAAGGAAATTTTTTCTTTGTATGGAGCACACGTAAAATACGCACAACGCCATTTGAAATATCATAAATCATGATATAATTTGGATGTACAATAAGTTCACGTGTATTTACAATTCGTCCTAAACGACCAAGGGTAGGAAATTTAACAAGTTTTTCTACTTTTTCAGATAAAAGTTGATCAAACTTTAAGGCAGCGGAAGGATTATCTTGTGATATGTATTCACGTATCTTTTTGCGGTCAACGTGTGCTACTTGTGTCCAAATTAGCTTCATAAAGTTGATCTATCTAGTTTACTTTGTGTCTTTAAGCGCCATTCTTTTGCTTCTGCTTCGATTTCTTCAGAAGACATTATATCACTTGCATTAGCAGAATTTATCCCTAATTGAACTTGTTCCCGAAACCATAAATCGTATGCACTTTTTTCTTTTTGTTCTTTTACGATATCGCGCATATAATCGCGCAATAATTGTGCACCAGATCTATCACACGCCTTTGCTGCTTTGGAAAATTCATTTTTTAATACATCATCGACGCGAAAGGTAAATGTTGTCTCAGCCATTTTACGACCACTTAATGTGTTACAAAGTAGTTCTAATGTAATGTATTTTTACTGTTTCTTCAATAGGTACTATTAGAATAGATATTTTATATCTATTTTGCATTTTCATAGGGTTGAAAGAGAAGCCCATAAATTAACGGGCTCTGATAACAACCCAGACAGCAGAGACAGCCCCGTTTCAATGCCTTCACAAATGACCAGATGTTTTGGATTGGCTTGGCTTAAATGCACCCCACCACCCGTTACAGATCCCAACATGGCTTTTGCTGGTTTCTGATCTGTTTTGCAGCCATTGTCTTTTAAAAAGGTTCTATGAATGGCAAAGGAACCAGCCCCCTTAACAAGAGCAACCAACGCGGGCAATGTACCCCCAGAGGGGTGTGGACATTTGCTATGAAAACGTAAATCAGCAGGCAAATCACATGTAATACCCCGCATACGTAAATAGGTTTCTGCTAAAGTATTTTTGATTGGTTGGCTTTGTTGCCAAATTGCTTTTGCTCTCTCTGCTTTCTGTTTTGCTCGTTTGAGATCAGCACAAAACTGTTTTGAGAAAGAGAGCGTCTGATCATAAGCTTGTTTTCCAAGCAATCCAATTCTAATAAGCGCTTGTATGATCTCTCTAAAAGAGCAGCCAGCATAACAATAGAGTAAAAGACGCCCATCATGTCCATTGGCAAGGGATAAGCTAGGCAGCCTATCATCATGAGCAGGGCAACGGGCTGTTCCATAACGCCCATGCCAAACCCCGCGCAAGGCACGTGTAATACCCCGCGCATTCTTAAAAGAACACATCATTGTAAATCCTATAACGTTGCGTCACAGGACGGATTGTGCTATCTCTAGGGTGATGAGTTTGAGAAAGCCTTGTCCGTCCTTACGTGACAAGGTTTTCTTTTTATGCCGCGTCGTTATAACGTTGCTGTTTTGCTTGCTCGATGACATTCAAAAGATCCGATTGTAACCAACGCGATAAAAAACCAAATTTTAAAGGTTTTGGGAGAGAGCCATTGGTCACATGACGGCGGAATGTTGAGACACTCATATGAAGCAGTTTTGCACTTTCACGGTCTGTTAAAAGAATATCATTTTCTGTCATACTAAAATCCTTTCAAAAGTAAAAAAATGAGAACAAATCATAACTATTTATTAACCACATTTTGGTTCATTTTTGAAGGTATTTTATTTATAGAAAACAATATTTTATCATAGTTTTTCTGATGTGATAATTTATGACTCTTATTGAGAAAGAATGAGAGAAAAGAGAGCTAAAGTTATCCACAGATCATGGGGTTATTCACCCCATATCTTAAGATTGACCCGTGACATAAGCCGCCCATTTATCCATATAAACGCGGCGCTGTTCTAAATAGTCAGTCCGACGATAGGCACGCTCTACTTTACCGCCGACCGTATGACTTAGAATGGTTTCAGCGACCTCATAGG
>NZ_JBHIPA010000022.1:0-13356 GCF_042195845.1 Bartonella sp. AP4SXKL
ATTGTTTGATAAGCTCTAATCCTTCTTTCGATATCTTTCTCATCTGACGCTCCATAAAAAAAGCCCCACAAAAGTGGAGCTGGCATAAAAATGTTTTTTTATGATCTCTATTGACTATGCTCTTTGATCAGTTGCTCGACTTCGTCAACACCAAAGCCAAGCTGAAAGAGCGGCGCATATTCACTTTCCTGTAATTCATACTGACAACGCTTTTCGACAAAATCACCATTTGAATCAAACGGTATTTCTGTTGTTCGACAAACCTTATGCGTATCATCTTCTACCCCCTCTTCCCCTTCACTGAGTTCTTTGACAAAAAACCAATAAAAACGCGTTGTCAAAAGCATCTCTAGCCTTCTTACTGTTTCAACTTTGTCAAAAGAAAGCATGTTCAGATAATCTTCTTTGCTATTTAAATGTTCTGGATATTCTATCATCTCTCCCTCCTAAACAAAATGACGCGTATGGCTACATCCACGCGCCGCAACTTGTTCATTTCCACCATTGACGATCATGGCGGCTCGAGTAAAACGCCCATTATCCGTTGTATTACTCCAGCTACCACCCCCTAACAATGCTCTCATTTCAAACGTATTTTGCGTACGGCTTATGGGTATAGGAAACGTGCCCGATAAAAATTGCCAAACATAACCGCAACCATCCTCACAACCGATATGCGAGATCATTCGACGATTCGCCGTATCCTTATATCCACCTGAAACCTTAGAGGTTGGTTCTTTCTTGCCAACAATATGTGTCTTTTCATTGCTTCCATACATAGCAGAAGCAAACGCTTCATCACTCAGTAAAGATTTTTTAACACGCGCCATATCTGTTACATGTTCGGTATAATTACGGTTTGTTGTTATATTGGTACGATACATTGATTTCGTATTTTCACCCGTCCCTGATTGAAGATAAATATCAACCCAAAGATCTGTAGAGGGGTCGTAGACCATTCCCTCTGGTGAACTATAAGGGCGGTGATTTAAACACCAAACTGAATTGGGTAAAATATCCCCTGCCCTATAACCAGACAAGGGGTGACCAGAAATCGTACCAACATCCGCACAAAGCGTATGAAACCCTCCTATCTTGCGCGAATTATTGACGCTGTAACCGTTTGGATACGTAGAGTTTTCTGATACAACAATTTTATGAGAATCTCCCTCCGGTACCAAATAAAGATAATAATCCTTGCCCGCAGAAAGAGACGGCATGCTTATTCTGGCATCTACCGTATAACTTACAACCAAAATATCATGAGTTCGTGGCAAAGTTAGATAGGTTCCTTTTTTCACGGTTAATTGCGCTTTGCCTGTCGCAACAAGAAAAGGGGTGGAAATTGATAAAACCGTTAAATGAGACTGTTTTAGAAAAGTGTTTATCTTTTCTGCGAGATTTTTTGCTTGTGTGGCTACTGTATGAGCTGTTGTCGCTGTTTCCAGAGAACTCTTGATACCACTAAGCTCTTTCTTCATTGTATCGGCGGTTGTTTTGGCTTCTTCTGCTGTCCTTTTCGCTCTATCAGCTACTTCCTTGGCTTTTTCGGCTTCGCTCTTGGCTTGATAGGCTTGTGAATCTGCCGACTCGGCTTTTTTCTTGGCTTCGTCTGAGTACATCCGCGCTAAACTTACGGGGGCTTTAAAATTCTCAACCACTTGATTGATATCAATAACCCTACTCCTCGCAGACGAGGCTATTTTCTCTGCATTTTCTGCCTGATTGCGCGCTTGCGTCGCATCATGTCTTGCATAACCAGCAGACTCCTTGGCTTCCTTGGCTATTTTTTGTGCCTCTTCTGCTTCTTCTTCTAAAGACGCGGCTTTCTTACCCGCTGTTTCGGCTGCCCTCTGCGCCTCTCCTGCTATATATTTTGCATTACTCGCTATTTCCTTGGCTTTTTCTACTTCATTCTTGGCTTCATACGCTCGGTCATCGGCTTTCTCTGCTATTTTCTTGGCTTCTTCACCTGCCATTTCTGCTAATCTTGCTATAGTCTTAGCGTTATTGGCTGCTTCATTCGCGTCGTAAGCTTTACTCCACGCTTCATTCGCTGTGCTTTTTACTTTTTCCACCTCACTACGCGCTTGCTCCGCATCATGGTTAGCATAACCTGCTGTCTGTTTGGCTTCTTTAGCTATTTTTTGTGCTTCTTCTGCGGCTGCTTCTAAAGACGCGGCTTTTTTACCCGCTGTTTCAGCTGCCTTTTGCGCCTCTCCTGCTGCATATTTTGCACTATTGGCTATTTCCTTGGCTTTTCCGGCTTCATCTTTTGCTTCATACGCGTAGTTATTGGCTTTCTCCGCTATTTTCTTGGCTTCTTCGCCTGCCGTTTCTGCTAAACTTGCTGTAAGCTTAGCACTATCTGCTGTTTCATTCGCTTTGTGGGCTTTATTCCACGCTGCATTCGCTGTGCTTTTTGCATTTTCCACCTCACTACGCGCTTGCTCCGCATCATGTTTGGCATAACCTGCTGTCTGTTTGGCTTCTTGTGCTATTTTTTCAGCTTCATCCGCTTTACGCTTCGCCTCTTGTGCTATGCCCTTCACCGCTTCCCCACTCACCTGCCCTGCCGTCTCTCCTGAACGCACCGCAGACTCTGCTACCGCTTTCGCTTCCAAAGCTATTCTAGAGGCTTCTGTTGTGCTCTGTTGGGCTTGCTCCGCTTTCGCTATTGCACTATCTGCTGCACTCTTGGCTTCTTCTGCTGTGCTCTTCGCTGCATTCGCAACTGTCTCTACACTTTCGGCTTTAGCTTTTGCATCAGCGGCTGTCTGCTGTGAACTTACTGCTGTGCTATGAGCTGTTTCCGCTAAACTCTTAGCTTCACTCGACTTCGTTAACGCTTCTAAAGCTTTTTGCCCGATCTCATCACCAGCCTGTTTAGCTGTGGTAGCGGTCGATAATGCCGTTTCTGCAATACCTTTCACTTCTTCAGAAATATTCTTGACATCATTGACTAAGGTAAGCGCTGTAGATGCTTTATCCTTCGCTGCATTCGCTTCTGTAAGCGCATTGGTAGAGGCATTTTGGGCTTCTGTTGCAAGTTGTTTGGCTTCTTCTGAGAGTGTCTTAGATGACTCTGCTATCTGTTTGGATTCTCTTGACTCCGTTAATGCCTTCTCTACTGCCGTTTGTACTTGAGACGCTGTTTTTGTAAGTTCTCTAACAGAAGATGTCGCCCGTTCCGATAAACCTTTTGCTTCTTCGGCAATATCCTTGGCATCATCGGCTGCCTGTTTGGCTCCATCTGCCTTTAGACTTGCTTGCATGGCTACAGTCTTAACTTCATGACACGTTGCTACCGCCGTCGCTGCTACTTGCGTCGTCTCTGTTGCTGTTTGTGAAGCTTCTCTTGCTGTTTGTTCTGCACGCGTTGCAATGGTCTTCGATTCATCGGCTAACCTCTTGGCTTCGGTCGATAAATTAACAGCATTCTCACTGCTCTGTTTGACCTCTTCAAAACGTTGTAATGCCGTAGAAAGGGAACCTTTCGTACTATTGATTTCCCCTGAGGCTCTATCGACTGCTCCTTTTGTCTCTTCTGCCATGCGCTTCGCTGCATCAGAAGTATTCTTGGCTTCTTCTGCTAAGCCATTGGCTGTATCCGCTGTCTCTTTCGCAAGGCTAGCCGTTATCGTCGCTGCTTTAGCTTCTTCCTTCGCTTCATGAGACGTCGTAAGCGCTGTTGTCGCTGTTTGAACTGTTTTCGTCACTTCGCTAAGCGCTTGTTCCGAAACCCTCTTCGATTCTTCTGCAACCTGTTGCGCACCATTCGCACGCGACATGGCTTTTTCTGCTTCTTGACGTGCATTAACAACCTGCTCTAACGGCGCAAAGGTTTCATACGAATACAAAGATGCCGTCCCTAAAAGCTTCGGAACAACAACGCTGTCTTGAGAAGTCCCTTCTCTGATTTCCTCTTTCGTTGCAACAGGTATCAAATATTCATGTTCATGATCGGGTATCTTCATCTGTTTTCGTCCTCACATCATTCAGAGCACTTCGTCTAATGAACACTCTTTCAAATCTTCAAACTCTTCTCTTAAGGTCTCTAAGCGCTTCTCTAAATCTTTCAGTGAACCATCAAGCTCTGTTTTCAAAGCGGCTTTCAGTAAATCAAAAACGCCAGTAAGCGGCGCATGTACAAAACCTCCCCCAGAATACAAAACGACCCGTACTTGAGACGGGTCGCTAATCTCTGATATCGCAAACGGTTTTAATGACATTTCAACTCCTCATGTCTTGATCCCATAAATTACACTCACATTAACGGGGCGCGTTTCAATACCACCAACCCTCTCTGCCATGAGATGATGTTCATGATGCTCTCTGTCATTCAGACCTTCTGTTATAGGCGTTGAATAATATAAAAAATTAGCAAAGGGGCTCCTGATAAACCAAGGTAAACGTGGCGGCTTGTCTTTTTCTGTAAACCTACAACACACTGATTTATAATGATAATTCACTGTTTTGTATGTTGAATGAGAGTCTCGAATAACGTAAGATTCTCTCATTTCAAGTCTGTTTATATTGAATCAAACAAACCCATTTGCTTGCACGGCATAAGCGGGGCTGGCGTGTGGGTAAAACTGTATAAGAAAGGAATGAAAATGGTTCTTATGAATCGTCTTAACGCAAGGGCTGTCGCAACATTGGGAGCTGGCAAATATAATGATGGTGCCGGCTTGATCCTCCATAAGCGTAAAGATGGTGGTGCTCAATGGCTTTATCGTTATACCATTCACGGTCGGCGCCGTGAAATGGGCTTGGGCGCCTTAAGACATGTCTCTTTAAAAAAAGCCCGTGAATTGGCAAACCAATGGCGTGCTGTTTTACATGAGGGTCGTGACCCCATTAAAGAACGCGATAAACAAAAGCGTGAGGCAATGCGTAATCTTCATTATTTAAAAAACATTGCTTTAGATGCTTTTGAAAGCCGTAAAGCTGAATTAAAAAGAGATGGTAAAGCTTGTGATTGGTTTTTACCATTACGCCTTCATATTCTCCCTAAATTGGGCTGTCTGCCCGTTTCAGAGATTACACAAACAGAGATACGCAATACCCTTGCTCCTATCTGGCATACAAAAGCTGCAACAGCAGAGAAAGCACTAAATCGTCTTAATCTTTGTCTCAAACATGCGGCTGCATTAGGGTTAGATGTTGATTTACAAGCAACAGAAAAAGCACGCGCGCTCTTAGGTAAACAACGTCATAAAACCACTAATAGACCTGCAATGGATTGGAAAGATGTTCCCGCCTTTTATCAGTTACTCTGTAAAACACAAAACATAACACAACTGGCTTTGCGCTTGCTTATCCTGACAGGCGTTCGTACCAACCCTTTGCGTCATATTCGTGAAGATCAGATTGAAGATGATGTATGGACTATTCCTGCTGAGAATATGAAAGGTTTGCGTGACGCTACAACAGAATTTCGCGTACCTCTATCATCTGAAGCGCTAAAAGTGATTAAACAAGCCCGTTGTATTTCCAAAAGTAATTTCATTCTGTCTTTTTCCGGTCGTGCTCCCCTTGCTGAGAATTGTATGGCAAAATATATGAGAGACAATAAACTTGAAGCCTGCCCGCATGGTTTTCGCTCTAGTTTACGCAATTGGCTTGCTGAAACAACCGATGCTCCCTATGAGGTCGCTGAAACTATTCTAAGTCATACAGTTGGCGGCAAAGTAGAGCGTGCCTATCGTCGTACTGACTATTTAGAACAGCGCCGTGTCTATATGGATAAATGGGCGGCTTATGTCACTGGTCAATCTTAAGATATGGGGTGCATAACCCCATGATCTGTGGATAACTTTCTCTCTCTTCTCACTCATTCTTTCTCAATAAAACTCATAAATTATCACATTAGAATTTATATGATAATATATTGTTTTCTATAAATAAAATACCTTCAAAAATGAACCAAAATGTGCTTAATAAATAGGCATGATTTGTTTCTATTTTTTATTATGAAAGGATTTTAGAATGACAGAAAATGATATTCTTTTAACAGACCGTGAAAGTGCAAAATTGCTTCATATGAGTGTTTCAACATTCCGCCGTCATATTACCAATGGCTCTCTCCCAAAACCTTTAAAATTTGGTTTTTTATCCCGTTGGTTACAATCAGATCTCTTGAATGTCATCGAGCAAGCAAAACAGCAACGTCAAACTGACGCGGCATAAAAAAACCTTGTCACGTAAGGACGGACAAGGCTTTCTCAAACTCATCAATCTAGAGATAGCACAATCCGTCCTATGACGCAACGTTATAGGATTTACAATGATGTGTTCTTTTAAGAACGCGCAAGGTATTACACGTGCATTACGTGGAGTTTGGCATGGGCGTTATGGAACAGCCCGTTGCCCTGCTCATGATGATAGACTGCCTAGCTTATCCCTTGCCAATGGACATGACGGGCGTCTTTTACTCTATTGTTATGCTGGCTGCTCTTTTAGAGAGATCATACAAGCGCTTATTAGAATTGGATTGCTTGGAAAACAAGCCTTTTTTGATAAAACTTATGGTCATACGCTTTCTTTCTCAAAACAGTTTTGTGCTGATCTCAAACAAGCAAAACAGAAAGCAGAGAGAGCAAAAGTAATTTGGCAACAAAGCCAACCAATCAAAAATACTTTAGCAGAAACCTATTTACGTATGCGGGGGATCACATGTGATTTGCCTGCTGATTTACGCTTTTACGACAAATGTCTACACCCCTCTGGGGGTACATTGCCCGCGTTGATTGCTCTTGTTAAGGGGGCTGGTTCCTTTGCCATTCATAGAACCTTTTTAAAAGACAATGGCTGCAAAACAGATCAAAAACCAGCAAAAGCCATGTTGGGTTCTGTCACTGGAGGTGCTGTGCAATTAAGTCAAGCCAATCCAAAACATAAGGAATTATTTAACAAACTTTAGAGCTTTTATGCTGTTACAACTATCTTCGTGAAATTTATGAAGACAAAACCCAAAAGGCGGTCGGCCTACAAAACGCTATGAATAGCTCACCTTAGTGAAAAATCATAGGACCACACAATAGAGAAATCTCTTTTGACAGTTTTTCAAGCCAATCGCTCAACGCTCTTTTTAGTGACATTCTCTTCATTGCTCTTTTTTCAAAGAAAATGATCAGAGTTCTTCTTACAAAGAGTTTTGTTGCTTTTGGAGAGTTATTCCAATGTTTATGTTATTTTTTTAATAATAAAAAATAAAAAACATTATATTTTAATATTTTTGTTTAGGATCTTGAGCTACTCTATGGAAATTTCTATTTTTGTAAAAAATCCAAACGTGCAACAGCATGGTAAAATATATTTTTATGACGTTGGTGATGATCTCAAGAGAAAAGAAAAAAACCTTACGATAATAGGAGTCATTTGGGAGTATTGATGGTATTAAGTGAATATCAGCTACAATGTCATCTGGATTTATATTACTCGTAATTGGCATTTTGGATGCATGGCTCATTTGTTCTGCGAATTATTGGACTTGAATGTTTAATCTATAAAGCCCAGTATTGATGATATTAGAATAAAAGCCATCTTGATTTGTAAGTTTAATCGAATGCAAATTGAGAACATTCGATATAATAACAAGCGTATGCTTCTTAGCTAGCCCCTTTTAAGTAAGATAATAAGTCCACCTGCCATACTGTTTTGATTGGGGTTGAGCTCAGCTTTATAATAAACATCAAGCTTAAAAATACCGTTCGCTTATTTTGAGTTACATCAAACTGAAATACCTATAATTCTTTCTCATCAAAAATCTTGAATAAAAAAGGCAAGTTGCTGCTTAAATTACTGCTAATATCAAAAAAATCAAAGCCAATTTTGCCACCATCTTTGACACTTTTAGTATATAAGATCCCGATACATGAGACAAGCACCATATCGTTCTTCCATCGGTATGTCCTATATCTATTCACGAAACATAGCTGCTTCAGAGTGGGAAATACTATATATTTGTAGCAATTTCTTTTAATTGATTCATATCAAAATACAAATCCGATACCTTTTGGCAAAATTTATCAAGATAAATAAACAATTCATCAGAGAGAGATATCTTTTTTTCTCGAATTCTCATTAAATCCTCAGTTTTATTATTTAACGGATGCGCTTCAAAATTACTTGCACGATTTCCTGCTAATTTGGTAGGCATATAATGATTTATGATGTTACAAAAACTACAATCTAAAGGGCCTGAAACATTACTTCCAACCATACCAACGTAGTTATTTTTATTCTCAAAACACTTATATAATTCTTTAATATTACTTGCAAATGGCTTATAGACAAAAGCATTATAGCCATATTCGTGAATTTTTTCATAACCACATTTCACGAATGTCTCATCAGCGATATTTAAGAAACCCAAATCTGGAATTTTTGAAGGAAATTTCACAGGCTGTTCTATTCCAAACAAATTATTCTTATCTATCCTATCAATAAAATAATTCCACTGCTCAAAATTAATACTTGCATTGAAATCAATAATAAATTTTACATTTTTGTTTTCATTAACAATTGCAATTGTATCATCCAAATACTGATTCGATGATTTCAATTTTATCAAATCGTAATTACGTATCTCATCATCAATAATTGCACCTATTCCTATCGTTTTAATAGATTTCATTAATCCAGAATTAATAATTTTAGCCATTTCAACTTTTTTAAAAAAATCTTCCAACCCAAAGAAATAGCTTAAAGAATTTGCAAAGTGTTTACTTTTATTTATTGATCGTTCATTTACAGATTTTATAAAATCGTCCGGCATTTCTCCGTGACTAGGTGACAATGGCAACTCCATAGCAAAGGGCGAAATAACTTTATCCCGAACAGTAAATAAAATTATCAGTTCTGTTTTTTCAAATAACACACCAGAAGAGCTGTGAAAAGAATCCGATAGTTTATATTTATTGGTGTAAACTCTGATGCGTATATCCATATTTTATTTCACAGCCAGAAAAAAATCCCGTATCATATTTAACTGAAATGAACTCGGGAGTAGCGATACATATTAGAGCTAACACTTCTGCCAAATCGAATCTCTCCGATAAAGTAATCGTCACACTATATGGTACGCTATCTTTTTTCATACATTCTATGTTACGCACCCACGTTTGTTTATATTTTTTACTGTCTAGATTTCTTATCTCTGAAATAACATCTGTGCCTATTTGTATCCCTAAAAAGAACGGATTACTCTTTAATAGCTTCAAATATGGTTGAATATAGATGTGCCCCCCTGTTGCAATCCGAAAATATTTTTTGCAAATGAGACACATACAAGTATATTTATGAAGTAAATCATAATCGAGCTCAAAAGGCTCTCCACCAGAAAGAATAATAAAATCAGATTTTATGTCATTTATTGTATATAAAGATTCAGGCAACGCGTCATCTCTCACCATATATTCCATCGAATACGGACAATGATTGCAGCCCGCACTGCAATTTTCATTACAAATTACAATATTATCGCCCATGAAATTTCTTATTCAAGTTCATATAATCCAATACTAATTGTTTCATGAAAATATTTTGGTATAGAGAAAGATCAGAAATTTTTTTAGCCACAAACGCTTTTATCATTGGTAAAGCTTCATCCTTTGATATAGACAGCAAATGAGAAATATAGTCTATCCGTTCTTCTAAATTGAGAGATAATCTTGGACTGGTGAAAAATGTTAAGATATCCAATTCCGGACTGGCTTCTTGACATAAATCCCAATCCACTACCATAAAAGAACTATCAGAAGTAACAATGATATTATCAGGATGTAAATCTCCATGTGATAAGATTATATTCTTGCTTAATCGATCTTGAAAGATCTTATTGATTTGATCAATAATCGCCTTTTGATGTAGCAAATCCATTTGGCTCAATACAGTACCCCGGATAAACTCCCATTCGACTATTTCATCGCAAAGTGTTATCAAATTTGGTGCAGGATAGAGACTTTGTCGAAAAGAGCCATCCTTGATGTTTTCATTAATGCACGATGCTTCCGGATAAATTTGCCCATAGCAAAACTCTTGATGCTTGCGTTTCAAGAAATGTTGTTTTGACGATTGTGCATTTTCAGGCTGTAACCAAATGATTTCTTGTTTTCTGACAAAAATAATTAAAGCAGACACCCCAAAAATCACTGCCATAATCACTGCCAACCACAAATTAGCTTGCCAGAATGTTGAAAAAACATGACCGTATAAAAAACTGAATGCAAAGGATACAACAGCTGTAATAATGGCTGTAAATGATAAAACAGTCGCGATAGCTTTGGGATCAATCAGTGAATTTATAAGAAGAGACGACAGATAAGATCGATAAGCAGATTTAAAAACACATAGCAGTAAAAATCCTAATATAAGAGCCGCAATGATTTGAAATGACATGAGAAAAAAAGCAATGGTTACCATACAACCAATCATTAAGACGGGAAAAATAGGATTTTGAAACTTTGAAAAATACTTCTGAAACAATATATTGGAACTTGCTGAAAAAAAATTCCCAATGATAAAAATAATCGAAACCAAAATAGCAGGTTGAAATGGCAAAAAATCAGAAAATGCGATAGAAACAGTTCGATTATTAACCAAAATAGCAAAAGCTGAAACTGCACTTAAAAAAACAAGAGTGAAGCGATAAGGGTTTTTGACTTCTTTACGGCTGGCGCACATAACTGTGAAAATACTCGGATGAGCGTTGATATGAAAACTATCTAATCCCTTCGTCAGTTTTGAAAACATAAAAATAGCAAAAATTAATGAAAGGATTTGAAAAATTACAGGCAATGCAGGATGCACATAATAAAGTATTCCCCCTAAAAAAATAAGTACCGTTGTCACACTATAGGTAACAGCAGCCACTTCGGACTTAACGGAAAACAGTGTGCGATGCTTTGGTACTACAGAAAAGAGTAAACTATCTTCCGCACCTGAGAAACAAGCGGCCGCTAATGTGATACACAACAAATAAGTGGCGTAAGCAAAATATGCATAATTCATAAAAAGAGCTAAAAAACCGCAAAGAAAGAAAAACAGCCCAGTATAAATAACGCGCTTACTTCCATAAACATCTGATAATAAACCCAAGGGGACTTCTAAGATCAAAGGAAGCAATAAAAAATAACTACCGATTAAAACAATATCCGCTTGCGACAAATGCAATTTTTCCGACAAAAAAAGTGGTAAAACAGCAACCACTAGAGCAGTAGACTTGCTAACGCTATAAATCTTAAATTGCTTAACCTTATCCACAAAATACCTTCCCACGACATCCGCTACATGCGCCAGATTCTTTCAAAGATTTTAAAACGCTTTGAGCAGACCAATCTATTGCCTCATAATTTTGTAGATTCCCAAAAGCTTCTGAATAAAAGCAATTTTTTAAATCTCCATTATAGTCCAATACCAAGGATGAAAATGGAAATAAACACATTAACGGCGACGAAACGTACGCAGAATTTTCTCCTAAGTAATAATTAATACAATTTACAAAATTTTGTGACGTCCATGAGATTTTCCTTTCTTGGAACTTTTTATCTATATAAATCTGGAGGGAGGATTCTTTCCTTGATAATTCATCTCTCAAATGAAAAAGTGAGGCGTTTGGCGGAAGAATTTTGTTGCTTAAAGCCTTAGATCGATCCTTTGTATTATTGTTTCTAGAAAAACAAAATGACGACGTATCGAGCGGGTTGAATCCGATATAATCGACATCTTTGCTTATACAAAAATCGATAAAATTAATAATATTTTCTAGAATCTCTTTAGTAACTGTCGCTCTTATTCCTATACTTTGCAGAGGTTGAAGATTCTTAACTGTTTCAATGTTTTTCCACACGCGATCAAATTTATTCGCCCCCCGTATATCATAATATCCTTGGACACTAGTCGAATCCATAGAAACAACAATTTCTTTTATGTCATACTGTGAAATCCATAAATTTTTATGCAATAAGATGCCATTGGTATTTAATTCAACAGGCAGACCTAGTTCATTCAACGTTAATAAAATATCTTTAAGCCTCGGATGCACTAAAGGTTCTCCCCCAGAAAGCATCACTGAGGCAGCTCCTTTTTCTTTCAACATTCTAAATAAGGGTATTAAACTTTCTGGAGTATGCCAATTTTTTTCCTTAATCTTCCAGCAATCGCACATGATACAAGGGCTATTGCAATTCTGGATAATATGTATAATAGGTGTTACAGGTGCCCATAATTTTTTAAGATCAAAAATCGAATCTGACGCACTAATCAAGTTTTCCTTTTTTAAAAGAAAACCATTCTTTTCTAGTTCTCTTAACAAGATTGAAAAATCTGATGCTAAAATCTCTGTCTCTACATTAAGCTTTGCCGCAACAGTTTCAATTTTCTGATTCTGTAAAAAAGCTGAATCAATTAAAATTATAGCTGAATCATTAAGCACAATAGTCTAAAAATCATTTAATCTAGTTATGCTATTCTCGTCGAGATTAATACGAAACATTTCCCCTCCTAAATTGTTTCTCAATAATACAATGGATAAGGGCGCTGCACCGCCCTTATCCTGCTTTTTTATTTTTTTCTATCTCACACCAATGGTTTATAACAAGTTAAAGTTGCACTATTCACAGTGCCAATCACCTGCGGTTTTTTATATGACATAATATCCCCCTCATATTGTTATTATGTACTTTATTTATATTCAAGACAATTAGTATTTTATAAAAAGTCTAAAATTTTACAACTTTATAATTGTAAAGTCAATTTAACTGTATTACGCAATATTCAGTTTGGAAAACAAATTAGCCTATACCGGTATAAATCGAAAAACTCTTGTGCTCAGCTAATTTCCATTTTAATTATTAAGTTCATTCAAAAAGTGTTATTCCTGATTTCAATGGCTATTTCACTTCAATCGCAATAAGAAATATGCAATGCTCTGCTTTATCAAGTAATTTTAAAAAGTTTTTTTGGGGCTGAAATAAAGAATAGTTGTTGCGTAAATCAGCTTCTCAGAAGAAAAATTTTTCAATTATTTTTCTGTTTTAATTGTAATTTTGTGAACTACTACTTGCGGTGAAATTACCTTTAAAAGAGGTTCTACTCGACGCCAAAATACAAACTTTTATTTCTTATTAAAGATACAATCATATTGATTTATAATGATAATTTAAATCAACTAAAACCACTTGCTTGCACGTCACAAGCCGGCTTGTTATTTCATAAGCATAAAGATGGAGGTGCTCAATGGATTTTACGGTATACCCTTCACGGACGTCGTCGTGAAATGGGCTTGGGTGCCTTGCGAGATGTTTCTTTAAAACAAGCCCGTGAATTGGCAACTAGGTGGCGGGCTGTTTT
>NZ_JBHIPA010000023.1:0-12804 GCF_042195845.1 Bartonella sp. AP4SXKL
ACCAAATCGACAAACATCTCGTAGAGCAGGGCGCAATCGGCTTGCATTTTTATCTGTGCTGTATCGCTCAAGGGTTCGTGAGGGTTGCCATGGGTTTTGTGATCACCTTCAAAGACAAAGGTCCATTTATGCCCGTGTTTTTCATCCGCACGAGATTGGTCAAGATGGGCGCAAACAACCCCAATCGAGCCCACAACCCCTGTACGAGCTACCCATATTTGAGAAGCCGCACAAGCAATGGCATAAGCTGCAGAACAGGCAAACTCATTGGCATGTGCCCAAATGGGCTTGTCGTATTGTTTTGAGAGTGTTTGAAACTCTTCAACCAAATCAAACACACCGCCGGCTTCTCCACCGCCGCTGTCAATATCAAATAAAACAGCGCGAACATCAGGTTGTGCAATGGCTTCACGAAAAGAAGCGCTTAAACCTTCATAAGAGGTTAGCCCCGATAAAGCCCCAAGCCATGCACCACGGCGCACAAGCGTGCCATGAACCGGTATTATGGCAACATTGTTTTGTACTACATAAGTTTCAGGGGGTCTTAAAGCTTCTGTATTCTCTTGCGAATAAGCTTCAATGGGAAACTTTTCTCCCTCAAAAAGGCGTGGTGCAAGAGCATTCAAAATGATATCAAGCTTTGTCGAGGCAAGCATATGAGGAACCCCAAAAAGCCGTGATGCCAAAAACGGCATATCAAGATTATTCACCATTTTTATGTGCCTCACTGCCTTGGTTACTTTCATAAGTTTCAGAAGGTTCTGAATCTGCGGTATCAATTACTTGATTGCTATCAGAGGTCGCTGCCATATCCGTGTCAAAAGATAAGCCGCGCGCACGAGCGTCTGTGTGCTCTTCTTGCAGTTCGGCATGAATGCTGTCGATATCAAAGCCACGCTCGGCAAGTGCCATGCGTCGTGTTTTCAAGCCTGCACGAATTTCTTCTTTTTCCGCTGAGATATCCTTGTTTGGATCAATCATTTCAAGCGGGGGTGCAAAGCTTTCACATTGAAGCCATGGCAAGGAATTTTCTTCCCACCCTGGCAAATTGACACATCCAGAAAGCACTGCCATTTCAACAAAACGCTCCCAAACAATGCGGTTAAACTGAAAGGCAATAATATGTTCACGCCATTGTTTGACGTGCCGTCTAAACTGAATGATAGAGGTACGCACATTAGAAAAATTCCCCCGCGTAACGTCTCCAGTCACAACGGCATAAGGCATATTAAGTGCTGCACAAATTTTCAAGATATTGCGAAATTGAAAAGCCTCATAAGAGCCACCAACCTCAACAGGATTTGAGAATGTAACTTCTTTATTCTCTCCTAAATAAAGAGATGCACCGGGCGCAATGACAGGTGCTTTGTATTCTTCTTCAACGTTGTTTTTATCACGATTATCGGATAATTTTTCGACGTTTGGTGAATTGTCCTTGACAAACGCCGCGAAAAGAGCCGCCGTCCTTTTTCTATCGAGTTCTGCGTCGTCATAGGATTCGAGTTGAAAGATCTTTGTCATAGCGCGCGTTATTTTTGGAGAACCGCGCAATTGTCCGGCAATACGGCGCTCTTTGATATGAATGACCATTTCAGCAGGGACACGCACGCGCTCTTGGCTCTCAAATGCTATATTTGCAGGGACATCATCATAGGGGTGATGTTCCCAGAAATGATAAGCAACACGCTTGCCACTGGCATTAAATTCAATCCCCATACGAATGTAATTGCCTTCAATATCAGCCGGTCCATTGTAGGTAAGGTCTAGCATTTCGGTGGGATAAACTTGTAATTGAAGCGGCACACCAGAGCGCCCGTAGAGGTCAACATAATGTAGTCTTACAAAACATTCACCAGTTAGAAAGACTTCTCGTGCAATGGTTGCTTGAAGTCCATAAAAATTGGCATCTTCATCATAGTCCGCCTCATCAACCCATTGCCACCATAAGTCTAAAAGCTTTTTCTTTTCTTCTTGAAAACCTTCAATACGAGGATAGGGTTTAATCCCATCACTAACAGCCGCAGAGACCCATTCTTCTGTTGCAGACCCATAAAGAGATTCATTGTCATAAAGCCATCTTGAACGGGCAACAATGGTATCACCGCATTCTTCAATCGCTTTATTAATATGTTTTTTTGCGGGGTCAAAACCACCCATACGGCGGCTTTTACTTGCAGCTTCAAAAGGCGGATTGTGTTGACGAGAAATTGTAAAAAAGCCCGTGAGTTTATTGATAAAGCCAGCCATTAATAGCCTCGTGATATATTAAAATAGAAAACGCGTGAACGCTTGCGTCCTTCAAGGTTGGCTATTTGTGTGTTCAGCATCTCAAGCGCTCTGCGCAGTTCCTCAACAGAGCGGTTACTGACTTGCTTATCGCCATGGCGTACCGATTGCGCACCCGAATAAAGAGCCTCTTCAATTTGTTCACGCCGCCTTTTTAAACTTTCCAGTCTGTCAATTTTGCTGTTAATTGGTTCTAAAGTTTCACCCACAAATTACCTCCAATCCCCTCGCATATAAGGATTCATCACTGTTCTGGATTGTTTCCTTTGAGGTTTTGCTATCTGAGATCTTCTTGGAGAAGTGAATGAAGAAATCCCAGATGTTGGTTGCTCTACAGAACCTTCAATTTTAAGTTTTTCCAAACGCTCTTCTAAGATATCAACTTCTCGATTAAGGTTTATTCCCGCCGAAATCAGACCTTGTAAAGCCGCATAAGCATAGACCCTACAATCCAAGGCTTCGTTTCTTGCCTTTTCACTTTTTTGCCATTCAATACGCTTGAAGCCTTTGAAATATTTGATGACTTTTCTTTCAGCGGTCAGTTGGTCAAAATATTCCTGGTCAAGGCTTTTGTGAAAGTGTGTTGCACCAGCCCCTGATGCTTCAGGTCCCGATTTTTTAAACCGTGCCGTGATAATATCTTTTGCCGCGTCAACACCAACAATATAGAGATTAATCTGTCCTTTATTGTTTTTGCTTGGTCGGCGTGGCCATACCGCACGCCATCCCGCTTGCCCCTTAATGCCCCAGATACGCCGCCCTTCACGCGGGCGTACATAATTATAAACTGCCTGTGTGTGTCCACCACCGGTATCAATACAAGCAGCTGTTATCCTAATCCCCTCTTTATAGCCTGGATGCGGCCAACGTTTTGCAAGATATTCATCCAATTGGTCCCACACTTCAAAAGAAGAGGGATCACCAAGGATCACTTGATAATCAATATGCCAACTTTCTTCACTACGCCCCCATCCCACCACTTCAAGTTCCAAGCGGTCATTTTGCACATCAATACCAGCTGTCAACACGACGGATTGTTCTGGTGCAAGGGGATAATCTTCGCGTTTTGCATAGAGGCTATCAGGATCAACAACTTCGCCTGTTCTGTCCTCCCATGGCTCTCCAAGCACTGTATTAATAAAAACTTGCAAAAGAGCAGGGTCTTCTTTGGCTCTTAAAAATTCGCGCGCACAATCGCCCCAAGTCAGCCATGGCGAATAAAGCGCTGAAATATGGTAAGAACGCAGACGAGGCTTACTTGACTCCTGTGTTGCGATCCAACAAGCACCGTTTTCTTCTGCCATTAAGGTGGACTTACGATGTTCGGCATGTTCATGACCACAATGCGCACAAACAAAAACAGCTTTTTCGGGGGCGCCTTTTGGCCACTTAATTTGTGACCAAACAATGGGTTGTAGAACACCACATGCATCACAAGGGACATTGTAATATCTCTGATCACCTAGCACAAAATCCTTGGCGATACGGCTTGTGTCACGGTGGGTGGGTGTGGACAATTTAAAAATTTTACGTTGAATAAAAGCAGAGGTTCGTTTTTCCGCAATTGTTACAGGATCGCCTTCATTATCGACATTCAATGGGTAAGCATCGACTTCATCCAAAACCAAATAGCGAATAGGAGAAGAACGCAATCCAGCAGCACTATTTGCTCCTGTAATCATCAATGTCCCCCCATAAAATTCCTTTGAAAACATTGTATTTCCACTGTCTCTTGCACGAGCAGGAGCAATGCGTTCACTTAAAGCAGGGCTAGCTGAAATCATCGGATCAAGACGAGACTTTGACAGTTTCTTAGCGGTCTCAACTGTCGGCATTACATAAAGGGCAGGTCCTGGACTATGATGAATGGCATAACCACAAAAGTTCAACGCTGCTTCCGACATTCCAATCTGAGCCCCCTTCATCACAACCGTTGTTTCAGTCGGATCATAAACAGAAAGATTATCCATGATCTCTCGTAAATAGGGGGTACGTATAGTCCTCCATAATCCAGGCTCAGCACTCGTAACTGTGCTCAAATAACGATTTTTATCAGCCCACTGGGAAACAGTATAAGGCGGGTCAGGACGGCGTCCTTCATTCGCATAGCAAAAAAAGAGCCCAGCACCAGAGGACGAGGGCGAAGCATCACTTATCATGTTCTGGATTCTCTTCTAAAATATTGGGATCGTGAAAAGAAACAGGGACGACATTTTCCACTAAAGCTTTGCGCATATGATGATCGATAGCTCCAATAAGGCTCGCAGCATCACATCCCACTTGCGCCGCAATTTCAGTACCAAAGCGATAGGCAAAATTGAGCATTGTATCTCGATGCGCTCTTCCAAAGTTCCATGCTTCTTTTCTCACTTCTTCACGATCAACAGTGGTTTCGCGTAACTTTTCCAGAGCAATCTTTTCTTTTGCTAGCGCAACTTGCATCCGCTCTAGTTTTATCTTGTATTCATTGGCTCCATCTGTGGAGGCTTGTTTGATCTTTGTCAGCGGTTGACCATCCGGTGCTAAAAATGGAGTAGGGCGCTTTGTTGGATTCTCATTCCAGATAGCTGTTGCAAGCGCTTCATTGACAGAACCATCTTCAAAAAGAGCCGCATCAAATTTACCTGTCTTTATCCGAGAAACCACCGCATTATGTGAAACACCCATCTTTTTTGCAAACGCACGAACCGATAGACCCTTACGATTCTTCTTATTCATAGTTGCTCCTTGCTTTTTCTCTGCCATAAGAAGTAAGAGTTTACGGTGTTACGAATGATTGACAATCGGGTATAATCCGGTATATATTCCGGTATGAAAACAGATACACTCCAAATTACACAAGAATTGTTGGCTCTCATTGCTGAAATTGATGAGTTCAAAGGGGCATGGCGCGCCCTTGGTACTCTTGCACCTGAGCGATTGAACGCTCTTCGTCATATTGCTACTGTTGAAAGTATTGGATCTTCCACACGCATTGAAGGGAGTAAGTTAACAGACCGCGAAATCGAACAGCTTTTGGTAAATTTAGAAATTAAACGTTTCAAGAGTCGTGATGAACAAGAAGTTATCGGTTATGCCAAGGTTATGGAAACAATCTTTCAATCTTGGAGTGATATTTCTATTACTGAAAATCATATTAAACAACTTCATCGTGATCTTTTGTGTAATAGTGAGAAAGATCAACGACATCGAGGTGAATATAAGACTTTACGCAATGATGTAGCAGCATTTAATTCTCAAGGGAAAATGGTTGGCATTGTTTTTGAAACAGCTACACCATTTGATACACCATACCGAATGCAAGAGCTTATTACTTGGTTCAATAAAACCAATGAATTAAAGGATCTTCATCCTTTACTTACGATTGGTATTTTTAATGTAACATTTTTAGCTATTCATCCTTTTCAAGATGGAAATGGACGTTTAAGCCGTATCTTAACCACCCTTCTTTTGTTACAAAAAGGTTATGTTTATGTACCATATTCATCACTTGAAAGCATTATTGAGAATAATAAAGAAAGCTATTACTTAGCTTTAAATCAAACTCAAAAAACAATTTATACTAAAACACCCAATTGGGAGCCTTGGATACTCTTTTTTTTACGTGCTCTACAAAAACAAAAACGCCAATTAGAAATAAAAATAGAGAGTGAAAAAAATGCTCTTTTTTCCTTATCTGAATTGGCTCTTAATATTCTTGATTATGTGCGTAATCACGGACGTGTTACAACCCGCGATATGGTGCGTGAGGTTGGTGCAAGCGCTAATACACTTAAAGTAACTTTTACATCATTAGTTGAAAAAGGTCTTTTGATACGTCATGGTGGTGGACGATCAACTTGGTATAGTGCACCTTAATTTTATTACCTTCTTAACCACCTCCCCATTGTTGAGAACGGGGAGGGGAGTTCTATTTTTTTAATTAAGCAACCTTTTTAATGGGGCTCTCCAAATTTGGTTCGTAAGCTTTTAACAAAGGCTCCATAATCGGGGGAGGTTTTAAGGTTCCAAAATTTGTAATCATTGCCAAAATTCTGAGTGCATTTGGTGATTCATCTTGAAGTTTTAAAATCAAAGCTTTTTCTATTGCATCCATGGTCTCAATGAGAGCATTAAAAGCCTTATCTTCGACATCATCACGATCAGAAAATTGAAACAAAGCTATCCATAAATCACATAAAAAGTCGATACTGGTGTTCATTGTACACCTCCATGGATTTGTTCTCTCAAACATGCCAATCCTTTTGGTGTGATTTTTGTTGAAGGGAGCACCTTTTCTGTACCATCCGGTCTTTGAATGGTGATAGCAGGACAGTCCATGAATCCTTTCTTGATCTTATCCTGATAAGGTAACAGCGGCGCCCCTGGAGCCCGTCGATACACCCAATCATGTTTACGCAAGTAATCAGTTAAATCCTTTGGTCTTACTTCCAACATCTTTGCTGCTTCAATAAGACCGAATAAACCATCAGAGCGCTTTAAGCCATCCAAAGCTTTTGCTTTTGGTGTCAATTCTGCAATCACATGATCTTTATGTTCTATTTGGCTTTGTAGATGATTCAAAACACCAAGCAATGCTTCCGGTTTGGAATAGTCAACTTGTGATGCAGTTATCTGTGGTGTTGCTACTTGCTTCAAAAGCCGTTCACATTTGATAAAGTATAAACGAGCTTCTCTACCTTTCTTATTGTTCTCAAGCATAGAAAGCTCTTTTGCTACATTTAGTGTAAGATAATATTCTTTTAACACTACATTTTGACGTTCGCCAGTTTTGGCGAGCGTTAAAATATAATCTATTCCCTCTTCTAAATTGTATTTGATAATACGGTCTTTAATCCAATTGGAAAAGTCTCGTTTTGCCTCTAAGAATGTGTGCAGATTACGTGCATTTACTGTTTGAACAATTTCCTGTCCAACAGTTTGTTCCGATATCGGAATAAGAGTGTTCATTGTGAACTCCTTATGGTTAAATGTTTTCATTGACACCTTAGAAAGGTATCGGGCGCTGAAAACACGGCCATAAGTCCGTCGTTATGCTTTCCCCCGAAAGGGTATTTTATGGCATAACCACACCCGACAAGACCAGTATACGCCATACGCATATAATGAGTCAAAGCCTTCAATGTACGGAAAAAGATTGTATCGGCAATCCATCCGCTTATGGTTTTAAGGTGTTTTCAGGCACCTGATTCGAAGATACCTATTACTGTAGAATTGTCAAGTAATAAAAATTACTTTTTGCTAAGAAAACGTTTCACATACTGTACAGTGTACATATTGAAATCATTATTTATCAATGAGTTAAATGTACAATGTACAGTCAAATTGAAAATTCTGTCGCTAGCGATAGTTCGCGCTCGTCCGCCCCGCAACAGACCCAACCCGCTGGGAAGTACCTTTTGAATTGATTTTATTGACTTTTTTTATGAAAAAACAAAGCATAAGTGATAATCTGTTTTTAAAGTTGCAATAAGAATATGTAATTCCTAAACTCATAAGGATATGGAATATATAGATAAAGCTTGAGAACATGATCTAGCCTTTCTTATTAGCAGCGTATTCTTGACGAGAAAGTTGTCTCTGTATGTTTTTGGTTAATCTTTCATTGGCATATTGTGCAATAGCACTTGCAATCTCTGGTTTGGACATCACCCCAGCAATTGAAGGTCCCTCTTGTTTTGCAATGGGAAATTTATCTCCATCCGCTCTTTGAAATACATTACCATTCAGCTTTTTTAATTCAACACGCTTTGGAAAACTGCCTCCCTTGATAAAACCATGGGGTAAGATTTCTTTCTTTCCAAACAGTGTGTAAGTTACGCCGCGTTTTGTTTCGTTTACTTTAAAAAATTTAAGAGGTATCGGTGTTCCAGAACCAATGATATCTGTCTCAAGAAACCTTGCTGTTGCCTTTTCTTTAATATAAACACCTCTTCTTATACGCTTTATTTGGGCTGATGAGATGTCTGCAACTTGCTTTTCAGTAAAGCGTTCAACTTGTTTTGCTGCAGTGTTTAGAGCATTACGCAGAGCCCAATTAAGGCGAGGGGCTTGAAGGCTTGTGAAGGTATCTTTTGCCTGTTGAAGATACCATTTTTGGTGGATGATTAACTTCAACTTCTAAGCCTTTTTTGGGGTAGGTGACTTGGAAGCTTCAGATGCTTTTGGCTGTTCGAGTGGAATTTCCTCTGTCACTGGTTCAGACGATGTTTGTACGGCTTCTTGTTTTATCTGCTTAATTTGTTCAACTGTCTTGTCTGTTTTTGCTGTTGTCTTGACGTCAACAAAAAGTTTTGCAGCATTAGCGCGCTTGAGACGTGCGTAGACTTGATTGGAAACTTCAACAAATGGATTATTGGGTGTTGATGGTTCAAATCGAACAGTGCTTTTATTGTCTCCAACAACACACATTGGCTTAGTGATGACAGCTTTCATCATTGCTCCTTTTGCGTCATAATTAATGACATCATTAGTCAATTATTGATTTTTGTTATTTGAAAAATAGATTAGTCAGAATTACCCAGAAAACAGGGCTTTCTAGCCACGTTTCAAGATCACATTTTACTAAATTTTTAGAGGATATTTTTGAATTTTGGACGCAATTCGACCAGTACAGCAGCGTCATTAAATACGACTTTTCACATATTGTCAACAAAAAAAATCAATATATTGTGTTTTTTTTATTTTTTTACCTAAATATGCTGCTTTACAAACAAATGATGCAAATATTCCGTTCCCAAAAATCGTTTATACGTTAAAGCATTTACCATTTATTTTTTGGATAAAAATACTTCTGGAGAGCATTTAGAGCAATACGCAAAGAACTAACAAGATGTGGTAATGTTTGGTTTTCTATAACAAGATGTTGTATCGCGGCATAAAGATTATACTGTCTATAGAGGTGTTGTGCTTCTTTGATAGCCTCTTGCATGTTTGAAAACTGTTCTGTTGCAAATTTAATCCATTTTTCTTTTGCTGTCTCATCAGAAGATGAGGGCATTTTATCATAAACAGCACTTGGCAAACCTTTTGCACACGAATAGTCATTTTTCACTTCAAGATATTTTTGCGCAGCATCATATTGGTCTTGATTTATTTCGCCTTGCAAATAAAGCCGCCCGATATAGGTACCGGAAAGCGGATTTTTAGCCTCTTCTATGGTCAAACAGAAGCGTTTGGCACGCATTTCAATTGCCAATTTATCCATGGGTTCATGCGGTGTTTTTGCTCGTGAGATACGTCCATTTGGTTCTCTGATACATCCTTTAATCCGAGGACGACCGCGTTTTGCACGTTTTTTTCTTTTTGTCATATTTTTTTTCAATCAGAATGGGACGCTATCGTTAAGAGCCGTTCTATAATCTTGAGCCCCTGAAGCGATAGCATAATTTTGAGAAGTAATAGGTGAAGGGGTAGGGGATGCCGATTGATCTTTCTTTGCATCAAGCAAATACAATTCACCTTTGAATTGTGGTAAGACAATCTCTGTTGTGTAACGGTCATGCCCATTTTTATCTTGCCATTTGCGTGTCTGTAATTTTCCTTCTATGTAAACCTTTGAACCTTTGTTTAGATACTGAAGTGCAATTTTTGCCAAATGTGGATTAAAAATCACCACGGAATGCCATTCTGTTTTCTCTACTTTTTGATTGGTTTTTTTATCTGTATAGCTCTCAGAAGTCGCTATACTAAAATTGACTATTTCTGCTCCAGAATTCATTGTTTTGCTTTCGGGATTGGCACCAAGGCGCCCGATTAACGTCACTTTATTTAGCATATTTGTAGCCCCATTAGATTAGCAATTTATACATGAAAAATCTTAGCATAATTTGCATATTTATACAATTATTTCAGTTTATTAATAACAGTTTTTTAAGTATTACATTATAATATTGTTTGACAAATTATTTATCAAAAAACCATGTCACACAAATGGCATGGCTTTCTTATTTCTGCTTTTAACTTTTCAATAAATATCCTTTCATTAAGAGTCTGTATCAAACTTTTTTGTTCGATTTATTGTTGACTATCGAACCTTTTTGTGCGATATTCATTTTATGAAAAAAGGGGGAGGCTAAATGAAACGAGAAGCACTGCTTAGAGAATTACGTAAAGAAGCCAGAAAAAGAGGCATTCATTACAGTGAAGCTCCTGATGCAGGCAAAGGGTCACATTATTTGGTAACTTTTGGAGACAAGACAACCGTTATAAAATCTGGTGAATTGACCCCACTTTACGTGAAAATAATAAAAAAGCAGTTGGGGGTATGAGTTACTCTCTCAACGGCTTTAATTTTTCGTTTCAAAAACATTTTGATCATAGTGAGGAGACCTAAACATGGAATATACGTATCAAGCAAAACTGGAATCTGATCCGGATGGTGGTTTTATTGTGACTTTTCCAGATGTACCAGAAGCAATAACAGCTGGAGAAAATAGAGCAGAGGCATTAGAGAATGCTGTTGAAGCTTTAGGGTTAGCATTACGGAGCTATCCTATGCGTGGTTTGCCTTTACCAATGCGACAACAGTATAAAGACCTTGTAGAGGTTACGGTAGATGCGTGGAATGCTCTTAAGCTCGCAGTGGTAGAAGCCTTTAATGAAGCAAATATCACAAAAACAGAATTGGCACATCGTTTGGGTAAAAAAGAAACAGAAGCAAGACGCATTCTTGATCCAAATTATCCAACTAAGCTTCAAACACTAGAGCAAGCACTGAGTGTTCTTGGCAAGCAAGTCGTTATTACAATCAAAAACGCGGCTTAACTTCCTCCCCACTTTTAAAATGGGGAGGGGAGTTCTATTTTTTTAATTAAGCAACCTTTTTAATGGGGCTCTCCAAATTTGGTTCGTAAGCTTTTAACAAAGGCTCCATAATCGGGGGAGGTTTTAAGGTTCCAAAATTTGTAATCATTGCCAAAATTCTGAGTGCATTTGGTGATTCATCTTGAAGTTTTAAAATCAAAGCTTTTTCTATTGCATCCATGGTCTCAATGAGAGCATTAAAAGCCTTATCTTCGACATCATCACGATCAGAAAATTGAAACAAAGCTATCCATAAATCACATAAAAAGTCGATACTGGTGTTCATTGTACACCTCCATGGATTTGTTCTCTCAAACATGCCAATCCTTTTGGTGTGATTTTTGTTGAAGGGAGCACCTTTTCTGTACCATCCGGTCTTTGAATGGTAATAGCGGGACAATCCATGAATCCTTTCTTTATCTTATCCTGATAAGGTAACAGCGGCGCCCCTGGAGCCCGTCGATACACCCAGTCATGTTTACGCAAATAATCGGTTAAGTCCTTTGGTCGTACTTCAAGCATTTTCGCTGCTTCGATAAGACCAAACAACCCATCAGAGCGCTTTAAACCTTCCAAAGCTTTTGCTTTTGGAGTCAATCCAGCAATGGTGTTATCCTTTTGCTCGATTTGATTTTGTAAGTGATTTAAGACACCAAGTAATGCTTCGGGTTTGGAGTAGTCAACTTGTGGTGTTGCTACTTGTTTCAAAAGCCGTTCACATTTGATAAAGTATTGACGCGCTTCATGCCCTTTATCATTACGCTCTATCATCGAAAGATGTTTAGCCATGTCTAATGTAATGTGGTATTCTTTTACCTTTCCACCGTTTTCTAAATTTTTAGAAAGCGTTATAAAGTTTATATTTTCCAGAAACTTACATTCTTTAATGCGATTTTTAATCCAGTCTGCAAATTTTGATGTAATTTCCAAAAATGCGTGCAAATCACGTGCATTTACTGTTTGAACAGTTTCCTGATCAATAACCTGTTCTCTAATTTCTATGAGAGTGTTCATGTGAACTCCTGTTCGATTAGACGTTTTTGATTGACACTCAATAAAGAAAATGCCGGGTGCTCAAAAACACGGCGAACAGTCCGTCGTTACGCTTTTCCCATAAGGGTATTGTATAGCGCAACTACACCCGACAATGCCATTATATGCGTGTAACATACAATGAGTCAAAGCCTTTAATGTGCGGAAGAAAAATTGTGTCGGCAATCTATCCGCTGTTCGTTTAAGGTGTTTTTGAGGCACCTAATACCAAAGATATACATTACAGAAATAATGTCAAGCGGCTTCCGATAGTTTTTTATGCTCTTGTTGATTTTATCGAACGTTGAGAAGAGACAACGTAATCTAAACAGTTTTATAAAATCGGGAATTTTACTATGGCTTTTTAACTGAGCACTGTAGTGTGTAAATGGATATATTTATTAAACTGCGTGTACGTAACATAAGAAACAATACACAAACTAAAAAAGAATACCAAAGAGCAATATCTGAGTACCAAAGTACAGTATCCAATGGAAAAGAAAGCTTATGCTGCACGTACTTAGAAATGACAGATAAAGGAACCGTTTCTTTATAGCTACTTGGGAAAATTAAAACGACAAGCGCTAAAATTATTATATTTAAAAGTCTGTGCATATACTGTTGTAAATCACGTGTTAGTTTCACCCAACCCGTTGTATCATCATCTTTATATTTTGGATT
>NZ_JBHIPA010000024.1:0-12569 GCF_042195845.1 Bartonella sp. AP4SXKL
ATAGCCGCACCGGCTTCTGTCAGCCCTTGGGCTTTATAATCCCAGTCTTTAAATTCAGCCTTAACTGCTTGCCAATCCACTTGCTTGGATAATTCTGGATCATCACGCAGTTGCTTGATCCATGCCATGCCTGGAGAGCGAGACAATTGCTCAAGGGATTTGTCTAAATCACCGGTTGCCTGATACTCAACAACAAAGCCATCACCCGCATCAAGCTTTATGCCACCCTTAGCATCTATGGTGACATGCTCGATGGTCTCCTTAAGGTAACCTTTATCGCTCTCACTCCACCACACAAGGTTTTCATTACGCTGATAAACGTCCTTAAAATCTTGATCCTTGTTGGTCAGAAACTTGATCTTCCCCGTATCTGATGCCAAATGCGTCTGACCACCACTTGATAGCCCTGCCGCATCAAGCGTGAGATCCCCATTTTGCGCATGCATGGAGAGGTTGCCCTCTGTTTCTATCGTGGTTTTGTTTGTAGTAACTTCTGTTGATTGTTGACGAAACTTATTCTTTTGCTTCGATTTGTCGCCTTCTTTGCCCCTCAGATCCAAATCAAAACTGTTAAAATCTTGCTCTGAAATCGCGTTGAGAGCGCCACCACTGGTGAAATCCCCATTGCCCTTGGCTTTAAACTTTCCCTCAAGGTTAAGTTCACCACCTGTGACAATGGTCAAATCTCCATCACTTTTGACTTCTGTCAAACGGTGCTCACTGCTTTGGGCGTTATAATGCCCTTTTTCCAATATTTCCTTATGGTCACTCTCTAGCACTAATGAACCAAACGTAGCAGAACCATCGACAATCACCGTCGTCGATCCACCACTGCTCCATTGGCCACCAGTCATGCTTAAATCGCCAAGGGAGTGAATGTTTAAATCCTGTATAGAAATGATTTGAGCCTGCTGCCCGCTCCGATCAACAAAACCATATTCATTCGTGTCACGGATTTTTGCAGTACCATCAATGATTGTCTTCGCATTGAGGGTGATGATATCCCCCAGAATAACACCTGACGAGTTGGCTAAAAGATCGCCACTGCTGAGATCTACAGCACCGCTGCCAAGCAAAAAACCACCATTATTGAACAAAGTTTGCGTGGTCGAAACATGCAATGCACCATTACTTGATATGGTGCCACTATTGGTAAGACGGTCCGTCTCTATAGTGACGCCATTGCCTTTCAAACGTGCACTGGCAAGGTTTCCTTGCTGCGTTTTTGCCCCATAAACATCTTGTGCTAAAGAAGTGTTTGGTGCCAAATAAACGTGGGGTACCAAGACCTCTTGTCCGTCGACAGGGTGGGTCTCAAGCCAGATCATATCCTTTTTGATCCCAGCAATCTGCTGAGGCGTTAAGGGCTTGCCTAGCACTAACCCCAAGGGATCTTGCTGCTCCACAGCATTGTCATAGAGCCTTTGCATTTGAGCATTGGGATCTTCAACATCAAGAAGAGTGCGATTGCCTGTCAGCTCAAAGATTTGCTCACCCACCAGACGATATTCAAAATAAGCATCCCCTAATCTTTTAAACACGTTCTCAGGCTTATAATTGCCAATCTTTTTTAAGTAATAGTCCGATCCTAAAAATTTGCTTGGATTGATAAAGTCCTGTCGCGTCTCAACTAAAAACGGCACATCCGGTGATTGGGTCTGGTCCAATTCTGTCTTAACAGAGCTAAGCCCGTCTTGCGTTGGCACCTGTATGGATTCTGGTGCGGGTGTTTTTGTGCTTGGTGCAAAAAGCCCTTTGTGCCCTTTCAAACCATTGATAATACCGTCTAATCGATCATCACTAATCAGTGGTTTGGAACCGTCAAAATCGGTGTTTTTAACACCAGCCAAACCTTTATCGCCAGAGCTTAAGCCAACTTGCTCAACCCCCTCACGCACCGCATGATTGTCAATATAGCCTGTCAACTTGGCATCAAGCGTGCCACCAGCTTCAATCGTGCCGTAAACAGCATCATAAGTGCGCGTGATTATTACAGGATCATCAACATATTCCGATGTGTCTGTATCTCCTATTTGAGCCACCCCTGCACCCAAAATATCACCAGATGTAGTCTCAATGCGTGTTGTCGTCTCAATCTTGGTTGTTTCGGTTAAATCACGCCCCTCATTGAGCAGCGTATCGCCATGCATCACAATGTTGCCATTGGCAGCAATTAAACTATAACTATTGCGGATATCGCCGGCATGAACCGTGAGATGACGCCCTGCTAAAATCTGGGCAGCATTATTGGTAAAATGAGGCTGCTGCTGACTAACCGTCGTTGTAACTCTGGTAGTTGTGGTAGTTGTATCAACAAAAAACCACCCATCTGTTTCAGTATGTGATGTTTCATAGACATTGCGATTCACCACTTTATCGCTAACTTCAACTCCACCTTCACGCATGTTGGTAAGCGCTGAGACATCGAAGGTCATATCGCCTGACACGGCTTCTAAAAGACCCGAGCTGTTGATCACATGACCAGCCCGCTCTCCACTTAAACCACGGATGATGAGATTGTCTTCAGCAATGACATCGGCAAACTTATTGATAAAATCCCCATCTAAGGAGAAAATGGCAGATTTCTTGGTATAAATCAGCCCACTATTACTCAGATCAGCGCTCACATTGAGCGCAACCCCATCACCACTTGAGCCAATACTGCCGGCATTGTCCAAAACATCTGCGGTTAAGACAAAAGCACCACCACTTTTGAGAACACCGTCTTCACCATTTAAAACCAGAGCAACTTGCCCCAATGACGGATCATGGCTTTCTGCCACAAGCGTAAAACTGTTACTGGCTAAAAGCTGACCGGAATTGGCTAAAGACCCAAGCTTCGCATCAACAACACCGCCCACCATAATACCGGAATTGCTTAAAACATCATGGCTGTTGAGAGTAAGTACCCCGCCTTGCGCTTCCACAAGCCCAGTTTGGGTGAGTGTGCTTGCCTTCAGCGTTACATCATAGGCGCCAACCTCACTTGTCTCACCCAGCGTCAAGATGCCATCGGTTGAGAGCTCAACCCGCTTTTTAGAGACAATGCGCCCCGTTTGGCTGAGATTTGTTTGCGCATGCAAAGCAATGGTATCATTGCTTTCTATTGTGCCACTATTGCTTAAATCACCGTGGCTGGTCAGTTGAAGGTCACCACGCTCAATCTCTATGTGCCCTGCTTGGATCACACTATCAGCAACAATATTAACTGCCCCTTGCGTAGAAATAAGACCATCAACATTCTCAAAACTGCCCACATCAATGCGCAAACCATCCCGCGCTAAAACATGCGCACCTTCATCATGTGTAGCGTTTTGTTGCTCTGAATTTGTCGTTTCAGCGCTTTTATTGACAAAAGACGTTGCAACAATCTTCATCTCACCGGCTAAAGCACTGAGAAGACCAGCCTCATTATTTATATGACCAGCACGTGTCTCTTTCAGCCCACCAATGCTGAGAGCCTCTTCTGCAATCATTCTGCCCTGTGTGTTGGTTAAATCACCATCACTGAATACGTCCATAGATTTTTTGGCGTAAATCAGCCCACTATTGCTGACATTCCCTGCCACATTGAGGGCAACATTCTCACCACTAGAGCCAAGCACACCGGCATTGTCTAATTGCCCTGCGGTCACAACAAAAACGCCACCACTTTGAAGGACACCTTCGGATGTATTCTTCAGAAAGGCTTGTTGCGGATCGGCGCCTTCTTGTGTGCTTACCATCAAATGCAAATCATCGGTTGCAATAAACGTCCCTTGATTGGTAAATGCACCAATATGAGCATCGACACTCTCACCGCGCATTGTGCCGCTATTGATAACCCCATCACGCACTTGAAGGGTTAATGCTCCTTCTTGGGCTTCCACAGTCCCTGCTTGGGTTAAAGCATCAGCACTTAAAACCACATCATAACTTAAAATCGTGCTCTCTTGAGAGGTTGTGAACATGCCCCCCGCTGTCAAGGCAACCTGCTGCATACTGACAATATCACCCGTATGATTGAGGGCACCATGGGCATCCAGCGTTATCTTCCCATTGGACCAGACAGTGCCTTCTTGGATCAGGGCACCGTGATGCGCATAAAGGTCAACTTTTTGCTCTGCCACTAAGCGCGCACGTGATGTAAGCTCTGCTGCTTCCACCAAAAGAGAGCCGCCAGCGCTATAATGTCCAGCGCCTACAGTGAGCCCATCATCGGCGCTCAAGACAATATTCCCCTTGGCACCAATATGGTTGTTTAAAGCGCTGATTTGATTGGTTTTAATGGTCAGATCGCCAAGGGAAGAAACCCCTGTTTGATCATTGTCTTGCATGCGGCTCAGATCAATTGTTGCTGCTTGGATCTCTAAAAGATCACCGGCGGCTATCCGCCCATTCCCCGCCTCAAGCTTTGCTGCCTGTAAATGCAAAGAACCCGTCGCTGACTGTTGACCATCACTCCCAATACCGCTTGCTAGAAGAGCATGGGACTGGAGCTTGATCAGATCGGCGTGCACATCAACAGCACCGCTTGCCGCAACGCGAGCTTGCTCAGCCAGTTCAACATGTTTCAAAGCCTTCAGTTCAACTGCTTCTTCTGAAAAAAGCAGATCTTTCACATGTACACTATCGTGGTGGGAGTGAGCCTTCACCGCTCCTTTGGCACGTGCTTTGGCAATTACCAGCTTGCCATCACTTGTCAATCTCATGGCGCCTGCATTGGCAACCATGTCTCCGCGCATCTTAACGCCCGCACCTTTATCATTGGCAATCACGCGGATCTGCCCCGCATACATTCCACCAAACTCACTGGAATCAATCGCCAATTCTGGCTCTTTGCCATCAGAACCAAGAGAAGTTGCTTCGCGTTTGTCATAATCAAAATGATTGTGACCAGCAATAACAGCCAAATCCCCTTTGACCTGTATAGGACCTCCGATACTGATCTTGCGCGAAACAAGATCAAAAATATCTAATGCACTCCCATCAGCCCCACGAGAGCCTATGGTGATATCACCACCCTCAACACGCAATCCACTCAAAGCGCCATCGGCTCCAATGATCGGTTGTCCGGTCGATAAAGTCACCCGTGGGGTATTGATAAAGCCACAACCGTTACAGGTAATCCCATTGGGATTGGCGATAATAACATCCGCCATATGCCCGTGTACTTCGCTCACGCCTTCAAGACGCGAGCGATTGGCACTCACCACTTCATTAAGGATAACCTTTGCTGCACCGCTATAACGCAAATTGCCGTTGCCTGGCACCAATCCCCCAAGCTGTGAACGCGAAACCTCCTCAGTCGAATTGTTCAAAATCACGCCATGGGTATCAACATTGAAACTGTCATATTTGTTATGAGAAAGACCCTGTCCATTGGGGCGCACAATATCAATCAGCGGCACATCATTGCCGGCTTTCCCCACCGTGGGGCGGAAAACAGAGCCAACCCCATCAGCTGCTTTAATCCCTTGGCTCTCTTGTGCAACAGGACTTCGCGCTCCAAGCGCTTGTGCTTGCAACAACAAAGGCTGAAAAGCTAAGCAAAAGCTTAAAACAAGTGAAAGCCCCTTATGAATCCCTCGCTGCAAAACACAAAGAACGCGCTGCCATAGCTTGTATCCATATCCCAATCTATGCTTTTGATCTTTCAATCCCCGCATCTTCAGCTCCTCATAAAATTCTTTATCTCTTTAAAAAAACAACCCATATGGGTATAAACAGCGCAGCGATATTTTTTACCGCCCCTTTGCTCTAAAATCTCAATAATGCCCGCACTTGAAATAACCCTGTCGCATTTCCCTTTTCTCGCACTGTCGATTGGGTTAAAATATTCGAATAAGACACATCAATATCCGTAATGTCTCCGGTTGCATGGAAACCAAGAGTTGCCCCAACGAGGCTCCCGCCAAAACTGTTTTTGTTTACATTATTGGCCACGGCCCCCAGATCAAGCGCCATATAAGGGGCAAATTGGCTCATAAATTTACGCCCCATTCTCGAAGAAAAACCTGGCAACAACAGCGACAATTCATTGCGCCAAAACGCCCCATTATTGCCGTAATAAATCGCCTCACGCACCCCACGCACAGAGGAACTACCACCAAGCGATATTTGCTCTGAACTAAACAACGTGTCGGGTGATAATTGTCCTGAAAACAGCGTGTTATAGCGAAAGTTATATTGTTTGAGCGAAAAAGGACGCACGTAGCCTAGGGAAAAAGACAATTTGGAAAATTGCCCTTTGGGTGAATTTTTTGTTGTATTCTCTTGCTCTTTATCATCATAAGCGCCAAGAATTGCCAACCCTTTATGAAACCCTATATGCGCGCTTAATTCTCCTCCAAGCCACTTGCGCGAATGATCAAGCTCAAAGGTTGCAATAGCCAATTTACGGCTGGAAACATCAACCCGACTGCCCATAATAAAATTATCAGAATATTTCCATGTCAACCGTCCTGTAAGCCAGGTCTTTCCCTCTTGATCACGGTCGATAACCCGTGAAATCCACGGTGTAAGCGATAAAGACTTACCCGCAGTCATAATATCGGAAAATATTCCCTTAACACTCGAATGATATTGGCTCCACGTCCCATCAAAACCTGTTGTCCAAGTGCCATAGGGAAGAGAAAATGATCCCGTTAGAGTATCACTATTGGGACGCTTGTGAGAAAAATGATACGGACTACCATCCATAGAACGCTGATAGCTAAACGACCATTGATCATTGATCCCCAACAGATCATCAAAAGAAAGGCTCAAGCGCGTTTGATAAAGCCCTGTTGCTTTAGCGCCAAGATTATCGCTGGAAAGCGTAATAAGCCAAGGTTTCTGTTTTTCAATATGAACATCGAGTATCGAACCACCCGAATTGCTCCCCGCACCAAGATTAATGGTGGCTTGGCGTGAGAAAAGCCGATTGATTTGATCAAGCCCTTGCTCTATCTGGCGCAGATTGGTCGGCTTTCCAATAAGGTTTGGAAAAGCCGTGGTGATTTCTCCTTGAAGTCTCCTCTCAACTTTATGCCCATCAAGGGTAATATCTTCCATCACACCTTCAACTACAACAATCTTGAGATGACCGCCGCTTAAATCTTGCTCAGGCAAATAAGCCCGCACCGCAATATAGCCGCGCTTCATATAAAGCTTGGTCACCGCTTTGAGCACTTTATTGATTTCGGCAATCCCCAAACACCGTCCTTCCCAAAGAGAAATGGCTTCATGAAGGTCGGTATGAGAAATCAACTGAGCACCAACAAATTCAATGCTTTTGATCAGCAAACAGGTTGTACTAGGCGAAGCACCATAGGCAGATGTGGTATCATCGTCTGGCAAAAATATCCCATGTGTTTCGTTTCTACGGTGCAATCGTTGAAAACGCTGTTGTTGTGTTTGTTGTCGTTGGATGCTCTCTGATTGATTAATCGCTTTCTCACGAATGTTTTGGGCAAAACTCGGCAACGAGAAAAGGCACAAAATAGCCGCAAAAACAAAAATGAAAAAAAATCTATGCATTCATTGTGCCCTCAAAATGAGCAACAAAATGAACCATATCGTCAGCGTCACAGAAAAAATCGCCAACCGCGTAACAATTTTTTAATTTTTTGATGAGAATAATACTTATAACATCTGAGAAAAAAGCATAGACTGTACTGTATACACCTGCTTTATGAGTTGTGCAAACCATATCATTTCCCCCGCTTTTGAAGATTTTACAATTACACTGTTAAATGACAATCATACACTCTAATATGCTTCTTAATTTTAAGGTGTTGCATGTAATATAATTTTGAGCTTTAAGTAAAGACTCTTATTCATAGAATAGACCAAATTTATTGGAACTGTTACATATTAGAGACAACAAAAAACACTCCATTATTATCGCTTGATAAGAAAAATAGTATGACAATCGCTTATTTACTAAAATAAGAAAAAAAGAAAATGCGTAATGCTATAACTGATGAAGGATTAGCATATTTAAAAGCCGCTTATCCTAATGAAAAAACACTAAAGATGATCTGTTTTATTATGTTTACGGTTTTTTGCATTCAGAAGATTATCGCACCCGTTATGCTGATAATTTATGCAAAGAATTGCCTCGTATCCCTTGCGTAAAAACGGCTGATGATTTTTGGAAATTTGTGACAGCAGGGCGTGAACTCGGTCATTTGCACGTAAACTATGAAACTGTAGAACCTTATCCTGTCACCTTTAAAAAGGGTAATCCAAAACAGACAGAAATCTCTAATCCCGAAAAATTCTATTATGTAACTGAAATAAAATTTGCAAAAATTAAGAATAGTAAGGAAAAGGATAAATCAACTGTTATTTATAACAGCAATATCATCATGACAGATATCTCTCTTGAATCGGTTATGGGGCGTCAATGTGTTAAGACTGATAAAAAGAGTGGCATTGTTAATGATGCCAATCGTTATGCTGTTGAAACCATTGGCAACCCTGCCTACCCTCTAGAGTTATTGCAGAGGGTTATTACCGTAAGTTTAGAAACAATGAAAATTGTTAAGAACCTACCAAAATTAGAAATAAGAGAAACCGAATAACTTATAAAGCATGCTCACATAATGAGAGTGATAACCTTACAAGGGGTATAGAGCTTATAACCATAATCTATACCTCTCTTGTTAAGTTGATTACATACAATCTTTAAAAAGAGTGTTTATATGCGTTATTCTAAAAAGAAATCATTTGCACTTTTAAATACTCTTATTTGGATTGCTTTAAGACTTTTAAGAAACCCACTCTTAAAATGAATTAAATTTTTTTACATTGCCTTTAAAAGATTATACCGTAATCTAAAATGAGTGCTTTATTGTTTTCAAAAGCTTTGTTTAAAGAGAGTTATGTATATTCATTTTACTTATAGGTTTTGAAGGTGTAAAAACCGTCAAAACCCCTTCAAAACGTATATTATTAGTTGAATTTATAGGTTGTGTTATCAATATGAGTTGTTTTTTTAAGATCTGTAAAATCTTAACCTATTGAAAAATAACGTTTTTACTTTTTATCGTTTTTTTATCTAAAAGGGGCAACCCTCAAAACTCAAAACCCCTTCAAAACTCATAACTATAATGATCTTGATAGCATTTCTTATGAGTTATAAACCATCTTTTGAAAGGCTTTAAAGGATCACATGCTTTTTATAAAGCACGTTGTAATCATTCTCTAAATCATAAGGTTATCATTCAAAAGAACTGATAAAATTCATAAAAGGGATTTTGATAACGTAATCAGTTTTTACTTTCCTATGCTTTTCATAAGACACGTTTTAATGACTCACTCAAATGATCACTTTTGTCAGTTCAATTTACTGACACATAACTGACAGGTTTTAATCAATTCACATCATTGGTTATCTTTTAAGATTGTACTCTTGATATGGGTTATGTTTTAAAGATATTAAACTATTGAAATATAATGTTTTTAATTTTTACTCATAAAAAAAATAATAGAGGCTCTTAAAAGGAACTGACAACACTGACACGGTCTATTAAAAGAGATTTTGCTCATCTCTATAATTATCAGTTTCTATTGAGATGTTTTCATAACAGTCTATAAATCGTAATTATCCTATTTATCGTTTCTCTTATGAAAATGAAAAATGATGCGGTGGCTATAAAGCATATAACAGCTATAGAGAATGCATAAAAACAGCAAGGTTTTATAATCATAATGCAAATGAATGCATTGGTTATAAAGACCATCTCTATAAAAAGCTGTTAAGTTGCAAATATGTTATAAACAAAATTCACAAAAAATTTAAAATTCATTTAGTGACAAAATTGATAGGTTATAAAGTTTAAAATACGCATCATGAGAGCGTTTCTAAATATTATAAATGTATAGATTCAGAAAATAACGCAATCTTTTAAGAAAGCCAATAATATAGCTTTAAAAGCATATAAATATAAAAGAAGCAACTAATAGGCATAAGATATTATCAATACACAACGTATTTAAAAAAATACAAAAAATATCAAAAAAGATAAAATATTGTTTGACAATAAATACGTATTTTATTATATGAATATTCAAGTGATTAGAAAACACTTTGAAACGACAAGCGGATAGATTACGAAACAATCTTTCCAACGCTTTTAAAAATTGGCTATCTTTTATACTTTTGTTAGTATATGAGGATTTTGTCGGGTGTGTTTACACCATACAATACTCTTTATGAGAAAAGTGTAAGCAGCGGACTTGTCGCCGTGTTTTCTAGCACCCGATGCCCTCTATAGGCTGTTAATAGAAAATTTAATTACGACAAGGTTTTAATTATGAAAAATACAGTAAAAAACACCCCCGTTATCTCTAATATTTCAAATGAAACCGCGCTTGCTAATCAACAAGAGCCTGCAAAAAAATACGAATTTACAGGAGAGACAATAGAGGTTGGTGATTATACTCTTTATCGCATTCGGGCTTTAAGGGATTTTGCTAATATAAAAGCTGGTGATTTAGGCGGTTTTATACATAAGGTTGCAAATTTAGCTCATAATGGTGATTGTTGGGTCGGTGGCAATGCCATGGTTTATGGTGATGCTCGTATTTACGATAATGCCCATGTTTCGGATAATGCAAAAATTACTGGATCTGCAAAAATTTATGAAAATGCAAGGGTCTATGGCAATGCTAGCGTGCATATTAGAGCTGAAGTTTATGGCAATGCGCAAGTCTATGAGAACGCATTGATTTATGGTGATATTTTTGGACATGCTAAAGTGTATGGAAATGCAAAAATTTATGACACTATTTATGGCAAATTTCTTGATAAAACTCGAATTTATGGCAATGCTGAGGTTTATGATAAAGCACGTGTTTTAGGAACCTCTCAGGTTTATGATAATGCCCATGTTTATGAAAATGCTATAGTTTTTGATAATGCTAGGGTTTGCGATAATGCCCATGTTTGTGGCGCTGCTATGGTCAATAGAGAAGCCAAGGTTTATGGGAATGCTATAGTGACTGGTTATGCCCATGTTTATGATAGGAGCTGCGTTTATGACAATGCCAAGGTTTATGGCAAGGTTTATGGTGGTGCTTGGGTTTCCAATAATGCTTTAATTTCTGATAATGCTGAGGTTTATGATGATGCTCGCATTTATGACAATGCAAAAATTTATGGCAAGGTCCATGGTGATGCTCATGTCTATGGCAATGCCAAGGTAATTGGCTATACTGAGATTGGTGGTGATACCAAAATTGGTGGCAATTATAAAGAACCCGTTATCACTGGTGATATTGTTTTTACAACTGTGTAAATGACGCGCGGGCGCGGCGGGGGCGCCCCCCTTTAAACATTTCATTCTAAAATTCAAATCTTTTTATAAAGGAATTGTGCTATGCAAAAAAAGTTTGCACTCACAAATGAGACACGTGTATTTAATAATCAAACTCTTTATCGCATCCAAGCATTAAGGGATTTTGACGATGTTAAGGCTGGTGCCTTGGGTGGTTTTATTGAAAATGAAAGTAACCTCTCTCATGATGGCAATTGCTGGGTTTACGATAATGCTCTTGTTTTAAATCCTGCCCATATTTATGAAAATGCCAAGGTTTTTAATAAAGCTATTATAATGGGTAATGTTTATGGCAATGCCCATGTATGTGACCGTGCCCGCGTTTATGCAAATGCTCATGTTTATGATAATGCGCATCTTTCTTATAATGCTTGGGTTTATCATCAGGCGCGGGTTTATGGCAATGCAAAATTATCAGGGAGCGCTCGTATTCATGGCAATGCTGAGGTTTATGATCATGCTGTTATCAGTGGCGCTGCTAAAATTTATGGCAAGGTTTATGGGAATGCTAGCGTGGGCTGTCATACTGATGTTTATGGCTCTGTTTATGGTAATGCGAAAATCTCTGGTTATTTCGTGATTAGAGGTAATGTCTATGGCAATGCAAGATTAAAAAGAGATAGTGATTTATATTGGGTTCCCATAAATTGTGAGGTTTATGAAAACGATACCGTTGTAAAGATTATTGAAAATAACGCTGCGTAAAGACGCGCGGGCGCGGCGGGGGCGCCCTTCTTTAAACATCTCATTTCAAATTTTATCAAACGTTTATCACATTAGATTGTGAGGGTCTTCTTATGTGCAAAAAATATGAATTAACCAGTGAAATCAAAAAAATCAAACATGCTCTTACTCGAAATATTATAAACATTTATCGCATTAAAGCTTTAAAAGATTTTGATGATATAAAGGCGGGTGCTTTAGGCGGCTTTATTGAAAAGGAAGTTAACCTATCCCATGATGGTAATTGCTGGGTGTATGATGAGGCTTGTGTCTATGGTCATGCAAGAGTGTATGACAATGCAAAAATACGCCATTTTTCTCAAGTCTGTGGTCAAGTTTATGGCAATGCTGAGGTCTATGGAAAAGCTTTTATCTCTCAATATGCTAAAGTTTATGACCATGCTTTTGTCTATGGCAATACTCATGTTTATGGCAATATTTATGGGTATGCTCATGTGAATGGTAGTGCCCGCATTCTTGCTGATGCTCATATTTATGATCATGCGCATGTTTCTTATGATGCTACGGTTTTTAGTTATG
>NZ_JBHIPA010000025.1:0-10351 GCF_042195845.1 Bartonella sp. AP4SXKL
ACGTCTCCAGTCACAACGGCATAAGGCATATTAAGTGCTGCACAAATTTTCAAGATATTGCGAAATTGAAAAGCCTCGTAAGAACCACCAACCTCAACAGGGGTTGAAAATGTAATTTGTTTTTCGCCATCGACCACGTTAACTGAGCCAGGGTAAATTGGATGCTCTTCGGGTACCTCTTCAATCTTCTTTTCTACCCTCTGTTCAATTTTCGTTTTTTCACGATTATCCTCTAACTCTGCCTCAAGAGATTCCTTCCCTGTAATAAACACCGCAAAAAGAGCCGCTGTTTTTTTTCGTTCAAGCTCTGCATCATCATAGGATTCGAGTTGAAAGATCTTTGTCATAGCGCGCGTTATTTTGGGAGAACCGCGCAATTGTCCGGCAATACGGCGCTCTTTGATGTGAAGGACCATTTCAGCAGGGATGCGCACGCGCTCTTGGCTCTCAAATGCCATATTTGCAGGGACATCATCATAGGGGTGATGTTCCCAGAAATGATAAGCAACGCGCTTACCACTGGCGTTAAATTCAATCCCCATACGAATGTAATTGCCTTCAATCTCAGCAGGTTCATTGTAGGTAAGGTCTAGCATTTCGGTTGGATAAACTTGCAATTGAAGAGGCACACCAGAGCGCCCATAAAGGTCAACATAATGCAATCTTACAAAGCACTCTCCGGTTAAAAAGACCTCTCGTGCAATGGTTGCTTGCAGCCCATAAAAGCTGGTATCTTCATCATAATCGGCTTCATCAACCCATTGCCACCATAAGTCTAAAAGCTTTTTCTTTTCTTCTTGAAAGCCTTCAATACGAGGATAAGGTTTAATCCCATCACTTACAGCCGCAGAGACCCATTCCTCCGTTGCAGACCCATAAAGAGATTCATTGTCATAAAGCCATCTTGAACGGGCAACAATGGTATCACCGCATTCCTCAATGGCTTTATTGATATGTTTTTTGGCGGGGTCAAAACCACCCATGCGACGGCTTTTACTTGCCGCTTCAAAATGGGGATTGTGTTGACGAGAAATTGTAAAAAAGCCCGTGAGTTTATTGATAAAGCCAGCCATTAATAGCCTCGTGATATATTAAAATAGAAAACGCGTGAACCTTTACGCCCTTCAAGGTCCGCTATTTGTGTGTTCAGCATCTCAAGCGCTCTGCGCAGTTCCTCAACAGAACGGTTGCTTACTTGCTTATCGCCATGGCGCACCGATTGCGCACCCGAATAAAGAGCCTCTTCAATTTGTTCACGCCGCCTTTTTAAGTTTTCAAGTCTTTCAATTTTACTGTTAATTGGTTCTAAAGTTTCACCCACAAATTACCTCCAATCCCCTCGCATATAAGGATTCATCATTGTTCTGAATGGCTTCTTTTGAGGCTGTGCTGTCTGAGATCTTCTTGGAGAAGGAGAGGGCACATGTTCTGATGTTGGCTGTTCTAAAGCGCCTTCAATTTTAAGTTTTTCCAGACGCTCTTCTAAGATATCGACTTCTCGATTAAGGTTTATTCCTGCCGAAATCAGACCTTGTAAAGCAGCATAAGCATAGACCCTACAGTCCAAGGCTTCGTTTCTTGCCTTTTCACTTTTTTGCCATTCAATACGCTTGAAGCCTTTAAAATATTTGATGACTTTTCTTTCAGCGGTCAGTTGGTCAAAATATTCTCGATCAAGGCTTTTGTGAAAGTGTGTTGCACCAGCCCCCGATGCTTCAGAACCGGATTTTTTAAACCGTGCTGTGATAATATCTTTTGCTGCATCAACCCCAACAATATAGAGATTAATCTGTCCTTTATTGTTTTTGCTTGGTCGGCGTGGCCAGACCGCACGCCATCCCGCTTGTCCCTTAATCCCCCAGATACGTCGTCCCTCACGCGGGCGCACATAATTATAAACCGCTTGTGTGTGTCCACCACCGGTATCAATACAAGCAGCCGTTATCTTGATGCCATCTTTATAGCCTGGATGTGGCCAGCGTCTTGTAAGGTATTCATCCAGCTGGTCCCAGACTTCAAAAGAAGAGGGATCACCAAGGATCACTTGATAATCAATATGCCAACTTTCTTCACTACGCCCCCATCCCACCACTTCAAGTTCCAAGCGGTCATTTTGCACATCAATACCAGCTGTCAACACGACGGATTGTTCTGGTGCAAGGGGATAATCTTCGCGTTTTGCATAGAGGCTATCAGGATCAATAACTTCGCCTGTTCTGTCCTCCCATGGCTCTCCAAGCACTGTATTGACAAAAGGCTGTAGAAGAGCTGGATCATCTTTGGCATTTAAAAACTCTCTTGCACATTCCCCCCATGTAAGCCAAGGAGAATAGAGTGCCGAAATATGATAAGAACGCAAATTGGGTCTGCTTGACTCACTGGTTGGGACCCAGCATGCGCCTCTTTCTTCACACATGAGATCTGTTTTTCGGTGCTCGGCATGTTCATGACCACAATGGGCACAAACAAAAACAGCTTTTTCGGGAGCCCCTTTCGGCCATTTGATTTGTGACCAAACAATCGGCTGGAGTGTACCACATGCATCACAAGGCACGTTGTAATATCGCTGGTCTCCTAGCACAAAATCCTTGGCAATACGGCTTGTGTCACGGTGGGTGGGGGTGGACAATTTAAAGATCTTTCGTTGTACAAAGGTCGAGGTACGCTTTTCCGCAATCATCACCGGATCACCTTCGTTATCCACACTGAGAGGATAACCATCCACTTCATCCAAAATCAGATAACGAATAGGCATGGAACGCAAACCAGCAGCACTGTTTGCCCCTGTAAGCATCAGTGCACCACCATCAAACTCTTTCGAAAACATGGTATTCCCGCTGTCACGTGCTCGTGCTGGGGCTATGCGTTCACTTAAAACTGGACTTGCCATAATCATAGGATCAAGCCGCGTCTTTGAAAGCTTTTTGGCTGTCTCAACGGTCGGCATGACATAAAGAGCAGGTCCTGGACTATAATGAATAGCATAACCGCAGAAATTTAATCCTGCCTCTGACATGCCAACTTGCGCCCCTTTCATGACAATAGTTGTTTCAATTGGCACGTAGGAGGAAAGATTATCCATGATTTCACGCAAATAGGGGGTACGCTTTGTTCTCCAAAGCCCAGGCTCAGCACTTGCTACCGTGCTAAGGTATCTATTCTTATCCGCCCATTGCGAAACCGTATACGGTGGGTCCGGTTGTCTTGCATTATTGGCATGGGAGAAAAATTCTTCGACTGCATTGTCATCCATTATTCGTTTCTTGCAAGTTCTCTAACTCTGGAGAATGAGGATCATGAAAAGGCACTGGAATATTAACCGCCTCAAGCAAAGCGGTTCTTATATAATAATCAATAGCACCAATAAGGCTGGCTGCATCACATCCAACTTGTGCAGCAATGCTTGCACCAAAACGATGAGGAAAATTCAACATAGCATCACGGTGCGCTCTTCCAAACTCACGAGCTGCCTTTTTCATTTCTTCTCGATCAACAGTGGTTTCGCGCAATCGTTCAAGTGCAATCTTTTCGCTTTCAAGAGCAACTTGCATTCGCTCCAGTTTTATCTTGTATTCATTAGCGCCCTCTGTAGAGGCTTGTTTGATCTTTGTCCGCGGTTGACCATCAGGCGCTAAAAATGGAGCAGGGCGCTTTGTTGGATTCTCATTCCAGATGCTTGTGGCAAGGGCTTCATTGACAGAACCATCTTCAAAAAGAGCCGCATCAAATTTACCTGTCTTTATCCGAGAAACCACCGCATTAGGTGAAACACCCATCTTTTTTGCAAACGCACGAACCGATAGACCCTTACGCGTTTTCTTATTCATAGTTGCTCCATTTTGAATGGTATATACGAATTATTGTACACTTTAATTATTGACAAGGCTTTATTTTTCGTGTACATAAAATATATGAAGATAGTGTGGGATGAACCAAAAAGAGCTTTAAACATTGTTAAACATAAGCTTGATTTTGCTGATGTTATTTACTTTGACTGGGAACATGCTCTTATTGATGCAACCCATTCAAACCGCATGAAGGCTATTGGACATTTTGCGGATGGCACAACAGTTATTGTTTTTGCAAAGCTTGGCAATGAAGCGATATCCATTATCAGTTTTCGTCAAGCGAATAAAAAAGAAAGAGAGGTTTTCAATGACTATCAAAAAAACCTTTGAAACAGGATGTGGCTATACAAAAGAAGATTGGGACGCTGTGGATTCCCCACCACTAACAGATGAAGAACTTGCACGCTTAAAGCCAGCTAAAGACGTTTTACCAGCCTCTTTTTTTAAGTATGTAACAGAAGAGCGCCGTAAACGTGGGCGTCCACCCGTTGAATCTCCTAAACAAGCGGTTACTCTCCGTCTCGACCCAAATGTTATTGCCTCTTTTAAAAAACAAGGAAAAGATTGGCGAACACGTATGGGTGAAGTCTTAAAAAAAGCAAGTGGCAGCTAAACCAACCACCTCCCCATTTTTGAGAACGGGGAGGGGAGTTCTGTTTTTAAGTTAAGCAACCTTTTTAATGGGGCTTTCTAAATCTGGTTCGTAAGCTTTCAAAAAAGGATTCATAGCCATGGGAAACTCTGAAGCTCCGAAATCTGTAAGAACTGCCAGAATCTTTGTAAAATTGGGCACTTCGTCTTGAAGTTCTAAAATCAAAGCTTTTTCCACCACGCCCATGACCTGCACCAGCGTGTTACAATCCTCATCTCCAACACTTTGATGATTGGAAAATTGAGCCAACGCTATCCACAAATCGCATAAGAAGTCGACACTGCTATTCATTGCACACCCCCAAAGATTTGCTCTCTCAAACATGCCAATCCTCTGGATGTAATTTTTGTTGAAGGGAGCACTTTTTCTGTACCATCTGGTCTTTGAATGGTGATAGCAGGACAGTCCATGAAACCTTTTTTGTTTTATCTTGATAAGGTAACAGAGGCGCCCCTGGAGTACGCCGATACACCCAACCATGTTTACGCAAGTAATCAGTTAAATCCTTTGGTCGTACTTCCAACATCTTTGCTGCTTCAATAAGACCGAATAAACCATCAGAGCGTTTTAAGCCTTCCAAAGCCTCTGCTTTAGGCTTGAGTGTATTCACCTCATTTCTTAAGTCTTCTAATTGATTAATACTCTCTAAAAGGAGCTGTTTGATCGTAAGAGGATTTTCCAATGCATTGGCAAGATTTATTTGCGGTGTTGCTACTTGTTTCAAAAGTCGTTCACATTTGATAAAATATTGACGAGCTTCATGTCCTTTATCGTTACGCTCTATCATGGAAAGGTGTTTAGCCATGTCTAAGGTGAGGTAGTATTCTATGCTTGGGCGCCCACCTTTTTCTAAATTTTTAGAAAAACCTATAAAGTCTATATTTTCTCGAAAATTACATTCTTTAATGCGATTTTTAATCCAGTCTGCAAACTTTGATGTAATTTCCAAAAATGCGTGCAATTCACGCGCATTAACAGTTTGAACAGTTTCCTGATCAATAACCTGTTCTGATATTTCTATAAGTGTGTTCATAATGAACTCCTAGTTGTTAGAGGTTTCTTAATGACACTCTAAAAGAGTGCCGGGCGCTAAGAAACACGGCAACTAGCCCGTCGTTATGCTTTCCCCGAAAGGGTATTATATGGCATAACCACACCCGACAATATTATTATATGCATGTAGCATACAATGAGTCAAAGCTTTTAAATTGCGGAAAACGAGTTATTTCGGCAACCAATCCGCTAGTTGTTTTAAGGTGTTTCTTAGGCACCTGATTCGACAATAGATATAATGATACTGTCTTGTCAAGTGATAAAAAACTTTTTCTAAAAAATAATCCACTATTGTACAGTGTGTATATGAGGACACATTAAATTTGTTATTTATCAATGAGTTAAGTGTACAATGTACAGTTGATTTGAAAATTCTGTCGCTAGCGATAGTTCGCGCTCGCCTGCCCCGCAACGAAGCCAACCCGCTGGGAAGTACCTTTTGCATTGATTTTATTGTATTTTTTCTGGAGAAAACCAAAGCGCAAGTGATAATCTGCTTTAAAAATTACAATTAAAGTGAGTAGTGTGGTGACATAGCTTAAGAACATTATTTAGCTTTCTTATTGGCGGCATATTCTTGACGAGCAAGTTGGTACTGTATATTGGCAATTAATCTTTCATTGGCTTCTTTTACAATAGCACTTGCAATTTCTGGCTTAGACATCACTTTAGCAATTGAAGGTCCTTCTTGTTTTGCAATGGGGAATTGATCTCCGTCATCTCTTTGAAACACATTCCCTCCCATTTTCAATTCAACACGCTTTGGAAAACTGCCTCCCTTGATAAAACCATGGGGTAAGATTTCTTTCTTTCCAAACAGTGTGTAAGTTACGCCGCGTTTTGTTTCGTTTACTTTAAAAAATTTAAGAGGTATCGGTGTTCCAGAACCAATGATATCTGTCTCAAGAAACCTTGCTGTTGCCTTTTCTTTAATATAAACACCTCTTCTTATACGCTTTATTTGGGCTGATGAGATGTCTGCAACTTGCTTTTCAGTAAAGCGTTCAACTTGTTTTGCTGCAGTGTTTAGAGCATTACGCAGAGCCCAATTAAGGCGAGGGGCTTGAAGGCTTGTGAAGGTATCTTTTGCCTGTTGAAGATACCATTTTTGGTGGATGATTAACTTCAACTTCTAAGCCTTTTTTGGGGTAGGTGACTTGGAAGCTTTAGATGCTTTTGGCTGTTCGAGTGGAATTTCCTCTGTCACTGGTTTAGACGATGTTTGTACGGCTTCTTGTTCTATCTGTTTAATTTGTTCAATTGCCTTATCTGTTTTTGCTGTTGTCTTGACGTCAACAAAAAGTTTTGCAGCATTGGCGCGCTTGAGACGTGCGTAGACTTGATTAGAAACTTCAACAAATGGATTATTGGGTGTTGATGGTTCAAAGCGAACAGTGCTTTTATTGTCTCCAACAACACACATTGGCTTAGTGATGACAGCTTTCATCATTGCTCCTTTTGCGTCATAATTAATGACATCATTAGTCAATTATTGATTTTTGTTATTTGAAAAATAGATTAGTCAGAATTATCTAGAAAACAGAGCTTTCTAGCCATATTAAAGGCTTGATATTTCATTGAATTTTTGGGAATATTTTTGAATTTTGGACGCAATACAACCAATGCAGTGCCGTCATTAAATACGATTTTTTACACCATGCCAACAAAAAAATCTATATTTTAGATTTTATAAATTATTGTGAAATTATTATAGGAGGGAAAGGCAATGACAGGTCCAGAAATATTAGATGCCATGTATATAATATCAATGATAGTTATATCCCTCTTGACTATAGCGTTTTGTTTGCCTGCCGCCTTTTGATTTTCATTAATAGTTTGCGGATCATATGCAATTACACGCTTTTGTAAAAAAATCGAGAGTGAGAAATTTTTCCAGATTGATGAGCTAAATATTAAGCTCGTGACGGGCTGCTGTTGCCAAAAAAGCAGATCTTGTTAAACCTCTCTTTTGTGCACAATTATCAATTGCACGTAAAAGCCCTCGTTCAATTGATATATTTGTGCGTATGACTTCTGAATCATTTTCAATAAAAGGAACTTGTATTAAAAAAGCTCCTTCTGACAAAGCTGTTTTGACAGATTTCCGTTGTATGACTTCTTCAAATTTTGAAGGAATAGGCACTCTATCTATATCTTCACAATAAAGTTGGAGTGCTTCTGTTGCATTTGCGATTAAATTTTCTTCCTCATCAGCAGCAGAAAAAAGTCCCTCAAAATCAGGAAACTGAACACCAAAAGCAGATTCTTCATCTTTATGAACAAGAGCAAAAAATCTTTTCATTCTTCTTCTCCTTCTTTTATCCAGCCTGCTTGTTGTGCGATAGAACGTGCTGTACCAATCGGAAGATTTTTTTTAGGATGTGGAACGATAACAACCTTATCATCTTTTTTAAATTTATGATGAGAACCTTTCACTTTGATAAGTTCAAAGCCATCACGCTTTAATTTTGCAATGATTTTTCGGCTATCTTGTTCCATTACCTAAACTCATAATGTGTAAATATATACACATTTTAATGATTTTTCATCTGATGTCAATTCTTTTTTAATGGCTAAAATGCTTATGAAGCGCATTAAGAACAATACGCAAAGAGCTAACAAGATGTGTTAACGATTGATCTTCTATAACAAGATATTGTAATGCAGCGTAAAGATTATACTGTCTATAGAGGTGTTGTGTTTCTTTGATAACCTCTTTCGTCTCTTCATAACAATGAGTTGCTCTTTCAATCCACCGTTTTTGTGCCTCCTCATTTGATGAAGGAGTAAAGTTATCATCAATTGCATTAGGCAATCCTTTTGCACATAGATAATTGTTTTTCACTTCAAGATATTTTTGTGCAGCATCATATTGGTCTTGATTGATTTCACCTTGCAAATAAAACCGCCCGATATAGGTTCCGGAAAGCGGATTTTTAGCCTCTTCTATGGTCAAGCCAAAGCGTTTGGCACGCATTTCAATTGCCAATTTATCCATGGGTTTATGCGGTGTTTTTGCTCGTGAGATGCGTCCGTTTGGTTCTCTGATACATCCTTTAATCCGAGGACGTTCGCGTTTTGTACGTTTTTTTCTCTTTGTCATATGTTATCAATCAGAATGGGATAGCATCATTAAGAGATGTGCCATGATCAGTAGCACCTGAAGCGATAGCATAATTTTGAGAAGTAATGGGTGAGGGGGTAGGGGATGCTGATTGCTCTTTCTTTGCATCAAGCAAATACAATTCCCCTTTGAATTGTGGTAAGATAATCTCTGTTGTATAACGGTCATGCCCATTTTTATCTTGCCATTTGCGTGTTTGTAATTTGCCTTCTACGTAAATCTTTGAACCTTTGTTGAGATACTGAAGTGTAATTTTTGCTAAATGTGGATTAAAAATCACCACGGAATGCCATTCTGTTTTCTCTACTTTTTGATTGGTTTTTTTATCTGTATAGCTCTCAGAAGTCGCTATACTAAAATTGACTATTTCTGCTCCAGAATTCATTGTTTTGCTTTCGGGATCAGCACCTAAACGCCCGATTAATGTCACTTTATTTAGCATGTTTTTTCTTACCTTAAACTTGTACTTTAATACATAGAAAATCTTAGCATGATTTGCTTATTTTTTCAATTATTTCAAAATGATATTATTGTTTTTTAACATATAAAATTATATTTAATATGCAAAAAAACATAAATAGTTCAGTGTTCATTTAAAACTCTTGAAATACATACATAAATGTATTAACATAAGATATGAAAATAAGATTTGAATGGGATGAAACTAAAGCAAAAAGTAATCTTAGAAAGCACCGTGTCAGTTTTGAAATTGCTGCTCGTGTTTTGCAGACCCGTTCGCCATGGTTAAACAAGACCGTATTGAAAACGGAGAATATCGTTGGCAAACTTTGGGTCTTGTGGATGGTTTTTTACTGCTGCTCGTGGCGCATACTGTCCATGATGATAAAGATGGTATAGAAGTAATCCGTATTATTTCAGCGCGGCGAGCTAACTCGAAAGAAAGGAAACGTTATGAAGAAGAAAGTTCTTTATGAAATTGATGTAGGTAACTTATCACCTTTGACAGATAAACAGAGAGTTGAAGTTGATAAGCTGGCTGCAATGCCGGACAGTGCAATTGATCATAGTGATATTCCGTCACTCAATGATGCATTCTGGAAAAACGCCGTTCGCAATCCATTCTATAAACCAACCAAAACTGTCACAACAGTACGTGTGGATTCAGACGTTCTAGCGTGGCTTAAAAGTCAAGGGAAAGGATATCAAACACGGATTAACGCAATTTTACGTGACGCCATGCTTCGTTCAATGCGTTGATCTCTTTCCTGCTACAAAGAGTATCAAACAGCTTTCGATAGTTTTTTATCTCCTTGTTGATCTCATCTATGAACGTTGAGAAGAGACAACGCCATTTAATCTAAGCAGTTTTATAAAATCGGAATTTTACTATAGCTTTTTAACGGAGCACTGTAGTGTGTAAATAGATATGTTTATTAAACTGCGTGTATGTAACATAAGAAACAATACACAAACTAAAAAGGAATACCAAAGAGCAATATCTGAGTACCAAAGTACAGTATCCAATGAAAAAGAAAGCTTATGCTCCACGTACTTAGAAATAATAGGTAAAGAGACCGTTTCTTTATAACTACTTGGGAAAATTAAAACGACAAGCGCTAAACTTATTAGTTTTAAGAGTCTGTGCATATACTGTTGTAAATCACGTGTTAGTTTCACCCAACCCGTTGTATCATCATCTTTATATTTTGGATT
>NZ_JBHIPA010000026.1:0-8881 GCF_042195845.1 Bartonella sp. AP4SXKL
GGGCGCCCCCGCCGCGCCCGCGCGTCTTTACGCAGCGTTATTTTCAATAATCTTTACAACGGTATCGTTTTCATAAATTTCACAATCTTCAGGAATTCCATATGCATAATAAAAGTTTTGTTTGACATATGAATAACCATCTCTTTTTAACCTTGCATTGCCATGTACCAAACCTCTAATGGTGTGATAACCAGTCACTTTTGCATTCCCATAAACAGAACCATAGACCTTAACATACCCACCCACGCTAGCATTGCCATAAACCTTGCCATAAATTTTAGCAGCGCCACTGATAACAGCATGATCATAAACTACCGCCTTGCTATGAATACGAGCATTTCCTGATAATTTTGCATTGCCATAAACCCGCGCCTGATGATAAACCCAAGCATTATAAGAAAGATGCGCATTGTCATAAACATGAGCATTTGTATAAACGCGGGCACGGTCACATACATGGGCATTGCCATAAACACTACCCATTATAATAGCGTTATTAAAAACCTTGGCATTTTCATAAATATGGGCAGGATTTAAAACAAGAGCATTATCATAGACCCAGCAATTGCCATCATGCGAGAGGTTGTTTTCACTTTCAATAAAGCCCCCTAAATCACCAGCCTTGACATCATCAAAATCTATTAAAGCCCGAATGCGATAAAGAGTTTGATTATTAAATACACGCGTTTCATTTGTGAGTGCAAACTTTTTTGCATAGCACAATTCCTTTATAAATAGATTTGAATTTTAGAATGAAATGTTTAAAGAGGGGCGCCCCCGCCGCGCCCGCGCGTTATTTACGCAACTTTATTTATATCCTGATCAGCACCACAGACATCTTCAGAAAATTTCTTATTTTCTTTAAGCACAGCATTGCCATAAATCGTTGTAAATTGGCAAATTTGTGCTTTTCCACTCACATGAGCATTATCATGAATTTTTGCAAAAGGACCAACACGCGCCGAGCCAAAAACCTTGGCATTGTCATAAATATTGCTCCCATCATAAATTATAGCTTTATCAAAAACATGAGCATTGCCATAAGCTTTTGACCACGCAGCAAGGCGTGATTTACCGTAGACATGGGCATCATTAAACACAAGCCCACTCACATGAGCATTTTCATAAACACGGGCATTATCGTAAATAAGAGCCCCCTCAGTAATAACGGCATTATCACTCACAACGGCATTGCCAAAAACATAGCCACTAATTTTTGCATTGCCATTAATGATTGCATTGTCATAAACATGTGCTTTATTACTCAAAACCCATGCCTTATCACTAATCACGGCATTACCATAAACCTTAGCATAATTCACAACACAGGCATTATTGCGTATTTTTGCATTTTCGGAAACGCTTGCTTGGATAACCATAGCATCATCATAAACCCAGCAATTGCCATCATGGGATAGATCGCTTTCATTTTCGATAAAGCCGCCGAGGTTCCCAGCTTTTACATCATCAAAATCTCTTAAAGCTTTAATGCGGTGTAAAGTCACACCGTTAACAACGCGGTTTTCATTAGTAAGTTCATATTTTGGAGATGTTTTTTGATTTTTAACTGTAGCATTCATGCTAGTAATCCTATTCAATAGAGTTTTTAATTGACAACCCTAAAAGGGCGCCGGGCGCTAAAAACACGGTGAATAGTCCGCCGCTATGCTTTTCCCTCGCGAAGGGTATTGTATGGCATAGCTACACCCGACATAATCATTATACGCTCTTAAAGCATAAAAGAAAGCCAGTCTTTTAAAGAAATGGGAGAAACCTTATCGTGGTTTACTCGCTATTCATATAGTGTTTTTAGCACTTGATTATTTATATAACAAAATACGTATTTATTGTCAAACGATATTCTATCTTTTTTGATATTTTTTTGTATTTTTTAAATACGTTGTGTATTGATAATATATTATGCTTATCAACTTCTTCTTTTATATTTATGTGCTTTTAAAGCTATATTATGGGCTTTCTTAAACGATTGCGTTATTTTCTGAATCTATACATTTATAATATTTAAAAACGCTCTCATCATGCGTATTTTTATCTTTACAACCTATCATGTTTTTTGCTAAATGGTTTTTAAAGATTTCTGTTAATTTCTTTTAATAACACATTTGCAACTTAACAGCTTTTTATAGGAACTGTTTTTATAACCAATGTGTTCATTTGCATGTGATTATGAAAGCCTGCTTTTTTCACGCGTGCTTTATAGCCACCGCATCATTTTTCATTTTTATAAGAGAAATGATAAATAGGATAATTGTGATTTATAAACCGTTATGAAAATATCTAAAGAGAGAATAATAATTATAGAGATTAGCAAAATCCCTTTTAATAGGCTTTTATCATTTTGATTAGTTCTTTTTAAAAGATAAAGTTATATTTTTAGTGAGTGATTAAAGCGTGTCTTATGAAAAGCATATGAAAGTAAAAACTGATTACGTTATCAAAATCCCTTTTATGAATTTTAATCAGTTCTTTTTAATAGATAACCTTATGATTTTAGTGAGTGATTAAAATGTGCTTTATGAAAAGCATATGATCCTTTAAAACCTTTCAAAAGATAGCTTGTAATTCATAAGAAGTGCTATCAAGATCATTATAGTTATGAGTTTAGAAGGTTTTGAAGGTTCCTTTTACCCCATTTTATATATTATTTTTCAATCAAAAATAAAAGTTATTATATTTCAATATGTTAATGTTTTAAAGAAACAACCTATATTACACACAACACGTAAATACAATCTGTGATATATATAAAAAGGGGTTTTGAAGGTATTTTGAGGGTTTGAGAAACCTTCAAAACCTATAAGTAATATAAGAAAATGAATATACATAACTCTGTTTAAACAAAGCTTTTGAAAAGGATAAAGCTATCATTTTAAATACGGTATAATCTCTTAAAGGCAATCCAAATAAGAGTATCTAAAAGTGCAAATGATTTCTTTTTAGAATAACGCATATAAACACTCCTTTTAAAGATTGTATCTAATCAACTTAACAAGAGAGGTATAGATTATGGTTATAAGACTCTATACCCCTTGTGAGTTTAGCAAGCCAAGTCTATTCAGTTTCTCTTCGTTCTAATTTTGGTAGGTTCTTAACGATTTTCATTGTCTCTAAACTTACAGTAATAACCCTCTGAAATAACTCTAGAGGGTAGGCAGGGTTGCCAACGGTTTCAACAGCATAGCGATTAGCATCATTCACAATGCCACTCTTTTTATCAGTCTTAACGCATTGACGCCCCATAACCCATTCAAGAGCGGGTTTACCATTGACAATATATTCATAAGCTTCAAGAGGGATATCTGTTATTGTGATATTGCTATTGTAAATAACCGTTGATTTATCCTTTTCGGATTTTCCTTTCTCTTTAGCTGCTTTTGCGAATTTCATTTCAGTTACATAATAGAATTTCTCAGGATTAGAGATCTCTGTAACTTTTGGATTACCCTTTTTAAAGGTCACTGGATAAGGTTCTACAGTTTCATAATTCACGTGCAAATGACCGAGTTCACGCCCTGCTGTCACAAATTTCCAAAAATCATCAGCACTCTTTACGCAAGGAATGCGAGGTAATTCTTTGCATAAATTATCAGCATAACGGGCGCGATAATCTTCCGAATGAAGTAAACCGTAAACGTAATAGAACAAATCATCTTTAGTGATAGTCTCATTAGGATAAGCTACTTTAAAATGTTCTAACCCTTCATCCGTAATGGCATCACGGCGTTGTAAACCAGCTGTTTTGTTTTCCTCTATAGAATTTGTAAATAAATGGGATTGTTTCTCACTTTTACTTTTTGAAACCGTAGTATCTTCGTAAATATAGCGTGGAAAACATTGACCTTTTTCTATTGAATCTAAATTAGGCAAAGCTTTAGTCATCAATACAGAAAAGTCTTTCTTTGCTCCTATACCTGTAATTTGTATCACCTTATTATCAACCGCTTGTCTTATCGGGAATATACGCGGCATTTGATAAACTGCTTCATTAAAGACGCTATTGTAATAAAGCCATTGTTGTGTAAAAGGACGGTATAGGCTTTGAATAAGGCATTTATCTTCAAATTCGGAAAATTTACCTCTTAATAATTCTCTCTTAAGAGTACTGCTCCAACTAATCTTTCTTACATCGGAATTGACGAAATCATTCACGACCTTTGCACGTGCTGTACGATCAGCATGTGAATAGGTATTATTTAAACGTTTTACCTCATTATTATAGAAGGCAGTCATGTTATTCATATTTTTCTTTACAGATTCACGGCTTGAGTTATACGTCCAAGCATCACGATTGGTTGAAACACCAAGAGAATAAGTTTCAAAGAGCTTTTTATCATGCCCCTTTTTGACACCCATAGCTAAGAATGTTTTGAAACTGTCATCACGTTGATCAAGCCAATCACTGTACTTATCTGGTGTAATTATTTGCCAACCTTGTTTGCTCCGTGTAATACCATCAATGCTACCAAGAGACTCTATTATTATAAGCTTTTCTTTTCTCGTGAGATAATCTCCAATATCACGGAAATATATTTTGCCACGCTGTTGAGATTCTGGATTTTTAACCAAAATAGAGATAGCTATGGGAGCTCGAGATCCTTCACCAAAAATGCCACCACTTTCCTTTTTACGTTGTTCTCCAGAAGTCCGTGCATTCCCCCGTAAATGGAAAATATAAAGGCTGCTAAATTCTTCAACGAGGCATTTGCGTAAACCATCCATAGAATGTCCAGTAATAAAACCGGCATTTGTGACAAAGCCGATTACCCCAGCATTATCAATACGGTCACTAGCCCAGCGGATAGCGCGGATATAACTATCATATAACTTTTGCGTACTAGTTGCTTTCGATTTAGCTATATAAGTCTCACGAATACGATCATCTAATATGGGATAAGATATATTGGGATTATTATCGTTTTCATTCTTTTGTCCTACCGAATAAGGAGGGTTACCAAAGATAACTTTAATATCCAGTTTTTTTTGATGCTCTAAATATTCACTGTTTTCCTCTAGTAAACCTTTCATCAAATCTTGTTTTTCAAGCATCCGAAACGTATCAGCCAAACCAATATGCTTGAATGGGATATAATTCTCTTTCATCAAACTATGATAGGTCGATTCAATGTTAATCGCTGCTATGTAATAGGCAAGCAAAACAATCTCATTGGCATGGATATCATGACGGAATTTATATTCCATATCCTCTGGTTTGATGAGATCTGATTGTAAAAGCCGTGTGATAAAGGTTCCTGTTCCAGTGAAAGGGTCAAGAATAGACACACCACGTGACCCCAAGCTTTTGCCAAACTCATTACGCAACACATCATCAACAGAATGAATGATAAAATCAACAACCTCAACGGGCGTATAAACAATCCCAAGCCTATCCGTGGTTTTCTTAAATGCCTTGGCAAAAAAGCTTTCATAAAGCGTAATAATAAGATTTTGCCTTGCTTGTGGTGTGGTAATCCCAGAAGCACGAAGCCTTACACTGTTATAAAATTCTTGTAATTCCTTGGATTCTTCCTCGATATTCGTTTTATCGAGTTCTGTTAAGATTTTTTCCATGGCTTGCGAAATGGCATTGTTCTGTACAAATTCATTGCCCTCAAACAAGGCTTCAAACACAGGACGGGTGACAAGATGTTGTGCTAACATCTCAATCGCTTCCTCTTGTTTTATTTCACTGTTTAAGTTGTTCTTTAATTCCTTATGAAAGACATCAAAAGCATGAAAGGCTTCACTGTTTTCATCAGCAAGCAAGTTTTGGAGATGCGTGATATGGTTTTGTGCAATCTCAGCAACATTGCCTGCCCAATTTTCCCAATAATCCGCAATAGCAAATTTCTTTGCAATAAGGGTTTTCAAAGCATTGGGAAACTCTTTATAAAAAGGTAATCTTCCTGTTACGCTATGAATAATTTGTGGTTCATGAGCGGCTTTTCCAATCTCAAGTCCCATATGTTCTGATTTTTCATGGATATGAAGTTTATCCTCAACCGCGGTCATGCTCTCTAAGGCTCTAATCTCTAAAACATCACTGACGTCTTGACCTAAAATCATCTGGTTAAGGGTTATTTCAAAATTCTCATCATGAGCAAGCAAAGCATTGATCACTTGCCAGACTACCTTGTATCTCTTATTGTAGCGTAAAGCATGTTCAGCAGAAACTCCAGCAGGGACCCCAACGGGTAAAATGATGTAGCCTCTTTTTTTACCCTTTGCACGCCGCATGATACGCCCCACAGCCTGTATCACATCCACATAACTTTTCCGCGGGTGTAAAAACATAATGGCATCAAGAGCAGGAACATCTACCCCTTCAGACAGACATCTTACATTGGTGAGCACACGGCAGGTGTTTTCCCCCGCATCTTCTTTAAGCCAATCAAGGGCTTTATGACGCGTTTTGGCACTTTGGGTTCCATCAATATGATCAAAGGTACAATGAAGAGGCGGGGTATCTTTATAAACCTTATGAAGATTAAATAATTCCTCCTGTATTTCTTCAGAATTAAATGTGTTACGAATGCGTTTAGACGTCTTGATATCTTTACAAAAAGCCAAAGCCCGCCGCATGGGATTGGGGTCATCATTCAGATCAACCTTTAGATCTATTTTAGCAAGGGCTTGATAACAACCTATGATCTTGGTTTTATCATCAAGAATAAGTTCATAATTCTCATCGGTCATCAGATGTTGAATGGATTCACTCACTTCCTCTTCATTAACACCCAAAACAATAATCTTATAAGGTGCAAGCAATTCATTCTGAACGGCTTTTGAGAAGGTATAGGTATAAAGCTCTTTTCCATAGAGCTCTTCATCATCCATAGATGCTAGAACGGCATTGATCTCATTGGCTTTCTTTTTGGCATCATCGGTAAAGATCTTAGGGGTTGCTGTCATATACAGACGTTTTTTGCCTCGAATGATGCTGTTATCATGAACCTTGATAAATTCGGATTCATTGTCTTCAGTTCCCAATGAAGCCCCAGTGGTTCTATGCGCTTCATCACAGATGATCAGATCAAATTCGGGTAAATCATACTTTTTTTGCGCATCAGAAATCACTTGGATTGAATGATAAGTAGAAAACACCACGGTCATCAGATCATGTGAAACCTTACCTGCTTTACTAGCCAGTTCTTTTGCATCCGTGGTAGCCGGCAAGGCAAGATCAGAGCTATCAAATTCAAGAGCATCATTTTTATTCTTACGACGTTTTCCCACTTGTGTATCCGAACACACGGCAAAGGAGCGCAAAGGTACTTCTGTATCTTCTGTCCATTCACGAATTGTTTGAGATATGAGAGCAAGGGAGGGCACCAGAAACAAAACACGCTTGCCTTTCCCTGCTATGGTTTCTGCTATCTTCAAACTGGTGAAAGTCTTGCCCGTCCCACATGCCATAATTAGCTTGCCACGGTCGGCTTCTTTTAAACCTTCACAGACTTTCTCAAGGGCTTCTTTTTGATGATCTAAAAGCTTTTTTTTGGGTTGCTCTTTAAGAACGGCTTGTCCTTGTTCTTTATACGCCCCCCAATCGATTTGACTGCTTTCCAAATCAAAAAGGTTTATGCGTTGAATACGAACCTCTTGCCCCTCACAAGTCAGTTCAACATTGTCACTCCAATCTGTTTCGGTGCTATCAATCAGAATACGACGCGTGAAGATCTTTTTGCCAGAAGCTGCTATAAAACTATCAATATCTTCTTTTTTAATTATGTGAGAGGCATCATAGCATTTACATTGAATGGCAGCATAGCCACCTTCATCACGGACTGTAGCGACTAGATCAATGCCAATATCAGTTCCATCTTCTCCATGCTCCTTAGCCCATTCACAATAGGTTTGAACCTTTTCGTATTCCTGCTTTTGAAGCGGGTCGTTTGTCAAATAAGCCATGACAAGGTTTTCAAACATGGTTCCTAATTCACGGGGTGATTTAGCTCGTTGACGATAATATTCTAACAAAGAGCGTAAAGTGACGTGTTCATTATCAGAATGATGAGGGCGAAGCATAAAGAATAAACTTCATGACAATATATTCTATTGATTAATTCTCTTCAAAAGAATCAAAATGAAGCTTATTAAATCCATTTTGAATGAATAGTGTGAAAAATTCGGAAAATGCTAAAAAGCGGATAAATTTTTTCAAAAAGTTTTTTTTAATGCTGTTTATCCACAGCCTATGAGAGAGATCAGATCAGCAAACTAGTGAAATTTGCTATTCGTTTCACGGGTTAATCAAGACAAATGAAGCATGTGCTTTTAAAATATCATAATGATTATTTTGATAGGTTTTATGAGTCACTCAAATAGTCTATTTTGTCAGTTCAATTTACTGACACAAACTGACAAATATATATTATGGATTGTATTTAAGGTTGTATTGTCGATATAGGTTGTATCGTTAAAATACTAACATATTGAAATATAATGTTTTTAATTTTCTCTCATTTGAAAAAAATGATATAGGCTCTAAAAAGAACTGACAACACTAACAACTCTAGACAAAACTCTTCTGTTCAGATCACTCAGATCATTGTCTTTGGAGAAAAGTTCTTTGATGAGAATGCCATTAAAAGAGTTTTGCGTGATTGTCTTGAAAGGCTCTCAAAGAGATTTCTTATTGTTTTCTATGATGGTTTTTGACGACAGAATGTGCTTGATAGCATGATGTCTCGTTTATATGCGTGTTGAGTGGCTTAGAGGAGCTGGAGAGTGAATTTATCTCTAATTATTGATAAATATATTGTAGCATTAAACTGGGGATATTGATGTATTAACCATTGACGGGCTAAACAGTTTTGTTTAGAGGTTTTTCCATAGAAATGTGGGGGAGAGATCTTCAGCA
>NZ_JBHIPA010000027.1:0-8844 GCF_042195845.1 Bartonella sp. AP4SXKL
ACCCTTTTAGTCAAAGAAAGTGACGGTGGTGGTAATTTAGCACGCGATGATATCCGCGGCTTATTAATCTCGATGATAGATGTCATCATCCAATGTAAACGCCTCGAAGGAAAATTTCGTGTAACAGAAATCTATTACGACCCCTTCAAACGCCGTGATGCTTTTTAAAAACTGTCGAAATGACTTAAATAACTCATTCATATCTTTCGCAAAGTATACATCTTATCCTTTTGCATTCTTTTCAAAAGTTTTAAGCGTTTTCGCATTAGAAATAGACATATCAAACGGCAATCCTCTTTCATCAACAACTTTAGCTAAGGAAATTCGTATGAAATCAGACACCGTAAGTCCTAAACTTGCTAATATTTCACCGGCTTCTTTTTTCAACTTCTTATCTATATTTGCTCGAATAACATCTTTTGAATCTACGGCTATGCCCATAGTAAACCTCCTTTAGTTACCTTCTTATGTATGGCTCAAATGAGTTATTATAACAAGTTTCTAATGTTCTAAATTTCTTTATCGTGTAATTTCTTTTGACATTGTTTGCGCTATCACATTATTTAGCTCTTTCGTATGTATCTGTTGCAAAACTTTAACTGCTGTTTGAAGCTCTTTCACAAGCTTTTTATCTTGAGGCTGATTTGGCGTGATTGCTTTTGACAAGTCAAAGTCTTGTTTATGAATAGCATCCTGTCCAAAACGTTTATCTAAAGCACTTTTCAGCTTTAAAAATTCTTCACCAACCTGCTCTGGTATCTTTGAATAACTATCACGACCAGCTTCAACATTTTTCATAAAAGTCACTGCTTCTTGTGAAAGTGACGGAACCTCTACTTTTAACTGTTCACGCTCCCGTGTAACACTAACCATCAGCGTCTCATAAGAATTCTCATAAAAGGATTGAAGCATTTTAATAGAAGAAATAGCAAGAGGAACATGATAAAGCGCTTCTTTTCGTTCTTTTCCTGTAGCCTTCAATTTATCGATAAAACGATCTGATCCACGCAGTTCGCCCGCTCTATCAGGTGCCCTATCCAAAATATCAGAGAGTTTATCGCCTTTCCCTGCTAAAATCGTTTGCTCAATCCTAAGCGCAGCCTCTTGTGGATCTTTATAAATAGATGCTAAATGACTGTTTAACTCCTTAAACATATCAATGTAAGATTTTTTATTTCTAAGAGCGCTTAGCACCTTCTGTTCTAGATTAGAGTTATCCGTATAAGCCGCAAGGTATGGGGCTTTTTCCGTTGTTTTTGATGCAACATTCAACTCTTTTTGTGATTGCTCAACCTCGAGCTCTTCTTTTTTAAGTTTGCTAAAAACTGTCGTTGCTCTCCCCCAAAGGGTTTCAATCTTTTCTTTTTGTTTTTGCAACCATTCTTTATTAAAATCAACGTAAGAGGCTATTTTTTCCCCTAAACCTTGAGAAACATCAATCCCTCTATTTTTTTTAAATTTGGCTATATAATCTCTATAATCAGGAGATTCAGAAAAATCGAGAGTTGTTGTTTTAACACCAGACCTAGAAAGAGCTGCTACCAATTTTTCATAGGTATTTGCACGATCGGATTGTTTAATGCTACTAGCAAAAGAAGGATCACCACGTTCTATAAAATCCACATGAAAAATGTTTTGTCTAATCTCTTTATTGTTAACAACAACAGTCTCTTTGTTTTGACGAATGGATATCTTATCACCAAGCTCAATACGAGCCCCATCTATCGCAGAGGGAAGATTTACACCATAAACACGTTCAACTCCACGGAAAGTTGCTATATCCGCATAAGGTGTTTTGGTTTTGGCTGTTTCACTAAAAGAAGCATACCCAGCTTCAACAAGTTCACCAGTGATTGTACCTTTAACCTGTTTGTGTTCGTGTAATCGAACGTTTTTAAAATCCTCTTCGGCTACATAAAGATGTGACTGATGCCTATGGCGAGACATTGCAACATAGGAGAGATGTTGATCCATAGATGAGGAGGCTAAAACAAAGACATTATCAACGGTAACTCCTTGACTCTTATGAATCGTAGCCGCATATCCATGATCAACGTTTTGATAGGTCTGATTGGAGAAAACAACTTCTTGGCCAGAGTCAAGACACACTTTTAAAAGCGGTTTTCCTCTTTCATTTTGTGTAGACAAAACAGTTCCCAACATACCATTTTTAACTTTTTGCTTTCCTAATTCTGGGGCTGATCTTTCTTCAAATTGAGCATTTTCAAGAAAGATAATTCTGTCACCAACAACAAATTCCCTATGCCCCTTAAGAGTATCAAAATTTGTAACGCTTGCACTATCTTCAGATTTAAGTAAACGAGCATCTTTAAGAGCAGTTCGAATTTCTTCATTTAATTTTTTTACAGACGCATTCGTATGAGCAAGAACAAGTAATTCGTCACCCCGTAAAGTTTTTCCTTCTTCCAGAGCTTTTTTTTCAACTTTTCTTCGTGTATTCATCCAATCTTTAACAAGAGTATTTATGGCTTGATCATGCGTTTTAGTCTCACGAATGAATCCTCTATTTTTATAATGATCTAAAGCTTCCTTTACTTGTCCACGTGCAAACTGTCGTGATGCATCTTGCCCCCATTCTTCTTTTTGTCTCCTAATACCGGATAATTCTACATAACCAATATTATCAACTACAGCGCGAAATGCCGCTCCAGCCTCAATGGGTTGCAACTGCATATTATCACCAACTAAAACAATTTTTGCGCCTGCTTTTTCAACTTTTTGGACAAAATGCGAAAGTTGTTTTGAAGAAACCATTCCAGCTTCATCAATGACAAAAACATCACCAACCCGTAATTCATCTTTTTTATTTTTCCACGCTAATTCCCACGCAGCAAGAGTTTTACTTTTTATCTTTGAAGATTCTTCAAGACCTTCCGCAGCCTTCCCCGCAAGCGCTGCTCCAAATACACGCTTCCCACTATTAACCCACGCAATATTTGCGGCTTCCAATAGAGTGGATTTTCCAGCACCTGCATAACCAACAACCGCCGCAATACCTTTATCATCTGTAATATGTTGAACGGCTAATTTTTGTTCTTCTGAAAATTTAAATCTATCACTTTTATCTTTATTCTCAACAGACTTTATTGCCTCTAAAACCTGTCTATCTTTTACACCGTGTCCTGTCGTTTGAGACAACGAAACAACACTCCGCTCCATATCATATTCTGTTTTTAATATTTCCTTTGTGGAGTAAATAACTTTATAAGGATTGGAATGATCTTTAATTTTAATCAGGTTATTGCTTTGTTCTAAGCTCACCATAATATCATTAAAGTCATTTGAATTATCAACATATCTATTAATGATCTTAGCAAGATCACCATGATTAAATGTCGACTTCTCAAATGAAATTAACTTCAATACTTCATTAGGGTTTTCTTTAATTTTCTCTACAGATCTCTGTTTTATTTTTTCATTAGCTTGTACCGCATTGCTAGCAAGTCCTTTTTTACTCATTGCATGAGCAGATTGCCCCAAATGAATGGTTGGCTCTATAGATAAACCACGCTCTTTGTAAGAACGCATATCTACTTTTATATCATGACCTGCAAGTGAAAGATGCATCGTTGCAATCTCACCCCATGAGTTGCGTAAATCCTTCAATGCATCTTTATGACCTATGACGGTTTCATAAACTATACGCTCTTCTTTTCTTATAGCATTCCCTTGTCTATCACGAATAGTAACAAGAGATTTTTTTACTGTTCCATCTTCATTTAAGACAGCTATTTTTTTGGGACCAAAACCATTTTCTAAAACTGGACGTAAAGTATGCATAATATGCACATGTGGATTTCCTTCCTTGTCATGATAAACCCAATCAGAAACAAGACCACGTGATGCAAAGTTTTCTTTTACAAAGTCTCGTACAAGAGAAATATTTTGATCTCGTGATAACTCTAATGGCAACGCTATAACTATTTCTCTTGCTAACTGTCCATTCACGCGCTCACTATTTTGCACAGTGTTCCACAGCCATTCACTTTTTTTATCATTTGTATCAAAATAACTGAGTTGTTGTGTAATCCATTTTGGAGAACCTTCTGGAATATTCATTTCTGAATGTACAAGGTCCCTATCTTTATCATATCTATGCGTATGAGATCCTTCTAACTCATCAAACATCCTTGTCCTATGACGATAGGCAGCAGCCGAAATTGCTGATTTTCCAGCACCAATAATTTTAGCTTGTAAATGCGTACTCGCCATAAGATACAATTACCAAAAATTGTGTTTATTTCACAGAAATAATCTATAGCATAAAACGTTTTACTTTAAAACGTATAATTGCGCCTTCAAAAATCTTTTGAAAAAAGACATTTTCAGGAGCGCATAAATGCGCACTATTAAGTATTGTTATTGGAGATTTATTCTGTTAAGTAAAAATAAAGATTAAAAAATAAAAGAGAGTTTGAAATGTCACGTAAATCTTTAGAAAAACTTATAGAGGAAAAAAAAGCTCTGGAAGAAAAAAGTAAAAAACTTCTTGAAAGAATTAAAGCTGCTAAAAAACAAGAAGGAGAAAAAATTGCACTATTAGCAGCAGAAGCGGGATTAACAGAATTAAACATAACAAACGATCAATGGAAAAATATTTTCGAGGAGATTAAAGCCCGATTTCAAAAAGAACAGCAAAAAACTGAATAATCTTGGTAACTCTATAAAATCACTAAGACGCATTGAAAAAAGGAGGAGATTTTTGAGTGATGAAATAAGACGTAAAGATGCACGTGAAAAAATTATTCTAGGCGGTCTTGTCGTAAAGGCTGGTCTTAAAAATGCTGATAAGTCTTTTATTTTAGGATGTTTAATTCACGCTGCAAAACTTGATACAAATTCAAATGAATATAAAAATTTACAAAAAATAGGACAGCATGCTTTTGCTAATACGCGGGGTCAAAATGATAAACAATCTAAATCGTAAACAAATCATATTTTTAATATGCCCTTTTCTCTTTTCAATCATAATTCTTTTTCTTGTAAACATAACCATCAATAACATTACAGAAAATGGAACGACGCCTGATGCTTATTGGTTTGTAAGATCAAAGCCACTGGATATTTTAATCCTTATTGCACTTTCATGTTCTTCATTCATCTTATTACAAAAAAAGCATACCAGAAAAAATATCACTATTTCGTCCATGATCGTCTTTGGTTTGTTTGCAACTTATTATAGTGCAAATGAATATATCAGACTTAGTCCATATGTAGGTCAAGATAATATGACATGGGCGGATGTTCTTCCTTTCTTTGATAGGATGGTTTTATGGGGTGTTGTTATTGGCGTTGTTATCCTTGGTTACACTATGAATCTATCGTTGCCAAAAAAATTACCTTCGAAAAAATTAAAAAATACAATCTTCGGCGGCGCTCAATGGATGAATATGAAAAAACTAGAAAGCATCTTTCCAAGCGATGGAGAAATCATCGTAGGAGAACGATATCGAGTAGACGAAGATATTGTAACAGATGTTCTTTTTGATTCTCAAGACAAAACAACATGGGGGAAAGGAGGAACACAGCCATTACTAACATATAAACAAAATTTTTCTTCACCCCATATGTTATTTTTTGCTGGTTCTGGTGGTTATAAAACAACCAGTAATGTTATTCCAACTTGTCTCAAATATTCCGGTCCACTGGTCGTTTTTGACCCTTCAACTGAAATCGCTCCAATGGTAAAAAAAACAAGGCAGCTGTCAAAAAGAAAAGTATACGTTCTTGATCCCCATGGAGATTCAACAGAAACTTTTAATCCCTTAGATTGGTTATTAGATAAAAATATCCCTATTTGTGAAAAGGAAGTAGGTCTCGTAGAGACAGCACGACTCCTCCTTTCAGAAAATTATAGATCCACTTCAAGCGATCAATTTTTTATCTCTCATGCTCACAATTTGTTAACAGGTCTACTTGCACATGTCGTCTTTTCTGATGAATACAAAGAACATGAAAAAAACTTAAAAACACTTCGTATGATTGTATCAGAACCAGAACCATCGGTTATTGGAAAATTGAAATCAATACAATCAAATTCTTCATCACAATTCATTCGTGAAACCCTCGGGGTCTTTACCAATATGGCACAGCAAACTTTCTCTAGTGTTTATGCTACTGCTTCTAAAGATACCCAATGGCTTTCCCTTGATAGTTATGCCAACCTTATAAGTGGTAACGACTTTAAAACTAATGATATAACAAAAGGCAATGTAGACATCTTTTTTAATATCCCATCAAAAACTCTAAAATCTTACCCTGGTGTGGGACGGATTCTTGTTGGTTCTCTTCTCAAAGCTATGGAAGCCGCAAATGGAAACTATGAAAAAAGAGTCCTCTTTGTTTTAGATGAGATTGATCTGTTAGGATATATGAACATCTTAGAAGAAGCTCGTGACCGTGGTCGTAAATATGGAATATCTCTCATGCTCTTTTACCAATCTATAGGACAAATTGAACGTCATTTCGGTTCATCGGGTGCTATGACATGGTTTGAAAGTTGTGCTTTTATAAGTTATGCCGCAATACAAGATATTAAAACTGCTGAAAATATATCTAAGGCATGTGGTCAAATGACTGTTGAAGTGAAAAATTCAAGAAAACCTCTAGGAGGATTCCATACAAGAGGGACAGAAAATGTAAACACCCAGCAGAGACCTTTAATTTATCCTCATGAAATTACCCAAGAAATGCGCCTAGACGAACAAATCATTCTCGTGCGAGGGCAACCCCCTATCCGTTGTGGACGCTCTATCTATTTTAGACGTAAGGATTTAACAGCCCTTACTAACAAAAATAGATTTGCTCCTAAATAATAATATATCCTAAATAGAACTCACTTCGTTCGTCCATAATCAATAATGAGAGGCTATCCGCCTCTCAAACTCTCTGGAACGCTCACCAAAATCATGACATCAGACCCGCGTTTAATGAGAGGACTAACAAGTCTTGGTTCTTAGTGTCAAGGAAACCATTACATGGCGCCTAAAGGCGTCCTTGACAAAGAACCTAACGTCTTGTTTTGTCCCTCTCACGCAGCTCCGAAATCATGATTAGAAGGAGAGCGTTTAAGGGTGCCTACACAGCACCTTATAGTAGGGAAAAAACATTTGATTTTTTAACTACGTGGATAAAAAAATTATACCAAATAGATGTAAAATAGTGGAGGTTATGGACGGCTTTGTTGTTTGTGTCATACCTAAAAGGCAAAAATGGATTTAAAAAGGAATGGATTGCAATGCCTCAACATCCGATGGCTATAATAGCGAAAAGTAATTTAAACGGATATGATCTCAAGGTGTTTTTCATTCTGGCTTCTCGTCTTGATTTCGAAAATCTATTAGTCGTCAATCAAACGGAATTGGCTAAAAAAGTTGGTATTACCAGACATCACTTTAATCGAAGCGTAAAAAGACTAATAGCTATGGATATTCTTTTGGAAGGTCCTCGTATTGGTATTAATAGATCCTACCGTCTCAACCCAAAACTTGGTTGGAAAGGTAGTGCTAAAAACCATAAAATAGCTCTTAGAGAGAACTTTAAAAATCGCATAAAAGCAGCCGATATTCAAGGTGTATATGAGAATAGCAAACCTTTAGAAATGGACATCAGTAATCAAATAGATCTCGAAGATTATCTTAGATGAAAAATAATAAAAGCATAGTAGTTACGCTTCACAATGTTACCAATAATGGTAACATTGTAGCTTAATGAACAACTTCTTCTTGTATTTTATAACGATACACATATTCTAACAGCTTGAAGACATTCTCTAATAAGCTTTTACTTGAAAAGCATAAGATCAGAACCGGGAGGAGCTAACCGTAATAGGAGCGTATCGTATCCCCAATTGATAGCTAAACTTAGAAATATCAAAACTATATAACCAATGACCATTGCTGTTTGGTGTTCAAAAGGTGCAGAGCCCGCTACATATCCAGTAAAAAAAATAAATAACACCAGCAAACTCCCCCCTGCTATAAACTCTGTTAAAATAATAACCGGTTTGCGAATAAGCAAAAGAAAAAGGAAAAGGAAAAAAAGGCACGTTTTCAATATCTTATGTAATATTTTATAAACGATAGAAAACACTCTACGTATTATAGTTATTAAAATTGATTGTTTGGAATTTGGATTTTTCTCTTTTTTATTTAATTTATTAGTAGATAGAGTGTCCATTACCCCCTCCAATATTTTTATCTATAAAACGCTTTATGGCTATATGATACGTTTTATTTTATTCACGATTATTTATATACCTATATAGATAATTATTTCAATTTTATGATTTTTTAGTGCTTAATGTAACATACGGTTTCTTTATTTTTAAAAAGCAGGCGCCCCCCGCACCTGCTATTTTATTTACGCAACATCCTCATACTCATCACGAAAATAATCATCATCACTACCAAATCTTGGAATTGCCTCATCATGAATTTGATCATATTCAGTTAAAGAGGCGGCGCTATGAATACAAGAATCGCCAGATACATAAGCACCACAAACCACGGCATCATCAACGACATAGGAATAATCACAAATATAAGCACCATCACTTATTTTTGCATTGCCACCGACATGAGCATTATCACAAATAACAGATGAATCAGAAATATGAGCATGTCCACTTACAGAGGCGTTATCATAAATTTTTGCATTACCTTCAATTACAACAGCGTTTTGAATATGGGCGTTGCCATAAACCTCACAATAATCATTTATTGTCATGCCTTCAAAAATAGCATTGCCATAAATTTGTGCATCACCATAAACGTCTACAAAAAAGCTTTTCACTTTACCATTTTCATAAACCCTTGCATTTTG
>NZ_JBHIPA010000028.1:0-8233 GCF_042195845.1 Bartonella sp. AP4SXKL
ATGGTATTGGCTGCAACTGCTGGAGGCATAACAATTTGTATGCGTTCGTTGTTTGGCAGTGTTGCGGAGAGAACGGGGTTTTCTACACTGATTTTTTGTGTTGTGTAGGCAGCAACAACTTTTGCAATCCCTTCTAGTTCGCCGTAGGTTAGTTCTTTTAAGATGTGGGTTTGCCAACCATTGGGACCCTCAACGATTACTTCGCCAGGGCGATTGATAACAATTTCAAATAAATTTTCATCATTGAGGAAGTCATCTAAGATCTTTAATTTTGTTAAAACGATGGAGGCGCGTTCTGCATTTTTTGCTGATGGCATAATGTGACTTTATTGGCTTAATGAAAAAAGGAATAGCTGGGAGTAGAGCGGTTTCTTTTGCTCTTTACGACTAGTTTATAGACAGAGGAAAAATCGAGATCTTTTGCTACAAAGATGTTGACCAGTTCGCCTTGAAATTTTTCTAAGGTAGGAGGGATGTTGATTTGATTTTCAAGAGCAATACTGGCGGCATCTTTTCCAGTGTTGTTTGCGCCTTCAAAACCGCCGCCTCCAGAGTTGTTTGAACCTTCTTTATTGGAATTGCCTACTATTTTATTTGTTAAAACTGTTGTGGCACCATCAATAACGGTGAGTAAAAGGGAAGAGCCAAAGCGTTCCCACCAATGGGTGTTGATGTTGCCATCAAAACCGGCTCTGCCTAAACTGTCGGTTGCGGGTGAGGCAAGGTCGATGATGACACCGGTTGAGGTTTTTGCTCTTGTCCAGAGTACAAAGAGGCGAGATTGACCTTGTTTTATCCCTCCGCGGTATTCGCCAATCACTTGGGTTCCTTTATCAAGCAAAACAACGCGCCCATTGTCAGAGAGGATATCACGGTTGATGATGCAGCTTGCAAAGCCTGGTTGCTCACTGTTTAATGCGGTTTCTAAGATACAGGGAATAGAGGTTCCCATGGCGATGATAAAGTTTCTATTGCCGATGAGTTTTGCTTTTGCTTTTGCTTCTTCTGTTTTGGTAGGCTTTAATAGGGTTGCAAAATTTTGTGTGTCTTGAAGGGCAGGAGAATTTTGCGCATTCGCGAGATTTTCAAGGGCATGGAATTTGTCAAAGGGGTTGAGAGTCGTGTTGACGATGTCTTTTAATTGAGATTTAGAGCCTTTGGCAAAAGCGAGAACAGGGGCACGTCTTGCGGCATCAAGTAGTGGGTCATCTTTTTTGGGTTCTTGTGCGAGTGGTTGTGGGGGTGGTAAGGTTATTGGCGCTATGTTTGCACGCGGGTCAGAGGGGGCGAGCTCTAAAGGGGCGAGGGAATTGTGAAAGTTTTGTGCTTGTTTTTTATGAGCTTTTGCGGTGTCTTTTTGTTCTGTGGGGGTGGATAAGATGTTCCAGAGCACATAGCCGCAGATTCCTATACAGGCGATTGCGACAACTATTTTTTTGCCGGCGCTTTTGGCGCTATTGTTTTTGCCATCCCCAATAGATCCGCGATCTTCGATGATTGGTTTATCACTCATGTGTTGTCCCCTTCAATTCCCGCTTATTTAAAGATCTGATGCAACTTTACGTTCAACAGATGGTGAGGTTGTTCCGGTATTTGGATTAACGCCTTTGGGTTGATAGGCTTCGTTAAAGACGCATAGGACGTTTCTTCCCTGTCTTAGGGTGAAGCGTGCGCTAATGGCATGGACTATCACCATGTTGCCTCTTGTGGTTTTGGGAACCAGCGATTCTGTACCGTCATTGCTGACAATGTAAATGGCAGGGATTTCTTGGTTGTCTGGAAATGTAAATGTTGTTGTTTTGCCATTGTCATAAACGGAGGAGGGTTCGAGAGTGATAGAGCCTTGAGCGGTGTAAGCCCAATTGCGTGGTCCGTAGGTTTCAGAAGCGTTGAAGACATTATCAATGCGCTGGGCTTGTTGTTTTTCTTGTCGCATAAGGGCTGCGAGTCTTCTTTGTTCTGCTTCTTCTTGGGGATAGCGAAATTTCACAAGGAAATATGTTTCTTGTCCAGAGGAAATTTCTCCATCTTTGACCATGAGTTCAAATTGATAGGAGCGCTTTGAGCCATCAAGCTTTGTGGTGACGACTTGGAGATTGGTAATGGGTTGGACTTCCCGCGCTTTAAGGAAAAGAATATTGCCAGCGGGGGCGACTTCCCATGCAACGCTGTTGCCAATCGCTACATGAGCAATTTCTTCATTGGGAGAAAATTCTATTTGTACCGATGAGCGTATGGAGCCAATAATTTTTGTGACATTATAGGCATCATAGTTGATAAAGCGAATGCGGCTATCGCTTGGCGCACGAGTGGGAAAAATACTGGCATGGCTAGGCGTTAAAGAAAGGGTAATAGCGATGTTAAGAATGAAAAAAAGAATTTTTTTTGTCATGATCAGTTGACCACTTCCGGATCGGTTCTATATTCACTAACAATAAACCCTAGAGGATTTATCAAACGGTTTTGGACAGAGATAGGGGCATTGATGTATTCAAAGGTAAGTGTTGCAACCCAGTGGGTGATGAATTCTTTGTTGTTGTCGTTGTCGTGAATGGTTCTGTAGTAACGCACTTGGGCAACATCGTCATTGATAAAGGAGATTGATTTTATTGTTATTGTAACAGCGGCGTGTTTATAGAGAATTTGAGGACTTTGGGGATTTCTTGCTCCATACCAGCTGGCAAATCTTTCCTGTTCTTCAGAAGAAGAGAGGAGGGAGACGGTTTGGAAGTTGTGTTGTGTTTCTTCTGTGGTGAAGCCTTCACGGGAGCGGACGTATTTTGCAGCAAAGTAGCGTGTGATTGCTTCGTCGACATTGGTGGGACCTTCTTTTAAGGCTTCCACAACTTCGGTGATGCCGGTTGAATTGTCTACACGGATGACAAAAGGTTCCACGGTTTTAAGGGGTGTGAGGGTGATGACCGCGAGAGAAGACATTATTGCAACTGCAACTGCGATGCCGGCAATGGCAAGCGAGACGCGGGTGGTGCGGCGTGAGGCGAGCATGCGATCTTGATCAAACGAGCGCGCTTCAGCAATGTATTGTTCTATGTCTTTTTCTTTCATGCTTTTTGCCCGCAATTTTTGTAAGATTTGATTTCTTCATCCGTTAATTTTTGTGCCAGAAGCATTTCCAGCTTACCTTCTACGGGTGAAGGGGTGTTGTTACTGATGATAATGGGTGTGGGCGTGGGTTTTTTTCCTTCCCAATTCCACATTGATCTGTTGAGTGGACGTTTAGAATATCCATCACATTTTGGGAGTGACTTCAGTGTGTTTGGTGAAGACACACAGCCACTGAGAAAGAGAAATGGTAAGATAATCCCAATTTTTTTAAATTCCCGCATTTGAACTTAGACCTTTTTTAATAGTGATGCTAATTTTTTAATGCCCCTTGTTGCTGCATTAGCAGCTCGTCCACTTAGTTGAGCCGTTGCTTTAGCAACTGGTCCTGATCCTGTAAGAGAAGCCCCCCCAGAGGCTAAAGCTGATGCGATATCAGGGAGTCTGAGGAAAAGGTAAATACCACCAATACCAACAACCAAGAACTGAATTAAAGTAGTGAAGATATTTTTAATATCTCCTGAAAAAACTTTCATTGAAATGTTAACATATAAACCACCAAGCAGCACGACTAACACATATAAAATGATGAAGTTTGCGACTTGCCCTAACCATGCTTCTGTGAATTTTCTGGTTGAGGAAAACATATAGAGGCTTATGAAGAGTGGTCCTATTGATAGGACAAGAAACAAACCCAATTTAGCAAATAATGAAACAACAAAACCGACTAGACAAAAAAAGGCAGCAGCAACTAGGCAGATAAAACCAGCAATCCATGTCGCAATAAACATCCCCATTTGAGTCAGACCTGTGTACTGGTTTGCTGCGTCCAAAACCTGTGCTCCAGCTTGGTTCATCATATTATCCCATACATTTCGATCCACATGTGCTCCTTGTGTGACATTTGCAATGGCATTCGGCAGATCATGGAAAAATATATCCCTGACCCACTCATTATAAAGAGCAGCGTTTGTAGCAAGTGTAACAATGATGCCCAGTTTGAAAGTTGTCGCTATAAACTCCCACAGTGGCATGGAAGAACGCCCATAGATGATATTGTAGCCCATAAATATAATATAGATTGTACAAGACAGCTTAAGCGGAGCACCTAAGCTTGATGAAAGATTGGAAATGGCGTTATTCATTGTATCTGTAATGGGATCCATCAACATATTGTCTATCTTAGTAAAGACGCCTTTGCTTTCTACTGCCATTGAGATGCTCCGCTCTTCATCGTGTTTTAATGGTTATTTTGTTTTTTTTCAGCGCGCTCTTTTGCTTCTTGTTCTTCCTCAGCACGTCGTTTTGCTTCTTGTTCAGCTAGTATTTTCTTAGTATTAGCTCTCATTTTTTCAAGTCTGGCTTTTTGTTCAGCTTCAAATTCTTCATATCTTTTGCGATTTTCTTCTGCAATTTTACGACTTCTTTCTGCTTCTTTTGCTTCATATTCTTTCTGAAGTTCTAAAAATGCTAACCGCATGTTTTCACAATTCTTTGAAGTTCCTGCAAATCCACATTTCGCATCCCACTCGAAGCGTAAATTTTTATCTTTTTTAAATTCTGCAACGCTATAGGTTTTTTCACATCCAGCAGCGATAATTCCAGTGCAAAGCAGCAATGTTGTTATGAGAACTTTATTCATAGATATTTCCCCTTCTTTCTTTCAGTTTTACAAGGTTTGAGCACAATCTTTAAATTCTGCTTGTGTTATCGGTTTTTATAACCAGTGATGATAAATCTAGGGCACAGACATAATGTTGCCATAAATCTATTATAGAGTGTACAAAGCTCTTTAAGTTGAGCAGCTAAAGCGCAATAGCGATGTGTAATGGTGCTATCCATTATTTTTGTAAGGGAATGCATTACAGTATTATCTATCCAAGTAAATACACCGTTGGTTTCTATTGCCATTGAGATGCTCCGCTCTTCATTATGTCTTAATGGTTATTTTGTTGTTCTTCTGCCGCGCTCTCTTTTGCTCTTCGTTCTTCCTCAGCACGTCGCTTTGCTCTTTGTTCTTCTAATTTTTTTTTAGTATTAGCTTCCATTTTTTGAAGTCTGGCTCTCATTTCAGCTATATCTTCTTCTTCTCTTTTACGATTTTCTTCTGCAATTTTACGACTTCTTTCTGCTGCTTTTGCTTCATATTCTTTCTGAAGTTCTAAAAATGCTAACCGCATGTTTTCACAATTTTTTGAAGTTCCTGCAAATCCACATTTCGCATCCCACTCTAGGCGTAATTTTTCATCTTTTTTAAATTCAGCGACGCTATAGGTTTTTTCACATCCAGCAGCGATAATTCCAGTGCCAAGTAGCAATGTTGTTATGAGAACTTTATTCATCGATATTTCCCCTTTTTCCTTTCAGTTTTACAAGGTTTGAGCACAATCTTTAAATTCTGCTTGTGTTATCGGTTTTTATAACCAGTGATGATAAATCTAGAGCACAGACATAATGTTGCCATAAATCTATTGTATAGTCTGTAAGGTTCTTTAAGTTGAGCAGCTAAAGCGCAATAGCGATGTGTAGTGGCGCTATCCATTGCCTCTGCAAGGGGATCCATCAACATATCATCTATGTCAGTAAATACGCCTTTCGTTATTATTGCCATTTAGATGCTCCGCTCTTCATTATGTTTTAATGGTTATTTTGTTGTTCTTTTGCCGCTCTCTCTTTTGCTTCCTGTTCTTCTTCAGCACGTCGCTTTGCTCTTTGTTCTTCTAATTTTTTTTTAGTCTCTGCTCTCATTTTTTCAATCCAAGCTTTTTGTTCAGCCATAAATTCTTCATCTCTTTTGCGATTTTCTTCTTCAACTTTTGCCTGACGTTCTTTCTCAAGTTCAGCGCCTGCTACTCTTAGGTTTTCACAATTTTTTGAAGTTCCTATCCCTCCACATCTAGCATCCCACTTGAAGCGTAAATTTTTATCTTTTTTAAATTCTGCGACGCTGTAAGTTTTTTCACAGCCAGCTGTGATGAGCCCTGTGCAAAGTAGCAATGTTGTTATGAGAACTTTATTCATTATTTATTGTCCTGTTGTTGTTTAGCGCGCTCTTCTGCTTCTCGTTCTTCTCGCCTTTTATTTATTTTCTCTAGAGCTTTATTATAATTTTCTAACGCTCTCTTAGAATGTTCTTCATCAAGTTCCTTCGCGGCTTGTCGCACATTTTGACAATTTTTCGAATTATCAGAAGCTCCACACTTCCATTGAAACTCTCTTATTAAGCTTTCATTTTTTTTAAATTCTGCGACGCTATAGGTTTTTTCACATCCAGCTGTGATGAGCCCAGTGCAAAGTAGCAATGTTGTTATGAGAACTTTATTCATGATTAATGACTGTCCTGTTTCTTTTCAGATTCTTGTTTATCGTCATTTGTTGAGCCAGTTCTCCCCCATCCCCATGTTGGAAGACTCTCACGATAAGCTTGCTCTGCGTTTTTACAATTTTGCGAATCGAGATCCCCTGATGTCATACATTTCATTTTCCATTTTTCGTATAATTTGTGATCTTTTTTAAATTCTGCGACGCTGTGGGTTTTTTCACATCCAGTGGTGATCAGCCCTGTGCAAAGTAGCAGTGTGGTGATGACGATTTTCTTCATGGCGTGCTCCAGATCTTATCTATTCTTTTCTGATCCTCTTTAATTCTAGCTCGCCATTCAGCGTCTTCTTTAATTCTCCGTTTTTCAGCTTCAGCTTCCCATTTTTCAATTCGTTCTTCTTCAGCGCGTCGCTTTGCTTCTTGTTCTGCTTTCCATTTTTCATGTTCAGCTTTTCTTTTAGCTTCTTCTTCTTTTTGCTTTTTTTCCCATTCTTCTCTACGTTTACGGTTTTCTTCTTCAGCCTTTTTCCTGCGCTCTGCCGCAAGTTCGTGATCGGCTACTCTTACATTTTCACAATTTTTTGAAGTTCCTGACCATCCACATCTCACAGCCCATTCTTCAAATAATTTTTTATCTTTTTTAAATTCTGCGACGCTATAAGTTTTTTCACAGCCAGCTGTGATGAGCCCTGTGCAAAGTAGCAATGTTGTTATGAGAACTTTATTCATTATTTATTGTCCTGTTTCTTTTCAGATTCTTGTTTATCGTCATTTGTCGAGCCAAAGCCTCCCCATTTTTTACGGGTTTCAAGTTCAGCTTGCTCTGCATTTTTACAATTTTTCGAATTCAAATCCCCTGACGTCAAACATTTCACTAATACTTCTTCCATCAGTTTTTTATTTTTTTTAAGTTCTTCTACGCTGTAGGTTTTTTCACAGCCAGCTGTGATGAGCCCTGTGCAAAGTAGCAATGTTGTTATGATGATCTTGTTCATATTCAAGCCCCTCTTTTTTCTCGTTTATTGACCACGCATTTTTTGGGCTAAAGCTTTGGTTCGTGCTTTAAATTCTTCTATTTCACGTCTTTCTGCCGCTTTTTCTTCTGCTTGTTGAATCATTGCGGCGGCTTGCATTTGAAGGACTTGTGTTTGGAGTTTTGCTTGTATCGCTTCTAGTTGTGCTTGAATGCCTTGAATTTTACCCGCATCTTCAGTACTTCCAAGTTCGTCAAGAAGCTTGGTAATGTTTTTTTGTGTTTCACTGGCTTCTTCGTAGACGTCTTGTCCTTTTGCTGCTTGTCCTACTACGCGCTGTTCGGCTTTTTTCACTTCCTCTGCGTAAAAAGCATCAACTGCTTCTTTTGATCCTGCACCCCCCGCGGGCTCTTTGTATTTAAGTTCTTCTTGCCATTTTTGCGTGTTTTTGCTGCCGCCGCCACCGCCACCGCCACCACCACTGCCCATTGATTGTTGAAAGTGGTTAAAATCTGAAGGAAGGGCGCCACTGCTCCCTTGCTTGTTAAACATCTCTTTCAATCCCGAAATGTCAGGCTTGACATTTAAGGAGTTATATAACTGTTTCGCTTGATCGAGTTGGCTCTTTAATTGCTCAAGCTGTTGTGCACCTTGTTGAATTTGTTCTTGCAACTTGTTAAGCTGTTGTTGGCCTTGTTGAACTTGTTTAATCATTTGTCCAAAAGCCTTGGGATCAAATACAATACCGCCAAAACCAAATGAATTGGTTGTTAAACCAAAAGAAATTGCGCAAAGAGCTGTTGCCAATAAAAGTTTTTTCATTGCTTTGACCTTTCTTGAAAAATAGGAAGCCATTTTTCTGGAGATTGTCCAAC
>NZ_JBHIPA010000029.1:0-7858 GCF_042195845.1 Bartonella sp. AP4SXKL
ACGATTATCCCCATTGCTGCTGCCGTGATACTTTTGTGCTTAGCAATTGGTTATGCAGGGCGCTACATCGGAAAAGATACATTCGTACGGTGGGCAATTGGTGTCGTTATCGCTGGTTCAGCAGCTGAACTTGCAAATATGTTATTCAAAAGCGCGTAATAAAAAAGTCATGCTGTATAAAATATCTTTTTATCCTAAAGCGAAATCTAAATTGAGATAAACAATATGAAAAAATCAAAAGTTCTTCAAACAATAATTCGGAATAAAGCTACTAAAACCTCTGCAGCTTTAACTGTATTTTTTATGTCCAATCCTGTGTATGCTCAACAATTAACAACTGCAAAAGGTGCTTTAGAAAAACTCCGTGATGACTTAAAGTTGCTTATCCCTCTCGCTGCTGCTGTTATACTATTATGCTTAGCAATTGGTTATGCAGGACGCTACATCGGAAAAGACACATTCGTACGGTGGGCAATTGGTGTCGTTATCGCGGGCTCAGCAGCTGAACTTGCCGGTTTATTATTTAAACCTAACTGATAAATCTTTTGGAATAAGAAATATTTTTTGTAAAAGAAACTTTGGATTTCAATGCTTTCATTATGCATCAATGAAATTGTTTCTTATTTCGTAGAAAAAATATTTATGATAAATCAATGAAGCTAAATATGAGAAAATTAACTAATTTCCAGAAAAATAATAATGAAATTATAATAATTTCTGCAGCTTTAACTGTACTTTTTATTAGCAATCCTGCATATGCAGTGCAATTAAAAAATGCAAAACAAGCTCTAGACACTTTGCAAGATGATCTTGTTAAAAATATTATTCCTGTTGCTGCTGCTGTTATACTTTTATGCCTAGCCATTCTCTATGCTGGACGCTACATCGGAAAAGATACATTTATACGATGGGCAATCGGCGTTGTTGTCGCTGGCTCAGCAACCCAGCTTGCTCAACTGTTATTCAAAGGTGTAGTTAGTTAAAATTAAAGATGACAGCTATAATACAAAATGTTATTTAAAATCTTAATGAGAGAAATATGCGAAAATTAATTAACCTCCAGCCAAAAAGTAATAACAAAGTTGCAGCAATTTCTGCTGCTGTAACTATATTTTTTATGAGAAATCCTGCATGTGCAGCAATAGAACATGCAAACAAAGCTTTAACAGCTCTACAAACAGATCTTACTACTAATATTATTCCTGTTGCTGCTGCTGTTATACTTTTATGCCTAGCCATTCTCTATGCAGGGCGTTACATCGAAAAGGATACATTTATACGATGGGCAATCGGTGTTGTTATCGCTGGCTCAGCAACCCAGCTTGCTAAGCTTTTATTCACAGGTGCAGTTAATTAAAATTAAAGATGATAGCTATAATACAAAATGTTATCTATAATCTTAGTGAGAGAAATATGCAAAAACTAATTAGTTTCGAATCAAAGAACAATAACAAAATCATCACACTTTCTGCAGCTATAACTGTATTTTTTATAACACATCCCGTATGGGCCCAAGCAAACGGTTTAGCTCCTGCAAAAACAGCTTTAGAAGAACTCCAAAAAGATCTTAATACTAATATTATTCCTGTCGCTGCTGCTGTTATACTTTTATGCTTAGCAATTGGTTACGCAGGCCGCTACATAGAAAAGGATACATTTGTACGCTGGGCGATTGGCGTTGTCGTCGCTGGCTCAGCAACCCAACTTGCGAGCCTGTTATTCAAGGGGCAAGCGTAAGTCTATATAATGCATAATATTTTTATCATAAGGTTTTATATCTAATTATTATACACATATAAAAATCTCATATGTTTTATAATAATAAATACAAAGTATTAATAAGAGCATTAATTAAGAGTAAAATATGAAAAAATTAATTGATTTCCGATTAAAAAATAACAATAGAATCACAGCAATTTCTTCGGCTATAAGTTTATTTTTTATAGTACATCCTGCGTATGCAAAACTAAAAGCTGAAGATGCTTTAAAAACTCTGCAAACAGATCTTACTACTAATATTATTCCTGTTGCTGCTGCCGTTATTCTTTTATGCTTAGCAATTGGTTATGCTGGACGTTACATCGGAAAAGATACATTTGTACGGTGGGCAATCGGTGTTATCGTCGCTGGCTCAGCAACCCAACTTGCGAGCCTGTTATTCAAGGGGCAAGTGTGAGTCTTTATAAGACATAATGTCTCTAATGTGAGAGTTTATGTTTGATAAATTTAAACATATTATGTGATATTTCGTTTATATTAAGAATATACAAAGTATTGATAAGAGTAAAATATGAAAAAATTAATTAATCTCAAATTAAAAAATAATAACAAAATTATCGTAATTTCTGCAGCTCTAAGTGCCTTTTTTATAACGAATCCCGTATATGCAAATGTAAAATTAGATCCTGCAAAAAAGGCGTTAGATGCACTCCAAAATGACTTAAAAGCGATTATCCCTCTCGCCGCTGCTGTTATACTTTTGTGTTTAGCAATTGCCTATGCAGGGCGCTACATTGGAAAAGATACGTTTGTACGGTGGGCGATTGGCGTTGTCATCGCTGGCTCAGCAACACAACTTTCTACACTGTTATTTACAGGTAAATAATAAGCTTATATAACACATAATGTTTTTAAAGTAAGAGTTTATACTTGCTATTTGTAACATATAAAGATACCAATTTGTTTATTTTAAAAAGTATAAAATATTCATAAAAATTTAATGAAAGTAAAATATGCGAAAATTAATTAATCTCCAAACACAAAATAACAACAAAATCATAGTAATTTCTACAGCTATAATTACATTTTTTATAACACAGTCTGCATATGCAAATGCGCAATTAGCTCCTGCTGAAAAAGCTCTGACTGCTCTAAAAAAAGATCTTATTGATCACATTATTCCTGTTGCTGCTGCCGTGATACTTTTGTGCTTAGCAATTGGTTACGCAGGCCGCTACATAGGAAAAGATACGTTTGTACGGTGGGCAATCGGCGTTGTCATTGCTGGCTCGGCAACCCAACTTGCTAAACTGCTATTTACAGGTCAAGCATAAATTAGTATAATACGTAATGTTTTTAATGTTCGTTAATTATAGATTTGTACCAGTAATAATATCGCTCACACTACGAAAAAAGGAATATTATTTATAGCAACTTTAATTAAAAGGGGATAAAAGATATGAAACAATTAAATACGCTTCAATCAAAAATATGTAAGATTAGTGCTATTTTTATAACTTTGATTATGTTATTAATAACTCAATCTGCATATGCTCAGACGGAAACAAAGAGTTTAGATGTTTTCATAGGGATGCAATATGGATTAAGTATAATTATTCCTATCGTTGCTGCTATCATTCTTTTATTACTTTTGCTTATTTATATATTTCGCATTATCGCAAGAGCTACATTTATGCGATGGGCATTCAGTGTCATTATTGCTGGTGCAGCTTTTTATATTAGCCACATATTATTTCACCTCCAGTGACGAGAACATTCCATGAAATCGCAAGAAAAAAAAGAATTCCCCCTATTCAAGGGAGCAACACGTGTTCCAACGATATGGGGTGTCCCCATGATGCCATTTATCGTTATGGTTATGGGGGTTGCTGTTATTGCTATGACAGTAAGTATCTTTTTGTGGATTATAGCACCTCCATTATGGTTTATTATGGTGCAAATTACTAAAAACGATGATAAGGCGTTTCGTATCTGGTGGTTATGGATCGATACTAAATTTCGCAATCGCAACAAAGGTTTTTGGGGCGCATCAAGTTATAGTCCCTCTGATTATAGTAAAAGGAGATAAACATGACAGCTGTTGAAAGCAGCAAACGCCTTGCATCAGAGACACCTGTAAGCCTGTTTCTGCCTTATTCACATCATATTACAGATACGATTATTTCTACTAAAAATGCGGAATATTTGTCAATTTGGAAAATTGATGGGCGTTCGCATCAAAGCGCTTCAGAAGAAGATATTTTTCAATGGATAAAAGAGCTTAACAATACTCTACGGGGTCTTGCATCAGCCAATTTATCATTTTGGACGCATATTGTGCGCCGCCGTGTTTATGAATATCCTGATTCAACATTTGATCAAATGTTTTGCTATCAACTTGATGAAAAATATCGACAAAGCTTTACTGGTTATAATTTGATGGTCAATGATTTATATCTGACTGTCATTTTTCAACCGATAGCGGATAAAATTATGTCGTTCTTTTCTAAACATGAACGTGAAACGCTTGATCAAAAAAAGATGCGACAAGACACATGTATCAAAGAACTCAATGACATCAATCGTACTTTAGGCCAATCTTTAAACCGTTACGGTGCAGAACTTCTTGGTGCTTATGAAAAAAATGGGCATGCTTATTCTTCTGCACTTGAATTCCTTGGAATGCTTGTCAATGGTGAATATCGCCCTATGCCAATTTGCCATGACCGTTTTGCTGACTATATGTCTGTCAATCGACCTTTTTTCTCAAAATGGGGCGCTCTTGGTGAACTGCGAACAACCAGTGGAATGCGTCGATTTGGAATGCTTGAAATTAAAGAATATGATGCAACAACCAAACCAGGACAATTAAATGTTTTGTTGGAAAGTGACTTCGAGTTCGTATTGACGCAGAGCTTTTCAGTGCTCTCCCGACATGCTGCTAAAGACTATTTACAACGGCATCAGCGTAATCTTATTGATGCACGAGATGTGGCAACGAGCCAAATTGAACAAATTGACGAAGCACTAAACCAGCTTATCAGTGGGCATTTTGTCATGGGAGAACATCACTGCACATTGACGATCTATGGTGATACAATTCAACAAGTTCGCGACCATATGGCCAAAGCAAGTGCAGCATTACTAGACGTTGCGGTACTGCCCAAACCTGTAGACTTAGCGATAGAGGCTGGCTATTGGGCACAACTTCCTGGCAATTGGAAATGGAGACCACGTCCTGCTCCGATTACATCATTGAACTTTTTGTCATTTTCATCTTTTCATAATTTTATGTCAGGAAAACCCACTGGCAACCCATGGGGACCAGCCGTCACAATTCTTAAAACAACCAGTAAAACACCGCTTTATTTCAACTTTCATGCCTCCAAACTTGAAGAGGACTCGACAGATAAACGTTTACTTGGTAATACCGCACTTATCGGACAATCTGGTTCCGGTAAAACCGTGTTACTCGGCTTTTTGTTAGCACAAGCACAAAAATTTAAGCCGACAACTGTTGTTTTTGATAAAGATCGTGGCATGGAAATTGCCATTCGGGCGATGGGTGGAAAATATTTAACATTCAAGCCAGGCAGAAAAAGTGGTTTCAATCCTTTCCAACTCCCACCCACACAAGAAAATCTTATTTTTCTGAAACAATTTGTTAAAAAATTGGCAGAAGCTGGTGGTGAAGTCACGCATCACGACGAAGAAGAAATTAACAAAGCAGTTATGTCTGTTATGAGTGCTAACATTGACCGATCACTCCGTCGTTTGTCCTTTCTAGTACAATTTTTACCAAATCCACGTTTAAGTGATTATAATGCTCACCCATCTGTTCATGCTCGCTTACTAAAATGGTGTGAAGGTGGTGATTATGGGTGGTTGTTTGATAATCCCCATGATGCTCTTGATCTCTCAACACATCAAATTTACGGCTTTGATATCACGGAATTCTTAGATAATTTTGAAACTCGCACTCCAGTGATGATGTATTTGCTTTACCGCACAGAAGGCATGATTAGCGGACAGCGGTTTATGTATATCTTTGACGAGTTTTGGAAGCCTTTGCAAGATCCGTACTTTGAAGATTTAGCCAAAAATAAACAAAAGACCATCCGTAAACAAAATGGTATTTTTGTTTATGCAACACAAGAGCCTAGCGATGCCTTGGAAAGTAATATTGCCAAAACACTCATTCAACAGTGTGCAACTTACATTTTTCTAGCCAATCCCAAAGCAAATTATGAAGATTATACAAAAGGCTTTAAACTAACAGATGCCGAATTTGAACTCGTTAAAGGACTTGGTGAGTTTAGTCGCCAATTCCTCATTAAGCAGGGTGATCAATCTGCGCTTGCAGAACTGAATCTTGGTAAATTCCATCTAACACGCGATGGAAAAACCATCGAACACGACTTTAGTGACGAGCTCTTAGTGTTATCAGGAACGCCTGATAACGCAGAGTTAGCCGAAAGCATTATCGCAGAAGTTGGTGATGATCCGGCAATATGGTTACCAATTTTCTTACAGCACGCAAAAAATGACAGGAGGGAAACATGAAAAAAAAGGTCATTTCAATAGTAGTTGTAATAACTTTAGGGGTTTCAAACCCAGCGATGGCTTGGGTTTGGGGCGCTGGGTCGGCGGATTTATCGGCATCCGTTCCAACGAAGTGGCCCAATTTTTTTGGAAGTTCATCTTCAAATACATCAAAGTCTAAAAAAACTCCACAGCAAAAGAAAGCGCCACCTGATGCCCAACTTCTCGATATGCTAAAAAAACACCTTGAGGAAGTAAAAAAGATACACGAGTCTATAACGGGAAGCCAAAAATTCGACACTAAAAAACTTAAAAATGTACAAACAGATCACAGTAGCTTTTTTCTCAAAAATCCAGAGAATCTCTACAATAGAAATAAAACTTCTGCTCTATCTACATCACTTGAAAATATTTTAAAAGAAGAAGAAATTCCTGTCACTATCCATGAATCTAGCAGTTTTATCAACAAGCGTATCCAATATGCAGCCATCACTGATAAAGCCGTAAGTTTAAAAACTTTTCAAGAAGCAAACAATCGTTTTCAGCAAATTGAAGAACTATTAAACGAGATCACGACAACAAAAGATCTAAAAAGTATTGCCGAGTTACAAGCACATATAATTGGAATGCTTGCTATGCTACAAAATGAAACAGCAAAACTACAAATGGTTACACATTTACGCAATGCTGAACATACACTTATCAAACAACAGAAAGATAAACATAACATAAAAATTTTGAATAGTAAAAACACGAACATGCCTACCATAAGATTCATTAGGTAAAGCTTTTTGTAGCAATATTTTGTATATTATTTTTCCTGTATGCTCGTAAAAAGAAAAAGTTAATGCGTAATACTCAATTCTCTCTCATAGATCGAAAAGGTCTACGAAGTTTCATTTTATCCTTAAAAAAATTCAACGAAAAATGCTCAAAAAGCATATAAAAAGTTGAAAATTCGTTAAAGAGGAATTCCATGGACTTTACAGTGTTCACGCAACTTTTCAATAAAATTGATCAGATAACAAAAACATATGTCACGGATATTTCCTCAAAAACAATAGCTACAATTACACCCTTTGTATCAATCGGTATCACAATCGCTTTCATCATCTATGGTTGGCTCATCATCCGGGGCGCTATCGATATGCCTCTCTCCGGATTCGTAAACCGTTTCCTACGGATAAGTATTATTACTTCAATAGCTCTTACCACAGGACTTTATCAACCAGAAATCACAAATTTAATAACACAAATGCCCTATGAGTTATCAAAAGCGCTCATAACAAATCCACTCGATGATAAACAATTAATGAATTTACTGGACACAGCAGCAACCAAAGGATTTCAATATGCAGGCCGTCTTTTCCAAGAAACCGTCTTCTTCGAGTCCAATGGACTGCTTTACAGTCTCTTAGGCATCATTATCTTGCTAGCAACAAGCCTCGTAGTCGCAATCGGTGGTGGTCTCGTGCTCCTAACAAAAATCGCTATTACACTTCTTGTAGGATGGGGACCATTCTTCATCATTGCTTTGCTCTGGCAACCAACTCATCGCCTTTTCGAGCAATGGATAATCCAAGTTGTGAATTATATA
>NZ_JBHIPA010000030.1:0-7666 GCF_042195845.1 Bartonella sp. AP4SXKL
GGCTTACCCTGTTTATCTAAATAGGTGGATCCAAATTTGGATTGACCCCCTTCAGGATATAATTCTCCTAACATTTGCCGAATATCACGCATAATATGCGCATGTTGCTTACCACATAACTCTGCAATTTCACGACTAGACATCGTTTGAACTGTTGTGTTTTGAAAATTGTTTTCAGATATTGTAATAAAGTTTTGCATCATCACCCCCCTTAATTAAGAAAAACACAAGGTTTGATATAATATTCTGCCATAGTTTCTATGACGTTCTGCTTGAGCAATTTTCCTTGCTGCGTGAATTTTGAAGTAATGATTATCGGTTTTATCTGTTTCTATTTCAGATTTTGGACAAATCTTCTGTCTGTTCCATTCTTGTTTTGTAAAAACAAAATCCACGCCTTCTTTTAGATCAAGCTTTTCAACACAATCATTAAACCAAGTGGAAAAATCTTGTTTCAAATGTAAGTACCTATGCATTACATGGGCATTGACCATTTGGACATAACCGATTTTGTTGTCTACCTCGTTTTCAGGCGTGAGATATCCTTCACTATGAATATGAGTATCATGTGTGGTCATAAGTTTACTCTAATCAATTATTGATGGGAAAAAGGGAGGCGCTTTTAAAAGCGCCCTTTAGAATTTTTAAAGCACATCACATGCACGCAAACGGTGTTGTTGTTCATAAGTACCGTAAATCTCATCATTATATTTTTCGTCTGCGATCTCGTCTAAAAGTTCTTGGTAAGCATCACTTTCGAGTACAAAGTCATGAACTTTACTCTCCTCGTGGAGATGTTCGATATTTTCTTTTACATATGCTTCTGCAATTTCTTCAGAGATATCTTCACAATTGTTCTCAGAAGGATTGATGCGAAAGATTTGGATTGCATCATCTGCCTCGTCAATAATTTTTAGAACTTGGCTTTCATCCAGTGGTCCCGACCGACCAATGTTTTGATCATCATCATAGACAACTAATAAGATTTCATCAGAATTTATAAGAATTGGCTTATCCATAATTTTTCCTCCCTAACGCCTCTTGGCGATTGTTCGTGTTAATGTAATTTAATCTACACCAGATCGGCTTTTGCTTCTTCGTGATATGTTGTTATAGAGGAGTATACCGTAAAGGATTATTATGGTCAAGTCATTTTATGCTAAAATGGTTTTTTATAAATGAACTTTAATATTTATTACGAATCGGTTTGGGTATTGTAGCGTTCAGTGTAGAGGCATGATACTTCCTAGTATCCCGTAAAAAAATAAATCAGTTAGCTGTATTTGAAATTTATATGCAGGAAAAATTGGGGCAGTGTGCAGACAGAGCCAATCGATGGGTAGATAACGCCGTAGTTTTTTTATAAAAACTGCGGACGAACAAAAAAACCCCGCTTCAGCGGGGCATACATAGGTTGTTAGAATATCTTATAAATATTTTTTTGCTGTTTCTCTTATTCTGTCTGCAAAATCATAAATATTATCTAGCGTTTCAATACCGACTTTTTCATCAATATCAGTATCGAAAAGGGCTAGTTGCTTATGTTTTCTGTTAAAGTGCAGTCGAACCAACGGCTTTCTGTTATTATTGTCAATTAAAATGGCGCAGTACGACTTTGCATCTCTGATAACAATACGGTCGGCAGAAATAACTTCACGCGCAATTGCCTTGACAATCATGAAGCCTTCAACTTCCTCTTCGGTCGTTATTATGGCATGTTCATTACCAATAGATGTAGCAATATTATCTTGCTTGTCGGTTTCAGTTGTTGTTTGTAAAGCGCTAGAAAGCCGACTTTTTACCGCATCAGATATTACTTCGCGAAACGCATTTTTAGTAACACCTGTGAGCATTTCTAAGACATTAGCAGTCAGGCGCCCTTCATAAACATCCGCACAAGCAACACGAACAAAACCTTCGGACGGATTTTCTATTTCTTTTTGGATGTTTTGTTTTATTCCAGATACATATTTGAGCTGCTCGGCTGTCACCAATATATTTTCAATATTAAATGCTGAGCGTTCAAACTTTTTAAGCTCTGTAAGTACCACAGTATTGTATTCTATTACATCAAAAGTAAGGAATGGCCTATTATCGAGCTTGTTTGCAGCATCAAGATCTGTGTAAAAATGAAAAAATCGACCATTTGTCAAAATCGCGAATTTAGCATTCGTTACACTAAAGTATCGATATAATTGACTTAAATGCTTTGAACTCAATTCGCAAGATATCGGTTTGCACTCAAAAAGAATACGTATCTCACCGTCTATACGGATAGCATAGTCAACTTTTTCACCTTTTTTACCAACGGCATCAGCAGTAAACTCGGGAATGACTTCAAGTGGATCGAAAATATCATACCCAAGTGCGCGCAGAAATGGTAAAACGACCGCTGTTTTGACCGCTTCTTCAGTTAACATAGTATCTGAATGATTTTTGACTTTATCAGCTATTATTTTTAAGCTCTCGTCTACTGTCCCCATTCCCGCTTCTCCTTTGTTTTCAGGGTTTTCTTAAAATCCAAAGAACTTTCCCAACTACACGAATCTCCTCTCCATCAGTTGCCCCATTTATTTTGATAGGTTCTTGATGATTGGGTTCAGTACTTTCAGGCCATAGTTCAAATCCACTAATAGTTTGACGTATACGTTTAGCTGTACGCTCAATCATTTGACCATTGAATCGGCTGCGTTCAACTATCACGAGATCGTTAGGTTCCACATTAATGCCGGCTTTTATTATGTCTACGCAAATAAGTTGATCACCATCACGAGCAATTTTGTTAAGGCAGTTGCCCTCGATTTTTAAAGCAAATTGAAAGTGAGCTGGGTATTTTGAGGTGCTGGGTACATATTCTATGTCATCAAATCCAAAATCCATATCTTCGACCGACATCCACGAGCTAGCAGCAACTTTTCCTATCACCGGTATCATTCCAATAGCATTAGATATGGGATGTATTTCCTCGTTTTCTGGGAAAAGAAGATTAAACGGCTTTACACCAAGATGTGGTGCTAACTTTTCCGCCCACTCTTTGGTTAATTTTCGCTCACCTTTTTCAAGCCGTTTTATTTGAGGTTGCGTGGTACCAGCTTTTTCAGCCAATTTCACCTGTGTGAGTCCCAAATCTTTCCTCAATTTTTTAATTATATGCATGCTTTAAACCTTACACCAAGACTGCTTATTTAACAAAGTCCATAAAGGTATTTTTTATTGACTAAAACAGTCTTTTATGGTATTTATTTGAATTATGGAAAAATTGAAATCATATCTCACACGAAATAAACTATCTCAAGCCGAATTTGGGAAGCAAGTTGGCGTAGCACAGAGTACGATTAACAGGTATTTACGCGGCTTGCGGTTTCCTGAGCCTGAAATTGTCTTAAAGATTGAAAAGACAACCAATGGTATTGTTCGTCCCGTTGACTGGTATGTCGATTTATACCCACGCCCCTCTCTTGAAGAGGTGGGCGTGCCACTTACTACAGCTGATAACAAACACCCACAGCATCATTCACACTCTTAAAGAAGAAAGAAAGTAAAGATGGATTATGGTTTAGCGGCAATTATTATACTTTTTATATTTTGAAAGATTTAATACAGGAAATAGGTTTTCCAGAAGGCTGTACAATCGTTTTTAATAATTCTGATTGGAATTTTTCTTTTGATGAAAACAACCATTTAATAGCCAAAAATTCTTTAGGACCAGAATTGTCCATAAAGATGCATGGCGACACAAAATATTTCAAAGAAAACTCTCAAAAAATTTTTGAAAAACACAATCGGTCCAAACATTAAATGTAACGAGATGAGGCATGCAGTGTATTTTTGAATTGAGTAAGTTCATTTTTTTTAATTTATGACTAAACGCTCTGTCATAGCAAACATATAAATACGTAGAGCCTTAAGGGGGGGATAATCATGGTTTTTAAAGCACATAAGAATGACATTGGTAAACCGCGTGTTGATCTTATTCCACCGTTGACACTGATTGAAATCGGTAGAGTTTTAGAGCTTGGAGAAAACAAATACGGTGCAAGCAATTGGCGTCATGGCATGAATTGGAGCCGTTTGTATGGAGCTTCTTTACGTCATTTATTAGCATGGTTTGGTGGAGAGAATAAGGATGGCGAGAGTAATTTATCACACTTGGCACATGCGGCTTGTTGCATTCTTTTTTTAATGGAATGCGAGGCAAAACGGATTGGCCGAGATGACCGCCCTAAAAGCAAAGAATAGAGATCAGAATGAGTTCGAATGAGATTTTAATAGCGGGCTTGGTAGTTTTGGGAGCTTTGCTTGTATGCGGAGCGATGTTGCGTGTTGTATTTTATTATCGCAACAAAGTCAAAGTTCTTAAAGAGCAGGTCTTGACTTTAAAAAGCAGCATAAAAACTCTTGATGAAGAATACGCGTGGTCAAGAAGTGCATCTTCAAAGGACGTGGCAAAGAGAACTAGTGATCTGAATATTGCAATTAAAGAACGCGATAGAGCGATAAAAGAACTACAACAAAGGACTGAAGAACATGAAAAGGCATTCAGAGATGTAAGTGAAGTAGTGATGGCACTAAAAGCAGATGTTCAATCACGTGACGAGGAAATTGAAAGACTAAGACAAGAGCTTAAGCAGCGTGAAGGTGCAGTAAAAACGCCGCCTCATAAGAAGAAAAGAAAGTGAGGAAAAAAAGATGAGTGTGACAGCGATAGCTTTGGGTATTGCATTTGTGATCTTTGATTTACTTATAATCTCCTTTGTTGTCTCGGAAATATTAGACAAAAAGAACGATAAACTCCGTGAGATCATTTCGAAAAAACATAAAATTTTACACGATTTGAAAATGCATATCTTCAAGAATGGGGTGGGAACATGAATCTAGGTGAATTAGTACTCTACTTATTCATATCAATAAATGCAGTGTTTTTTATTGCAATGATGGTTTTTATACTTTTAGTTGCGCCTATTTACATAGTGTATACTTCTGCTCAACCCGTCATAAAAAAGAAGAAAATTCTTAAGGAATTAGATGCTGAGATTGAGAGTTTAAAGCACAAGATTAATGAGAAGTAGGTACTGGTGATTTAGATGTCTCATACAATTCTTTGCCTTGATCTAGGGACTAAGACAGGCTGGGCGCTTCGTGATGCAGATGGTTTTATCACAAGTGATACAGAACATTTTCAATCACGCCGTTTTGAAGGCGGTGGCATGCGTTACTTGCGCTTTAAGAAATGGCTTACTGAACTAAAGAGGTCTGTTGATGAAATTGATGCAGTGTATTTTGAAGAGGTACGCCGGCATGTGGGTACAGACGCTTCTCATGTTTATGGGGGCTTTCTAGCAACCTTAACAGCGTGGTGTGAACATCATCAGATACCATATGAAGGCATTCCTGTTGGCACAATTAAGAAGGCAACAACAGGAAAAGGCAACGCCTCAAAAGAAGAAATGATTAAGGCGGTATGTGCAAAAGGACATGTGCCTAAAGACGACAACGAAGCAGATGCTTTAGCAATTTTATATTTAGTTAAAGGAAAGGAGATTGGGGATGTCCAATAGAAATAAGTTTGTAACAATTAATGTAGAGAAGTGTCTTCTTGATATTGTTTTGTTACCAGCGATTGAATGCAATGTTTATCTCAGGTTGCGTTTGCAAATGCTCTACACTGGCGAACCTCTTATAAATAATTCACAAGGATTCTCTTATCTTACTAAATGTTCAGTAAAAAGATTTGAAAAGGCGTTAGATTATTTATTGAGGGTTGGAGTCATCATACGTTTAGAAGATGGTCGTTTGTGGAGTTCACAAGTTGAGGAGGAACTCAATAACTTCAATGAAGATCTAAATAATAATAAAGAACAGGAGGGGAAATATGTCAACTAAGTTAGCTTGGGTTCGTTGTTTTCCTTCTGATTGGGTATCTGATGCTAGTGGAATGACGTCGCATCAAATATCGACTTATATGATGTTGATATTGCTTATGTATAAGAAGAGACAGCCAATTCTTAAGAATGCCTCTATATTAGCACGCATTTCTGGTTGTTCAGTAAAAGCTTTTAATAAAGCGCTAGATTTTTTATTGAGTGATGAGAAACTGATACGTTTAGAAGACGGTCGTTTATGGAGTTTACAGGTTGAAGAGGAACTCAACAACTCTAATGAGAATTTGAATAAGTTTTCAGAGAGAGCGCAGAAGGCAGCGAAGGCAAGATGGGATAAAAATACAAAAGATGCTTGTGATATTAAGCATGATGCTTGTGATAATGCTAATGACGCTAAGCATAATGCTAAGCATGATGCTTGTGATGCTATAACAAACAATACAAACATATATAATAAAAAAACTAAAACTATCGTTTTAGCAAAAAAAGAAATTGGTTCTGAAAGTTTAGAAACAAACGAACAGGTTGACGAGCCAACAGAGGTTGCTGTTGTTGAGACCACATCAGAGCAAATCGAAACCTCATCAGACAACCAACCTCCCATTCACGAGCAAGAGAACGTTCCCAAAAAAGCAAAACGAGCGCAAGCTAATCGCGGTTGTCGATTGCCAGAGGATTTCAAACCTAATTTGCAATACGCAATCGATCAAGGATTAACGCATGATGAGGCGCTGTTAGAAACCGAACGGTTCACAAATTACTGGATAGCAAACCCAGGTAAAAATGCAAACAAACGAGATTGGCAAAGGACTTGGTACAATTGGGTTACAAGCCCTATCGGAACGCTAGCAAAGAAAAAAGCAAGATTAGAACAGGAAAAACGGTTAGGTGGTTATCATGGAAAATTCACTCAGAAAACTTTCACAGAACAGCTTGCAGAAGGCTTCAACCAACTCAGAGATCAACTCTCATCTGGAGAAGATTATGGAAATGATCAGTCCGGGGTATCCATTGACGCTGAAAGCTGGGAATACATTGACGAAACAGGAGGAAGAGCAAACCTTAGATGCTTGCAATCTTCTACAAGCGTTGCTCTCTGTGAAAGCTTCAGTTAAGCAAATTGAGCAAGCTTCTTTCCTACTCTCAAGCATGAGAGTCCCTGCGAACACAGATTCCAAAGCCGTTGTTCTATCCTATAGCATGATGCTGGAACGGATTTCAGCATATGCTCTGAAAAAAGGCGTCGAAAATATCGTAACTGGTCAAGCAATTGGGATATCAAAAACATTTATGCCAACTTGTGGAGAGCTTTTAACTTATTGCCAGACACTAGAAAATACCCTTCTTTCAAAAGCCGAAACTGTACGTAGAGCAATTGAAAACACACGTGAGAAAACACTCAAAGAAAAAACAGCGAAAGAGCATTTTAGACCACTAACGCTTGTTCACAAGCAAGAGCTTGAAGAGACTTTAAATGGCATTGGTGGGATAATGAAACGCTTTGGTCCACAGCAAACTAGTGAAAAGTGCTGATCATTTTACAATTAGGTATGTGTTTAAATCGACAAAAAGGCACCATACAAAGCGATTTAAAGATTTTATGATGAAAACCATATCCGCAATATAAAACGCTCTGTACGGTCAAATTTTAGGTAAATAGACAAATTGGTAAAATTATGGACTAAAAACATGAGAATATTAAAAGACCTGTTCTTAAAAAAGCGTAAACAACCAATGCAAAAAGAGTTTATTGCAACAGCTGTTGGTTATGTTCCTTGGGGGGA
>NZ_JBHIPA010000031.1:0-7461 GCF_042195845.1 Bartonella sp. AP4SXKL
AAACGTCTACCTGTCTTCCTTTAAAGCAAATACATAAAAAGCTGCACGCATAGTGCAGCTTTTTTGCAAAATTTTCTGATTGTCTTTTTGTATCATTGTCTCTCATATCAGACAACTTCACCAGCCCATCATCCTTAATACTCCCCTTTAAAAAAACATAAGGAGTTGCTCATCGCTGCCAATAGGCATTGTGCTTGTTTTGGAAAAGAGCTCTGAAAACTTCCTTTCTCAACTGATCATCAAGAAAAACTATACAAAGCATGGGATATACCATAAACACGTAGAAGAAAATTGTACCTTATAACCTCTTGGGGAGGAGCATTGTGACAAAGAAAAAATCCATGATTTTTACCCAAATGGGGCTTTTCCTTGTTTTGGGCTTTAGCAGCTTTGCCGATGAAACAGCACAAGTTACATTTGCTCTCCACTTAGCAGAAAGCACAGCATCTATTTCAATGCTGCTGTTTGCAGGGCTTGTCGGGGCAATTTGTGCCGGACCAATTGCACCACGCCTCTTGCATCACTTCCAACCAGCGCGAACAGTACCCATTGTTTTATTGTTTGAAGCACTCTTTATAGCCACAGCTGCAATCGCCAACCAATTTTGGGTTTATATTGCCCTTTCTTTCGCACTAGGTTGTGCTGGTTCACTCTTTTGGTCTGCTATCCTCGTTTCCGTCCCAGAATTTGCAACCAATGATCAGCAATTAGACCGTATCAACCGCATTATCCAAACAGTTCGTAATCTTGGCTATATTGCAGGACCACTGTTAGGGGGCGTGTTGTATGGAATATCAAACGGGCAAAAAGGATTGTTTGTGTTGTCAATCATGGTTCTTTTTGCTACCTTTATCACTCTCTTCTGTTTTAAAAGTTTTAAAATTCATACACAAACGACAAACACAACGCAAAAAAGCAAAAAAGGGCTAGATTTAACGGGTCTCTTGCGTAAAAAAAATGTTGTCTATGCTCTTTCTCCCCTCATCATTACCATCATCCTCACCTCTGCTCTCAACGTCTTATCGATTGTCCGCATCCGCACTGAGCTGTACTTCAGTGCAGAAACCTATGGGGTAATCACAAGCATGTTAAGTCTTGGCCTCGTGGTTGGTCCACTCTGTTTCTCCAGCCTTTTTCATCGCTTTGGTAATGCCGCTGGAGCATCACTTGCCGCTGCAATCATCGGCTTTGCAATTTTCTGCTTTTCCTTAACACATATTGTATGGTTAATGATGCTGTCATTTTTCATCCTTGGGGGTGCTAACGGCGTGCAAAATGCTCTGATGGCAAGTTTTATGATGAAAGCCATTCAGAAAGAACACCGAAACAACCAAATGCCTGCCTATATCTTTATCATACAAACAGCGGTGTGCCTTGGCTTTCTAGGAGCCGGTTTTGTAAAAGTGCATCACACCCAAAGCACACTGTTTATCATTGGCATCGCCACCATGATCACAGGCATCTTAGGTTTTATTGTGAACAGTGCCGTACAAAAAAAACAGAGAGAATTTGATAATGGTTAGTGGACGAGGCGTTTTTCTCAAGCAAACCATACACCCCAAAAGGACATGACAATCACCACCCAATCAAATTTCAATAAAATCCCTATCAAATCGTTGTATCCCATGCAACCCCATACCAACCCAATAGGACTTTGATAAACCACTCTTTAATGTAGAGCAACTAATAACCCTCCCCAAAACTTGATATTTTAAAGTAAAAAAAAACGATAACATCATGCAACAAGACCCTATAGGCTTAAACTTTTACAATGGAACAGGCGGTTATGTATGGCAACTTGCAAACACCATGCAACATGACTTGAATGAAAACATCCACACGCTTGAATTGCAAAAACCAACGCCGCCCATAGCCATCAATTCTTTCGCTGTCTACCCAAGTGAACTCAATCCTTTATCACGCGTTCAATGGGCAAAAGATGTACAAATAATAAAAAACAAACCAGCACTCATTGGCAAACGGCAAATACAACCCATCACCATTGTTTCTACAAAAGGAGCGGCATTTGGCGGATTCGATTTTCCCACATTTGAAGCACTTCGTGAAGGCTGCCTTGTCCAATCACTGAGGGAAATACAATTCAATGGTACTCTTCTTGCCTCTGGAAGTCTTTTGATATCACTTTTACAACACGGTCTCATCGAAACAGATCAAAAAGCATTTTCAGAAAATGATGCAACCGCTCTTTTACGAGAGCCAACATGTATTATCATAGATTCTTCTCTTGGCAGTCTTGCCATTAATCAACTCAATGGGCGTACAATCCGGCTTCATGAAAAAACAAAACATCTCTTGAAGCAAGCCACCACACCAATACGTATTCAATATCCGCTAGAGGATTCAATAAAGTTTTTTATAAAAGCAGGAATGCTACGATTGGTAAAATTATAAGGATAAAAAGATGCAGCTGATAAGACCTGGCATGGGAACAGAAAATAGTGCACAGCTCATTTATGCGCTTATTCAAATGGCAAGACCGCGCACAGTCATTGAAATCGGTGCTGGTGATAGTACGCGCTTGATTGCTAAAGCACTGCAAAAAGCAAAACAAGCATGGCAACAAGATAAAAAACTTTTAGAATCTTCCACCTGGGAAGAGCGTACAGCTTTGCTTGATCCTTCAGGAATCCTTGAGAATTACGAACCTCGGCTTATCACCATTGATGATTTTACAGTCGAAGGTCAATCAGCAGAAGAAGCATGGCAAAAACTGCTTCAAGACGGTATTGAAAAAAACATGGTAACATTTATCCATGAGAATTTTTTCTCTCTTGATGAAAGCACCCTCAAATCTTGGGGACCAATAGATTTTGCTTGGCTTGATGCTGGAACGCCCGCAGATGACGTGCGATTTGTTATAACCCTTTGGGAACACATCACCGCGGGTGGTTATCTTTTTCTGCATGAACCAACCATAACAACAACAATTGCTCTCAATGGCGAACAACGGGTTCGACGTGTTAGAACTCCCATCTGGGAAGAAATTCTCTACCGGCTTGATGGCTCCTATGAAGCTTTAACACTCCCCGAAAACCACAAATATCGCCAAGGTGGTCTGGGGATTATTCGCAAACGCACCTCTGCCGAACAAATTGTACGCGCACAATCGCTACAAGCAGAACTCATAGAAATCAATGAACTGCCCATTCGCAATGATCTTTTGCCCATGGGGAAAGAAACCCTTCACAAACGCAATACCCGCAATTCACTGATCTCTGCCATGACGTCACCGACACTGCGTACTGTTTATGCCGCCATTATCCTTGGTGCAAAAAATCTTACTGATATCCTCAAACATGTCGATTCAGATGCCAAAAACATTCACAAATCCATCAATCGCCTTTTGAATCTCGGACTTATTCACAACACAACAGAAGGATTTCAAGCCGAAGAGACAGTGTGGAAAATGCTAGAAAATAAACATGAGCGGAATAGGGAAAATTTAAGCGACCGCCATTTAGAAACAGAAGAGATGCTATCAAAAATTGGTGAAGCCTTTCAGAAGGAAAAAATCTATAGCGAAACGGAAGTTTCCAAGATATGCAACCTCTTTACGATAGACTTTGCCCGATTACGACGCACTCTTGTTGAGAGAGGTTTTTTACAACGCCATGGAGGAAAATATCAACGCATGCGCTAAAAGAGAATTGAAAAATGATTAGCGAACGCTATCGTTTTTCTTCTCTATTTCAAGAGAATGAATAACCTTCCACTAAAAAAATATAATTTCATTAAAAGGTTACAAAATCATTCATCCCATTCATATGTTGACAATCTATGGAGATGAGATTAGCGTGCCCTCTTCGCAAGAGATGCAATGGGGAGGAACAAGAGTGCGGGATGCCAATTGGTTATCAAAAAGGATTGGGTGGTTATCAAAAAGAATTAGAAATAGTCAAAACCATCAGGAGAAGATATAGGATCAAGGTCTCAATGATCTTACGATTGTTGCGCGAACATCCGGGCACAGTGTTGTTGCTCAATCCAAATCATGCTCGATATTTCTAAAAACATCGTAGAAAAAACAATATTCTTGCATTGGACTGGCTAGTGAATCAAGAAAGATACTATTTCAACGAAATGTGCACAGCAGAAATAGGGCTGGCAAAACTTCCTCAAAAGATACAACAAAATGTCTTTGATCATTTAACAACACTTCTATGGAAATTCCATGGGCAAAAATAAAATTCCTTTTTTCATCTATAGCACAGTTTTCCTTTCTGAATTTTCCTTTTTCTTTGTACTCCCTCTGCTTGGAAACTCTTCTCTCATAACTGCTGCCAATGTTGCTTTTTATCTCGCTGGATCGGTAATCCTTGAAAGCATTCTCATGGTAACCACAACAGGTTTATTAGAAAGATTTTCGCGTAAACTCTTAATGGCTACCGCCTTTATTTTAAGGAGTAGCGCTTTTGTGTGCATTATCCTATCGCTCACACCTTCTGCATGGTTGATCTTTTTTACCTTAATGGCTTTTTCGAAAGCAATTTCAAAGCCATTTTTGAGAGAAATTTTATCAGAACATCTCAATGAAAATGCTCTTAAACGCGCATTAACTCTCTATTCTTTTTTTCAAAATGCTGCTGTCGTTATCGCCCCTCTTGTTGCAACGAGTGCCATAAAATACAACGCATCAACCTTCTTAATGGCTTTTTTTGCACTCATTGGTTTGTATCTTTGTGTTCTATCCATTCAAATTGTTTATCATTACCCGCATAAAACATTATCTCTTGAAAAGAATAAAAAAACAAAAAAAGCTCTTCTTTCTTCTTTAAAAACAATAATACATAATCGTTCTATTGCTTATTTGCTGGTCACGGCTTTGCTTTGTGCATACCTCATGGGAATTTTCATCACCACCACAACACTTCTCAGTAAATTTGACAGCAATCTCGCCCCTTATAGTGGAATTTTCTTTTCAATTGTTGGCATCAGTATTTGTATCTGGCAAGGAATAATCAATAAACATCTCAGCCTTTCCGATAAATCAACTTTCTACCTATTATGGCTTATGGGAAGTTTCTCCTCATTTTTCCTCATGGGTGGGGTCTTTACCGCTGTGACTGCATTAATTGCCTACAGTGTCTATGAATCTGTCATGATTCCAGAAATATACTATCAAGCAGGGAAAACAACCCCATCCCTCTCTGCCAGTGTTCTTTTCAGTTATATTCTTGTTATTTCAAATATTGGCCAAGCCGCCGGCTCATGGACAAGTGGATGGATTATCAGCCATTTCAACAATCATATCGCTTTCACCTTTTGCATGATTGTTGGTGCCTCCGCCTTTGCTTCTTGCCTTTGCCTCATGCAAACGAAAAAATAAGCAGCTTCCATGTCACATATAGTTTTTGCAACCGGTGGCACAACAAGAGCACTCAAAACACTTCGCCATAAATGGCTCAATTATGATTTTGTAACACACTCTGCGGCAAAAAAGCTCAAAACGGTCTTTAAAGATTGCTCTGTAAACGCCGTTGCAAATTGTCTCATAGCTTAAAGGATTATGGGATAGACAAGCGTAAGGTAGCTACATTCTGCACGAATAATATTCTATTGATATCCATGTGCAACACAGCCAAAGCATTTTTCTTATAATTCGCTCATTTCTGCCATGACCTCACCGACACTACGCGCTGTCTATACTGTTATTATACTTGGTGCTAAAATTCTTTCTGATATCCTCAAACTTGTCAATTCAGAGACCAAAAACATTCACAAATCTATTAATCGCCTTTTAAACCTTGGTCTTATTCAAAACACAACAAAGGGATTTCAAGCAATCGATAAATTATGGCAAGCGCTAGAAGATAAAAATGTACGAAATATGGAAATTTTTAGCGATCGTCATTTAGAAACAGAAGATATACTTACAAAAATTGCAGAAGCATTTAAAATAGGAAAAACTATCGCGAAACGGAAACATCAAAAATATGTAGCCTTTTTACTTTAGATTTTGCGAGATTAAGACGAATCTTGGTGGAAAATGGATTTTTAAGACGATATGCAAGCAAATATCAGCGCATACGTTGAAAGAAAAAATTCAAGCATTTGAGTTTTTCTTATGCAGCGTTTTGTTTTTTTGTTTTCTGTAAAGAGAGTTTAGGCCAGCTATGCGCCCCCCTTAGTATTTAGTGGTATAGATAGTTTGGAGTTCAAGGAATTGTGTACAGTTTTTTGTTGCAAAAAGTTGCAGATTGTTTTGAGGATGAAGATATACAGGTACACATAGAACAAAGGGAGGGATGATATTAAAATCCAAGAGAATCTGAGTTTAGATTTAGTCCTTGCGCGCCCTTTAAGTGCGTGGCATTACGTACCTATACGTTCTTCCCCTACCCTACTTAATTTTATAATAAGACAGCTCCTTATAAAAAACAGCACTATTCTTACATACCATAGCCATTTTCTCTTTACAGGCTTTCTGCTATCAACATAACACTTTACCCTCTTAAAACACTGTTTGCAAAAGGTTTGCATCATTACAATGATCATAGGCATGGGCTTGCTACCCCAAAAAGCTTTCTAGGTAAAAATCCCCCTTAGTATTTAGTGATATAGATAGTTTGGAGTTCAAGGAATTGTGTACAGTTTTTTGTTACAAAAAGTTGGCAGATTGTTTTGAGGATGAAGATATACAGGTACACATAGAACAAAGGGAGGGATGATATTAAAATCCAAGAGAATCTGAGTTTAGATTTAGTCCTTGCGCGCCCTTTAAGTGCGTAGCATTACGTACCTATACGTTCTTCCCCTACCCATTTTGCTTCCAGAGGTGCATGATGATTAGTAGGCATGCCCCTTTTAGTTTTTATTTGGGTTTTGTACGTGGGAAGAGTTTTGAGTGATTAGCATTTTACTCCATGCGTTTAGACGCTACATCTGTTTTTTCCTGCTTTTATTTTCAGAGATTGATGATATTTTTGTTTTGCAGTACTAAGAAGAGCTTTTAGATTTATCGTTTAGAGAGAAGAAAGCATTCTCTCCCTGCCTCTGCCTAGCACTGCTTCATTAGGGTATGCCCCTTATTAATCCTATTGCATTCTTTTATGAGATGAGAAGGCATCCGATCCAGTTTCAAAGCCGCTCCTAGGTATTGGTAGTTTTACGAGCAACTAGTTTTTCTAGTTTTTTTGATAAGTTTCTATGAGAAAAGTGTAGCAGAAAGGGGAACTTATGTATGTAAATTACTGACTTTGTAAAGAGACAATAGTATGGATTTTTTTTAATTTTATAAGCTTTTTTAATTAGGCTTATTGAGCATATTATCTCTTTCGTTTGACACTATCTTTGTTTAGATTGAGAAGAGCAAAGTTACTATTACGTCCCTGCTGATATTATAAGGTAGGTGGTGATTAAGAAGTGGTTGCGGGGGCAGGATTTGAACCTGCGGCCTTCAGGTTATGAGCCTGACGAGCTACCGGGCTGCTCCACCCCGCG
>NZ_JBHIPA010000032.1:0-7234 GCF_042195845.1 Bartonella sp. AP4SXKL
GAAGCGCGTATAAACGCAAAGATTGATGCGCAGTTTGCTGACTTTAGAGACCACACCATTGATGTTGCACGGGCTGCGGGGGGGTGTTGCCGCTGCCATTGCCGGTGGCGATGTTGATGCCGGCGCTGATGCCGCTGGTAATGCTGCGGAGAATAATTTTCTTCCTGCGGTAGCAGCATTAACAGCATTCATTGTGTCGCTTACACTAGAAGAGTTGGCGGCTCTGTCTCTTTTTATGGCTGGCGGAGCAACTATTTTATTGGATCCTCTAGTAATGGGACGGCTATAACGGATTTCCTTGGCTATTTGTTTGCATCGAAAAATGCAGAAGAAGACAGCGAAAAAACAAACTAAAGTCACAAAGAAGAAAAAAACAAAGCTTCTCAGAAGGAAAGTAAAAATAAGACAAAAAACCGAAACAATAAAGAAACACAAAACAATAATGATGGAATGGGTAATATATTTGAACAAGTCAGGAAGCATCATGATAAAAAACGCGATGAAAAAAACAAGAATTAAATGATGAAGGATGTATAGTATGCGAGACAGAAATAGTATTCAAAACTAAGACGGGTAAGGGGTAGTAAAATTTCGTGCGGAATTTGTTTATATAAAGGATGGTAAAATAAACATTGGAGAAGTAAAAACGGGAAAGAATGCTAAATTAAGTGAAAACTAAAAGATTTTGAAAGAAGCATATAAAAAAAGAAATGCTGAGTCCACAAAAGGAAAATTTATAATTTTTTTAAAGATAACAAATAGTTATTAGAGGCATATCAAGAATCGTTCAAAGATTTTAAAGGAAGTGATAAAGAATTAAACCAAGCTAGTAAAAAATGGGTTAAAGAACAATTGAGTAATAAGTTAGACAAAACCGACATTAACGTTTTTCATTATCCAGGACTTTTTGAATGAAAGTGAATAGCGATGCAGACCAAAAACGTAACAGAGATGTTAAAAACGCTTGGCTGGGAACCTTATCGTGCTGAAGATGCTAGTATGTTTGCGCATTATCATCTTCCCGATCGCATTGTAGGCATTAGTTATGATGTTGTAGATTATGGAGATGATGGGGGAAAGTTTCGGCTATCGGCTAATCTTACCACTGCTGCTTATTGCCTTGCTTGGGAATATGCTAGTGGTGAAGTATCACAGGATAAGTATGAAGATACGCTGTTTTCTGAGAAAGAGGATTTCGATGTTACAGCTTCAGATCTTTCAGAAAGCCATGTTAAGGAATCTTTAAATAGGGTTATCGCTTGGGCGCAAGCACAAGATATTGAACAAAAATTACGTGAAAAAGCAGCTAATCATTCTGCTGTTGCAGAAGCATTACTTGGTGATATTGATGCTTTAAAAAGTTCTAAATTTACACCCCAATTACATGTACCAGAATTTGCAGATTACAAAACAATAGGGTGGATTGAGCGCCTCATTCTTTTTGCGCAAGCTTATAAAAACGGGGAGTTAGATGACATTTTAGCGCGTAAAAAACCTAAACAGTGGTCGATGAGTCTTACAGCAGCAACTCGCATTTTTAAAATTCAAGGGTGGTTTGCCACAGAGCTTGGGAAAATGTGGTTGGTTTTGCCGGATCGTTTTATTAAGTTAGATTTTGGCTTTGTACATCTCTATGATCAGTATAATGTTCATCTCGAAGCTGAAATATCTAATGAAGAGATTTCTTTGGCTTGCTTGTATATTCATTTTTGTGGACAACGTAATCTTGTACAACCTATGGATATTTATCGATCTTTTAATACGATTGGAGGGGAGAATTTTCGTGGGGTTGATAAAGGAATTGATATTTGTATAGAGATATTGAATGAGCAAGAGTTGACAAAAATCTCTGAGCGGATAATGCAATGGGCACGTGCCCAAGATTTACAAGCATCAATAGAAAGCAAAACGCTTATCCAAAAATATAGCTATTATCCAGCTGTGATTTGGCATTTGGCTTGTTTAGCATTGAAAGGTCAAATTGATGTCCTAAAATCCTATCAAGATTCTATCGCAGAGGGTAAGCTACCTGACCATTTGCAAAATCTTGATAAAGAACTGGAGGGGTATGTTAACCATGCCGTTAAATTTGCTGAAAAACATCTGAAAATCCTTAATGAGCGAGAGGCAGCAGAAGCACATCTTAGTCCACAAGTTTTGATTACTTTCAATAAAGTTGCAGAGCAATTAAAAGAAATGGGGTGGACAGTTTATCGTGATAAAGACTACAATCGCAATGCTTATTTTATAAGTAAAGACCGTATCATCAATATAATGTATAACCTTCAAAGTGATGAAGAAGAGCCGATTGTTGCATTTAAGGCTTCCCTTTCAACACTTGGCTTTTCCTCTGCTCATAAAGAGATTTTCTATAATATGCCTCAATATATAGCCCTCAAAGAAGTAGAAGAAGTTTATACAGTTTCTAGTACTGAATTGGCTGAAGACAAGGTGAAACAGATCAGTGCGGATATTCTTGAATGGGCTGATCGGCAAAATATTAATCAAATCATTTATGATTATGCAGCTTTGCCAACAAACAGTGAATATGATCTTATAATGCACCATTTTATTGGGCTTATTCTTATTGGGGATGTTGAAAAGCTCAAATCTTACAAGGAGAATTTTAGAAAGGGAAATTCTTTAGGTTTTGTGAAGGGTGTCACGAAGTACATAATCGACAATGCTCTTACGCTTGCACGGTGTTATCGAGCAGGTTTTCCTAAAAATGCTCCGATTTTAAGCTTGGATCCGCAAACAGCATCTGTTGCTTCCAAAACTATTGCTGTTGAGGCGACAGAGGAAGCGGATGACACTGATGATCATCTTACCATGGAAAGTGCTCATGCACTTTTAAAAAGCTTAGGCTGGTTAACCGAGAAAATCAATGAGAATGACCATATGGCAAGCTATCAATTGGCTGATCGTGAAGTAGATATTCTTTATAACGACGAAGTTGCCAAAGATTGTCCGCAATTTGATAGCGCCTTTTTGATTAGCACGGGCATTCTTTCCGCTGCTTGTAAATTCATTGATCCTACCTACACGGAAGATATTCCAGATATACAGCTTAATTTTGAAGCCAAGGGATTGGAAATCTTTGAACCAGAGGTCACTACGGATCGTTTAACACAGGCGCTTGATGATGCGCTAGAATGGGCGGTAACAGACATTGACCTTTCTAAAAGACTTCGCTCTGATTATGGCACTGCTCCTTGGGAAAAAGGCGCCACGTCTAAAGCAAACGATACGGATTATGCTTTACTTCATCTTGGCGCTCTTGCTTTATTGGGTGATGTTGAGACCTTACAATCTTATCAGCAAAGCTTTACGGCAGGTGATCACCTAGGCTTTGACGAGAGCATCAACAAAACCCACCTTGAACGTGCATTAGCTTTAGCCAAAGAAGTAGCAAAGGTGAAGCAAGTGAGCTACGCTTTGATTGAACGGGTAGCAAAAGATTTTGATAATCACTCAGAGCTTTCTAGCGAGGAATAACCTCGCTCTTGGAAGGAGAGTTTATTTAAGTCTATTTAGAACAAAGAATAAATTGATTATTTTGAAAAAATCGAGGGGATTATGAATCATGAAATGGATAAAGAAAAAAAGTATGGGGGCAGCTGAGCCGGTGGAATTTAAAAGTCAAAAAGTTTATCAGGAAGATGAACTGTTTGAGCCCGAAACAGTTTCTTCTTGGAAAGAAAAAGGACAGATAGTAACAGGTACAAATGTGGAAAGAATGGTATCAGGAAGAGCACCTATTGGAGTCGATTTTAGACCTATTATGTTACATCCTGTGACACAAGAACAAGATAGTCCTCTCGTTGAGGTTCTCTACTCATTTTATCAAGGCAGGAGTTTGGTTGCTCCTATGAATCCAAAGACAAATTTTATCAGAAAAGTTATTTGTTGGATTTCAAAAAAAAATTCCTAAGTAGGAAAAAAGAAAGAGTAATTATTGCAAATATTGAAATAATATCCCTAAAAGGCGCTCTCTAAACTTTAATGATCACCTCCTTTAATTCCATCATATATTGTAAATGCGAGATGATTGTACAGAGACAGATGAGAAAAGAGCTCCGTCAAGAACATATCTCTTATGATTTTATCAATCTCATCTCAATTCCATTGGCTAGAGTAGAAAAAGATTGATCATTAGAAACACTCATTATGAGTAAAAACACGCTGTGACTTATGGAGAAAAATTTATGAAAAGTTATACTTTATCAGATGTTGCACAATATGTTGATATGCATAGTCATGTTATTAATTTTGGTACTCAAGATAATGCACCTGATGAGGTGCGGATTAAAACAGCTGAGAACACTCTTGGTTTACAATTTACCTCTTCCTATAAGAATTTTTTAAAAAATTATGGAGGAGGAGAAATTGGAGGTGAAGAAATATTCAGTATTTATGAAATCTGCGCAGGTATTCCTGCTGGTGATATTGTTTACCGAAATTTGCTCGATAGAAGAGATGGCTTTACGGGTCCCAAACAACTTGTTATCTGCACAACTGATTTTGGTGAAACCTTTTATTTTGATTATACGCAGTTTCGGGATGGTGAATGCCCACTCTATCTTAAGTATACATCTGAAGATTCCGAATATTACGCGAGTAATTTTTATGAATTTCTCTGCAAAAGAATTAAAGAGTATGCAGGGGAAGATTCATGAAAACTTATACCTTAGATGATGTTATACAACTAGTTGATAAATAGGATAATTGCGATTTATTGCTTGTTATGAAAACATCTAAAAAGAGATTGATCATTATAAAGATTAGCAAAATCCCTTTTAATAGACCGTGTCAGTGTTGTCAGTTCTTTTTAGAGCCTATATTATTTTTTTAAATGAGTAAAAATTAAAAACTTTATATTTCAATAGGTTAGTATTTTAAAAACATAACTCATATCAAGAGTACAATCTTTAAAGATAACCAATGATGTGAGTTGAATAAAACTTATCAGTTATGTGTCAGTAAATTGAACTGACAAAATAGATTATTTTAGTGAGTAATTAACGCGTGTCTTATGAAAAGCGTATGAAAGTAAAAACTGATTACGTTATTAAAATCCCTTTTATGAATTTTATCAGTTCATTTGAATAGATAAACTTATGATTTAGAGAATGATTAAAACGTGCTTTATAAAAAGCATATGATCCTTTAAAGCCTTTCAAAAGAAAGGGATTATAATCATAAGAAATGTTATCAAGACTATTGTGGTTATGAGTTTTGAGGTTTTTGAGTATTTTGAGGGTTCCTTTTGACCCCCTTTATATATTTTTTTAATAAACAACCTATATCAAGATACAACCTATAAACACAACCCACGATATATTTTTGAAGGTATTTTGAGGGTTTGAGAAACCTTCAAAGCCTATAAGTAATATAAGAAAATGAATATACATAACTCTCTTTAAACAAAGCTTTTGAAAACAATAAAGCTATCATTTTAGATTACGGTATAAGCTTTGCAATCCAAAATACAGTGTTTTAAAAGTCAAATGATTTCTTTTTAGAATAACGCATGATAAATTATCCTTTTAAAGATTGTATGTAAGCTATTTATAAAGGGGGTATAGAGCCTATAGGTATAAGACCTTATACCCCTTTGTGAGTTTAGCATGCCAAGTCTATTCAGTTCCTCTTATTTCTAATTTTGGTAGTTTTTTCACGATTTTCATTGTTTCTAAACTTACGCTAATAACCCTTTGAAACAAATCCAATGGATAAGCAGGATTTCCAACGGTTTTAACAGCATAGTGATTGGCATCATTAACAATGCCACTCTTTTTATCTGTCTTTACACATTGATGCCCCATAATCCATTCAAGAGCGGGCTTGCCATTGACGATATACTCATAAGCTTCAAGAGGGATATCTGTTATTATAAATAACAGTGGTTTAATTTTTCTCTTTACCTGCTTTTGCGAATTCCATTTCAGTCACGTAATAAAACTTTTCGGAATTAGGGATATCAGTTAATTTAGGATTACCCTTTTTAAAGGTCACTGGATAAGGCTCTACATCTTCATAATTCACGTGCAAATGATCCAGTTCATGCCCTGTTACAACAGAGCTCCGTTTTCATATGAGGGGGTTAATTCTTATCAAAAGAATCAAAACGAAGCTTATTAAATCCATTTTGAATGAATAGTGAGAAAACTGGAAAAAATGCTAAAAAAGCCGATAATTTTTTCAAAAGGGTTTTTAAAGGTACTTATCCACAGCCCATGGCATAGGATAAGATCAGCAAAGTAGTGAAATTTGCTGTTTATTTTATGGAAAAAAGACAAATGAAGCATGTGCTTTAAAATATCAGAGTGAGTATTTTGATAGGTTTTATGAGTCACTAAAATAGTCTAGTTTGTCAGTTCAATTTACAGACACAAACTGACAAATATATATTATGGATTGTATTTAAGGTTGTATTGTCGATATAGGTTGTATCGTTAAAATGCTAACATATTGAAATATAATGTTTTTAATTTTTTATCATTTAAAAAAATAAAATAGGCTCTAAAAAGAACTGACAACACTGACAGCACTGGACAAAACTCTTCTGTTCAGATCGCTCAGATCATTGTCTTTGGAGAAAAGTTCTTTGATGAAAATGCCATTAAATATAACTTATTAGAAAATCAAGACTTTGTTTGCTCGCCACATTTGGCGAGCAAAGGCAGGAAAAAGAGTTTTGCGTAATTGTCTTGAAAGGCTCTCAAAGAGATTTCTTATTGTTTTCTATGATGGTTTTTGACGACAGGATGTGCTTGATAGCATGATGTCTCGTTTATATGCGTGTTGAGTGGCTTAGAGGGGCTGGAGAGTGAATTTATCTCTAATTATTGATAAATATATTGTAGCATTAAACTGGGGATATTGAAAACTGGGGATATTGATGTATTAACCATTGACGGGCTAAACAGTTTTGTTTAGAGGTTTTTTCATATAAATGTGGGGGAGAGATCTTCAGCAGTTAAAATAAAGCATTTTTGGGTATCACTTTTCTTTGGTTACAGAGGCATGTGCTTTTGTTAAAAGCGTTATAGGGCAGTGGCTGTTTTGAGTGGATTTATTAGCGGTTCCATGAAGTTCTTTTAAAGAGTGCTTCATGAATAATGCAAAGCGGGGGCAATCTGTATTGTTTTGTGTATTTTTACGCCAAAGTTCTCTTTTGAGAATTTTTCGTGCCATTGTTGTTTTCTTTGGCTTGTTTACAGGTGTAAAT
>NZ_JBHIPA010000033.1:0-7062 GCF_042195845.1 Bartonella sp. AP4SXKL
TCGTAAGTCGGAGCTGTCCATGTGCCATTCTCATACTTAGCTTTACCACCTAAGGACTGCGCAACACCGCTCCCTAGGGCATATAGCTGGTTACCCGCTACAGCATCCGTTGACGTTCTACTAATGTCTCCATTTTTAAGAGACGTTATCTTGCTACTTGTATTCTCTTCACCATGCGTCGCTACAAAGGCATTCGCGGTTTGGCTCCAGATTAAAGAATCACTCTTTTCACCAGCAATTTCTTTGCTAATCTCATTTTTAATATTCGTGATAGAATCACCAACACCGGCAAAAGCAGACGCGACACTATCATAAGTCGAATCAGTAACATCACCATCAGAATTAAATCGCTTAACCTTGAATGTAGGAGCATTCCACGTGCCATTCTCATACTTAGCATTACCACCTAAAGATTTTGCAACACTGCTACCTAGAGCATGAAGCTGATTACCCGTTACGGCATCCGTGGAACCAGCATTAATCGAACCATCTAAAAGAGATGTAAGCTTGCTATTACTTTTGCTATCTTTCTCTCCATGCGTCGCTACAAAAGCATGTGCAGTATCGCTCCAATGCAAGGAATCACTCTTTGCTTCAGCAATATCTTTGCTAAGTTCATTCTTAATATTCGTGATAGAATTATTCATATTTACGAAAGAAGTTCCTACACCAGCAAACGCTGTTGCTACATCATGATACTCTTTATCTTCTGTTTTGCCATCTTCTTTCACGCTCTTAACCGTGAATGTAGGTACACTCCAAGTTCCATCCGCATAACTAGCATTACCACCTAAAGATTTTGCAACCCCAGTGCCTAACGTATAAAGCTGGGAACCATTAACGGCATCGGTTGACGTTTTTGAGAGCTCACCAGGAGAAACATCCAAAAGACGCCGTGTCTCACCTTTACTATTCCGAATAGTTATTTGAGTTAATGGTGAGGTACCAGCAATAGTTATCATCTTTTCATCGTCCGCTCGGACTAGTTCACGAGATAAGCTTCTTATAAGAGAAAAGTTGTCTGTATTTTCATGCAGATCATCACCGTGAGATGGATTATCTTGTTTTCCCCCAATAGCATGGGGTTCCTTTATCTCAACAATCTGATGATTTAAACCTGCCAAATCACTATTAGTGCCAGAAAATGCATCCGCAACACTTTTATAACCTTCTACATTCTTATAACCTTCCGTACCTGCAAATGCAGTATCAAAAGCAGCTTTAGTCTGAAACTTAATATTAAGACTTAAGTTCTTGGGGGCATCCTCCCCCTCTACAAATGCAGAGCCACTATCTCTATACAATTTACTGCCAACTACATAGGCTGGCGGTATACCTTTAAGCGCATTTGTACCACCACTAAAGTCTTTTGATATGTTATTTAAAATCTGAGTAGCAGCAGCAACAGGAGAAACATTTGATAAAAATATAATCACTGAAGCCAATGAAAGCGCTTTAATAAAAAGCCGTCGATAAAACGAGCAAGAATCTTTACAATCATTCACCACTAGCGCTTTTGGTGTGGTATATAATTTTTTCATAACAAATTCTCCAAATAGGAAAGACATATTTAGAACATTAAAAAGTCATATTTCAGTGTTAGAAGTGATTAACGACGTGATTTTTTTTGTTCTTTATAAAGTTTGAGTTTGCCGCAGAGGCGAACAGAAGTAATTAGAAGTCTAGCAAGGTTGCAATCAATCTTGATAAACGATGTGGTTAATGGGTTTTTTATTTTTTCCGCCTTTAAGAAGGGTGCTTTTTTTGCAACAAAACTCCTGGATGAGGGTGAAAAACAGGTATGAAGAAGACATACTTGCACCCTATTGTTAGGTCTGCGGTTTATAATTTTAAAAGTAAAAGAGTTCATTTTATATGATTAAGAAGCTGTAAGGTATTATTAGGGGAAAAGTTTAAGTTGTTGGCTGAATGATTTAGAGTACTTGTTGTGAAATCATTACGCTTTTATCGCGGGGATAAGCGGCATACTCTTAAGCTTTAGAGTAAAATGAGGATGATTGTGTGTGTTGTTCATAATCAACTGCCCCCCCTTGCGAGCATTTTTCTGTTTTTGCCAAAATGAGTCTTACTAAAGAATATTTTGTGATGTTATAGACTATTGAGTGAAATAGCAAGAAGAAAATGAATTTAATTATTTTTACAGAATGAGTCTTTCCGATTTATATAACCGTGAAATATCCTTATAACTTTAAAACTCATAGATTCCATGCACTATAGACTTGTCTAGAGATTCTGTTTCATAGTTTTATTTAAGTGTCCCATTTTGATCAAAATGAGTCTTACTAATAATTGCTGCTGTTGCGTGCCTCATGATTGCTACTGCTATGTACAGAGCAAATAAATAAAATAATAAAATAGGATTTTTAAATTTTTAAACGTATCCCCCAATGGATATTTTCTATCAATGAAATTATAGAACGTACAGTTTTAAAATACTGCGCAATTACGCACTGAGAGTACTACTCTGTATTTGTAAAATTTTTGTTAAAGTGCTTTACTTCTTACTAAAATCAATCTCACTAAGATTATTACTATAGAATACATTGGTATAAGACTTTAATTATTATAAGACTTTATAAATATACTACTCTATGGCCTTCTCTGCAAAATATTACTTCTCTATAATATAAAATTTCGCCCCTGTCTAAGAAGACAAGGGCGAAGCTTCGCTTAAATTGTAGTTTTTCATATTCTCTGGTGTTATTTTAATTTCAGAGTTATTCCACCACCTACACCCCACTGACCGCCAGCACTGGTTGCTGATAGATTAGAACGAATCTTGCCATCTTCAGATGTATAACCTGCACCAATCGCAAAGGCAGATTGTCCACGCCAAAAACCGCCACCAAATGAAACACTCACAGATCCTGGGTCATCGAAGTAACGTAAGTTAGAGACTGCCAAACCAATCGCTGCTGCTTGCCTTGCCTCTTTGCGCACATTCGTAATATCATAACTTAGTGCGTCAAACTTCATATCGGTATAGGATTTTGCCTCGTTAACACCATTATTGACTTGATCGTCCGTATACTTTTTCGCACTTTCAAGAGTAATCTTCATCTGCTCCGCGGTATGATCGTATAACTGACCACCATTCACTGCGTCCTTAGAGCCATGTTCAATTTTTCCATCTTTAACATTAGTAATCAAAACAGGCTCACTGTCATCGACACCTTTTAGAGTGATGCTACTGATTTTCTTTCCGCTATCATCGGTATCATAGCTAACCGCAACATTCACCTTGTTTTCAACTTCTGTTACCCTGTCTGTAACGCTGTCTACCTTTTTTTCAACGCCTGTTACCCTGTTACTCATCTGTGAAAACTGATTGTCAGTCACCTCATAAGTTGACTTTTCTAAAATTTCACTAGGAGCAACAGTTACCGTGGTTGAATTATCCGCCTCATCTATGGCGCTTTCTTCCTCATCTATGGCAAGAGGTAAGCTTCTTAGAAAACGTGCGCTTCTCATAAAAGGAAAGCCTTTTGAAATAACATCCGAAGGATCACCATTTTGTGGTTTACCCTCTGTTTCACCAATACCAAGGCCATTCTTCATATCAACAACCTGATGATTTAAACCTGCCAAAGCACTATTAACGCCAGCAAATGCATCCGCGACATTAGTATACTCTTTATCAATCTCATTCCCGTCCTTATCAAAGGCTTTAACTGTGAAAGTCGGAGCACTCCAATTTCCACCTTTATATCCAGAACCACCACCGAAATAAGTAGCAATCTGGTTGTTTATCGAATAGAGCTGAGAACCAGTTATAGCATCAGTCGACGTTTCTGAAATCTCACCAGCAGCAATATCAAAAAGACGCCGGCTTTCACCTTCACTACTCATAAAACTTACTTGTTTTAATGGTGATTTAGGAGCAACAGTTATCGTAGTTGGAACCTTCACATTACCTAAAGCACTAGGTAAGCTTCTCATAAAAGGAAAGCCTTCTGAAATAATATCATTCAAATCACCGTCTTGATGGGGGCGTTCCTTTTCTTCAATACCAGGCTTATTCTTTATCTTAACAATCTCCTCATTCAAACTTGTGAAAGCACTATTAACGCCAGAAAACGCATCTGCAACATTAGTATAGTTTTTCTCAGTTGCATTACCATCCTTATCAAAGGCTTTAACTGTAAATGTAGGAGGTGACCATTTTCCATCTTTATAGCCAGCACCACCGCCAAAATAACTTGCAAATGCCTGAGCCATCAAATAAATTTGACCACCATTTACTGCTTCGGTCGATGTTGCCGTAAATGCACCCCCTTTAACACCAGAGATAACTCGTGGAAAATTAATACCGTTTGCAATATCTATTCTATCACCACCCTTGTCTCCACCAATCGTAATAAGCCCAGCGCTATTTTGCTTAACAAAACTATCACCTGTCACACTTTCGATCTTTTGATTAAGATTCGTAAAAGAACTACTTACACCAGAAAGCGCATCCCCAACATTCTTATAGTTCTTTTCAGTCCCACTACCATTTTTATCAAAAACCTTAACTGTAAAAGTAGGAGCATTCCAGTTTCCATCTTTATCATATCCAGCATTATCACTAAAATAGCTAGCAACTACATTGCTCATGGCATAAAATTGAGAGCCATTTATCGCATCAGTCGATGTTGCTGTAATCGAACCAGCCTTAACACCCGCAAGAGTCCGTGCCACATTATCAACATTTGCTATATTTACCTGGACCCCTCTTACTTTTCCACCAATGGTAATAAGTCCGGCATCATCTTGCTTAACAAGATCATCACCTGTCCCATTAATGACTATATTCTCAATCTTTTTATCAAGATTTGTGAAAGAACCACTTACGCCAGTAAAGGCATCCGCAACATTAGTATACTTCTTTTCAGCTCCATTACCATCCTTATCAAAGACCTTAACTGTAAAAGTAGGAGCACTCCAGTTTCCATCTTTATAGCCAGCACCACCACCAAAATAGCCTGCAACTACATTGCTCATGGCATAAAGTTGAGAACCATTTATCGCATCGGTGGACGCTGCTGCAATCGAACCAGCCTTAACACCCGAAAGAGTCCGAACTGCATTATCAACGTTTGCAATGCTTACCTTAGTTCCACTTACTTCTCCACCAATGCTAATAAGTCCTGTATCATCTTGCTTAACAAGACTATTACTTGCTACCTTAATATTTTCAATCTTTGCATCAAGATTCGTGAAAGAACTACTTACGCCAGTAAAGGCATCCGCAACATTCTTATAATCCTTTTCAGCTCCATTACCATTTTTATCAAAGACCTTAACTGTAAAAGTAGGAGCTATCCAGTTTCCTTTTCTATCGTATCCAGCACCACCGCCAAAAGAGATCGCAGTACTGATGCCTTGGGAAAAAAGCTGAGAACCATTGACTGCATCATACGAGATTGGCGAAACCCAACCATCAGCAACACCAGTAAGAGTCCTCAATCCATGAGAGCTATTTGCGATAGTTATTCTATTACCACCTACGTCCGCACCAATTGTAATAAGTCCTGATGCATCTTGCTTAACAAGCTTATCATACCTGGTTTCAGCGACATAATTCTCCAAACCATACAGCGCAGAACCAACATCTCTATATATTTTACCGTTAATTATATAGGTTGGCGCAATACTTTTACGTATATTTGTACCTCCGCCAAAATACTGTGCTACATTACCCCAAAGATCACAAGCAAAAACAGGAGAAGCATTTGATAAAAAGACAGCTACTGACACTAATGAAAGCGTTTTAATAAAAGGTAATCGATAAGACGAGCAAGAATTTTTTAAATTACTCACTGCTAGCGTGTGTGGTGTGGTATATATTTTTTTCATAATAAATCCTCTAAGTAAAAAAAGATATTTAAAACATCAAAAAGACATATTCCGGTGCTACTAAGCTCCAGAGATTGTTTTTTCTTGTTTTATAAAAGATTAGGGTTGTCATAATGCGGAAGAGGACTATCTAAGATATCAATGAGATAGAAGTTGACGTTGATCGATAGTCCAATTAATGTGGTTTTTATTTATCCCCCTTTAAGGAGGGGTGTTTTTCTTCAGCAGAGCCTTTAAATTTAAAGGTGAAGAAAGGTGAAAAAAGTGTAGAAAAAACATATTTGTGTACTATTATTAGGGGTTGTGTGTTTAAGAGGCAATAAAATGTTTATTGCGGAAGGGAGTTAAGCTGTTTGTTGAGTAATTTAGAGCGTTTTTTGTAGGGTTATTGTGCTTTTGTCGTGAAAATAAGCGAGATATCCCTGAGTTTTATATTTGTATCTCTTAAAGCTCTTTGAGATTAGATGATTGTGATTTTGTAATTTTGCCATAACTTACCGCACCCCGCTTTGCGAGAAGATTTCTAGTTTCTTTTAATTAATTTTTCGCACTCTATACAGATTATTAAAAAATAGCAAGGAAAAAATGAGACTTTTTATTTCTTTAAAAATACCCCTAGTGGATATTCTATTATAAAATTATAAACTGTATAGTTTTCAAATATTGTGCGGTTACACGTAGTCTGTTAATTTATATGAAAACATCCCTCTGGCATTTGTAGTTTTTTGTTAAAATGCTTCACTGTAACTAAAATTAGTCCCACTAAGATTATTATTACAGAATACAATTATAAAACTTTACAAGTATACTACTCTATGAATTTCTGTGTAAAATATCACTTCTTATAAAATTTTCACCCTTGTCTGATGAGACAAGAAGGCAAAACTTTCTTAAAAATAAATATCGATTACTCAAATAATTCCTTTTGGAGGTGATAAATGATTTTTTGATATAAAATTTCACAATAAAAAATATATTTTTACTCGAAATACGCCCTTATCTTCTATTGCTATTCATTTATGATGAAAATAACTTTCCTTCTCTTTAAATGGCACATGTAACGCATTTGATAAGAGAAGGAAAATTTATTTCGAATTTTCTATTGTTAATTCAGTGTTACCCTAAATCCAGCACCTACACCCCAATGTCCCCCAGCACTCGTTGCAGATACGTTAGAGCGAAATCTTCCATTTTCAGACATAT
>NZ_JBHIPA010000035.1:0-5531 GCF_042195845.1 Bartonella sp. AP4SXKL
CTGTGGACCAAAGCGTTTCATTATCCCACCAATGCCATTTAAAGTCTCTTCAAGCTCTTGCTTGTGAACAAGCGTTATAGGTGTTGAATGCTCTTTCTCTGCTTGTTCTTTCAACTCCTTTTCACGGAATCTCAAAACAGCATTGCGTACAAAATTGGCTTTTCTCAAAAGACTGTTTTCTAAATCTCGACACAACCTGACAAGTTCTCGTGTGCTCGGAAAAAACGTATCGGATAAACAATTTATTTCATCACATAAAATCCGTTTGACCACTGTCATCAGTGACCATGCAGAGACATTTTCCAAAACCATTCCATAGGTCAACGCCATTCCCTCATGGTCTGATTGTTGTGCTATTTTCAAACCACACGACAGCATGCGAATAGCTTTTGCTATATCCTCTTTACCTGCTTTCACGGCGAAGAGCTCTTGCAATTGATCACCAGCCTCTAAAGCAATCGATTCCTGCTGTTTCGTTAATTGGCTGCCATCCTTCAAAACAAACGGACCGCTCGGAGGTATCATCGCATGAATGTGTTTCAAAATACCCTCGATTTCCGATATCAAGGAGACTGTCTGCGATACGCTCCCCAATGCTTTTTTGCTTTTGAGTGTAATTTCCATTGTTTCCACCATTGTTGTTCGTGTTTTTTGTTTTTTCTAAAACCTCGATAGCCTTTCGTACCCAGTTACGCCATGTTGCTTGCCAATCGGTTTTGGTTGCATTTGCTCCGGCTTTTGAACGCCAATAATCTCGAAATTTTGCGATTTCGACTTTCACGCGCTCTGGAGGCAAGCCCTCTTCGATTGCAAAATCGTAATCGGGTTCAAAATCCTCTGGCAATCGACAACCGCGATTAGCTTGCGCTCGTTTTGCTTTTTTGGGAACGTTCTCTTGCTCGTGAATGGGAGGTTGGTTGTCTGATGAGGTTTCGATTTGCTCTGATGTGGTCTCAACAACAGCAACCTCTGTTGGCTCGTCAACCTGTTCGTTTGTTTCTAAACTTTCAGAACCAATTTCTTTTTTTGCTAAAACGATAGTTTTAGTTTTTTTATTATATATGTTATTGTCTATGTTAATGTGTTTCATCATGATGTCATCATGACCTCGTGATGACATCATCATGGTCTTTTGATGAGTCATCTTTATGTTTTTTTCTCTTAGTATTCGCAGCTTTTATAGCTTTTTCTGAAAGTTTATTTAAATTCTCATTGCAATTTTTTAATTCTTCTTCAACATCGAGATTCCATAAACGACCATCTGCTAAACGAATAATATATCCTTCTTCTAGCAAAACATTCAAAGCTGTCTCAAATTTCTTTACTGAATAACCAATGTAATGAGACAAAACTTTAATGTTACAAAAAAGAGGTTCACCAGTACGAAGCATGCGAAACCGCAATCTCATATAGATATTACCTTCTACAGGAGGTAAATAATCGACGACCACCGCCCATTTATCGGCAAACAGTCTCGTCCATGGTATTTTACTGGACATGTATATCCCCTTCTTTCGTTAAATATAAAATTGCCAAAGCATCTGCTTCATTATCATCACAAGGCGTGTGACCTTTTGCACGCATTGCCTTAATCATTTCTTCTTTTGAAGCATTTCCTTTGCCTGTCGTTGCTTTCTTAATGGTAGCAACAGGAATGCCTTCATATGGTATCTGATGATGTTCACACCACGCTGTTAAGGTTGCTAGAAAGCCTCCGTAAATATGAGAAGCGTCTGTACCCACATGCCGGCGCACCTCTTCAAAATATACCGCGTCAATTTCATCAACAGATCTCTTTAGTTCAGTAAGCCACCGTTTAAAGCGTAAATAACGCATACCACCGCCTTCAAAACGGCGTGATTGAAAATCTTCTGTATCGCTTGTTATGTGACCATCCGCACCGCATATTGCCCAGCCTGTCTTGGTCCCTAGATCAAGACATAAAATGGTTTGTGCGTTAGTGGTCATAATCCCCCCTTAAGGCTCTACGTATTTATATGTGTGTTATGACAGAACGTGTTGTGATTGCTTGTCTTGAAAAAATGTTTATGAAAAAGTACCCTCCCAGCGATTCTAAAAAAGTGGGGGGAGTTATGATACAAGAATGGATAAAGATATTTCTTACAGGTTTCCTGTCATTTATCGGATCTCTTTCAGTAGCGCTTATTTTAAGAAATAAAGACCATAAAGAAGCCGCTAAAATCCGCAAAGATGATTTAGAAACAGCTGCAAAAAAACGAGAAGAAGATAGAGAATGGATAAGCAAGCAATTTGCAGAAAGCCAAGAACAGACGATAGTCCTTAAAGAGCAAGCAATATCGACAAAAGATCTTGCCAAATGGTCAGAAGAACATATTAAAATGTTGTTAGATAACAAAAGAGTAGAGGATTTAGGAACGCCACCTTCTATATATATAACTGGACCCCACTTGCCAACAAAAGGCAAGTGGACGCTTCTTTGTTTAAAGATAAAAAACAATGCACAAACTGTCATCCACGTTTTAAATATAAAGCTAAAAGATGGTTCTCGCTTTATTCTTGGATATGGCATTAGATACAAACCGGAAATAAGATTGCGGCAAATGCAATCACCATATGTTAATCCTGATGCCAGACCAACGTCACACACAATATCATCCGGATACTGTGAGAAAGCAAAGGATTTTCGAACGGGACAAGAAATCGATGTTAATATTTCTATAGCTCCCTCAGAAGATAAGTACACAGGAATCCTTATTTTTGTAGCTGCGCGTGAAGAAGATATAAAAGCCCAAGTTACTTTAATCATTACTCATACATCCCCATTGAAACCAGAAACAACAATGACTGTAACGACACAAACCGACCTCATAGACTTTAAAAAATTGGATTAACTCAGATTCAGACACACACTGCATGCATCATCTATTAATTCAATTTCTTCTTTTCTTTTTTCGATGAGTTTATCCCTTAAGAAATCAAGCTTACTTTTGACTAAGGCTGTAAACAAGATCAGCTCATTTAAGCGATAAAAAGATGACAACTCTTGAGAAAAATAATTATCAAACCAAGTTGTAAAAGCTTGCGTAAACACAGATAAAAACCATTGATTAAAATCATCGTACGGAAATAACGGAAAATATTTTCTATCATCACGCGCAAAGATACTATGCAGCATATAGACAAGAAAACCTGTTGATGAGGGATCTATCCTTATTTCAAAACATGCATCTTCAGGCGAACGGAGACCATAATATATGGTTTCCTGTCCAATCTTATTAACAAGATCAATCAACTGGACTTTGCTTATAGTGATCTGTAGGACATCTATCATCTCTGATCTTTCTTCTTTAAGAATGTGAATGATGCTGTTGATGTTCATTCTTTTCTGTGGGAGAAGTAGTAAAAGCAGGCATAGGGCTAGAACTATCCTTCAACTTTTGCAGCTTGAGATAATTTATTACGGAGATAGATCCTCTTTTTTCCCACTTGCAAACAGCTGCTTGAGTTACACCAAGCATTTTCGCCATTTCTGATTGTGTTCAATTAAATTTGCCCCGTATTGACTTAGTCAAATTCTTAAAATCTTCTCGTTGATCCATTTACAAGCTCCAATTACAGCTTTGTCTTATTTTATTCATATAATTATAGTTATATAAAGTCAATGAAAATTATCTTTATCAACGATAAAAAAATAAGGTAAGCAGAAGTATGAGTAATAAATCTAATATCATAAGCACATTAAAAAAGATTTTGACCGAGTTTAACTTAACGCAAGAAGATGTAGCCAAACGGCTAAACGTAACACAAGCTTCAGTGTCTAAGTGGTTAAAAGATTCTGATCCACGCGGCTCTAATCGAGATGCCATTTTAGAATTATATAAAGAACTAAAAGGGGATAATCACTTCACAACTTTTGTTCCTCTTATGGGGTATATTGGAACAGGAACACAGATAGATCCAAGTTTTGAACAAATCCCTGAAGATGGTCTTGAACAAGTAGAAATTCCTTTTGCTTTACCTGATGATATGGTTGCTTTTGAAGTTAAAGGAGATTCTATGATTCCAGCCTATAAAGATGGAGATATGGTTATCGTAAGACGGCGCCAAATTAAAACAATAGAATCCTTTTTTGGCAAAGAAGCCGTTATTTTAACACATGATAATAAAAGATATATAAAGCAGATTAGCAGGGGAATGAATGGTGAAATAGATCTGCTTTCTTGGAATGCCTTGCCTATTAAGAATGTTAAAATTGTGTGGGTTGGAGAGATATTTGCTATTTTGCCAATAAGTTCTTACAGCAAGATGATTCGGACTTATCGCTAATTATCCTCCCCTCTTATTCAGCAAGATATTATAATATTTTTTATAAAAATATAACTTTTTATAATTTTTTGCTTGCTATTTTATAATTATAGTTATATAAGTAATTATATAAACCACGCACAAACAATCGCCAAGAGGCGTTAGGGAGGAAAAATTATGGATAAGCCAATTCTTATAAATTCCAATGAAATTTTATTAGTTGCCTACGATAAAGATCAACACATTGCAGAGTCTGGACCACTTGATGCAAGCCAAATTCTAAGCATTGTTGATGAGGTAGATGATGCAATCCAAATCTTTCGCATCAATCCTTCTGAGAATAATTGTGAAGATATCTCTGAAGAGATTGCAGAAGCATATGTAAAAGAAAATATCGAACATCTCCATGAGGATAGTGAGGTTCATGACTTTGTACGCGAAAGTGATGTTTACCAAGAACTTTTAGACGAGATCGCAGACGAAAAATATAATGATGAGATTTACGGTACTTACGAACAACAACACCGTTTGCGTCCTTGTGATGTGCTTTAAATTCTGAAGGGCGCATTTAAAAGCGCCCCCTTTCATTCATCAATCCCATCAACATGAGGTTCGTAATGGAAAAGCTTCTTGCTACTCAATACAATATTATCCAGCATCAAAAGGTTCAAACTATTAGCGCTCGTGATTTATATACCTTTTTAGAGGTAAAAACCGAGTTTAGAAAGTGGATAACAAACTGTATTAAAGAACTTAGCTTTAGAGAAGATGTCGACTTTGTACTTTCTACTAAAGAATTATCAAACTCCTCACGTGGAAATCCTTTTAAAGATTATGCTCTCACTTTAGACACAGCAAAACACATTGCCATTTGTGAACCTGGTCTCAAAGGTAAACAAGTGCGTGAATATTTTCTGAAATGCGAAAAAAAAGTAAATTCAAAAATCGATTATTCAAATCCTGAAACATTAGAAGATTTCTTAAGACATCTAAGACAGCAAATCAAGCACAATGACAATGTTGTCACAACGAATGGAGTGAAGCATGCATAATTTTATCACAACATCTGAAAGAAATTTTCAAAATACAACAGTTCAAACGATGTCTAGTCGTGAAATTGCAGAGTTATGCGGTAAGCAACATGCGCATATTATGCGTGATATTCGACAAATGTTAGGAGAATTATATCCTGAAGGGGGTCAATCCAAATTTGGATCCACCTATTTAGATAAACAGGGTAAGCC
>NZ_JBHIPA010000036.1:0-5486 GCF_042195845.1 Bartonella sp. AP4SXKL
ACGTCCACCAACACGGATCAACCATTGAGAAGGATTTTTCATATCAACGGTAAAATTATCAGCATCTTCAATGGTATCAAACATCAAATGTTGATAAGCAAGTTGTATTTGGGGCTCAAATGTTAAACCTTCCATTCCGGTAGAAAATTGTTTGCCAACGGTGGTGGAAATACTTAACATTTTTACATTGTTCAATTTCGCGGTTTTACCAATGATAGCATTGGTGATATCGCTCTTTATTATTCCATAGGATAAAAGTGTATCCATATAGAAACCACTGTCATGCTGTACGCTACTATAGGCAGTGAGAGACCATTTATCTAAAGTGCTTTTACTTGCATCCTGCATCTCTTTTGGAGTGAAAGACAGCCGCCCATAGGTGCCTAAAAGACCAAGATGTGTAGTAGTGCTGTGCCCTTCTAACGTAGTCAATGCAACCCCACCTTGTATAGCGGCGTAGCGAATATCAGCACCATAACCATATTTAAGGGGACCGCGTTTCGAGGATAAGGTTCCTGTACCCCCATAGGTAGAGAGGAAAAAACTGTTTTTTAGATTTTTCTGCTCTCCCAAGACTGTTGTTCTCATATTGGCTAAAAGTGCATTTTGCTTGGCCATATCGGCCAATCCAGTATAAAAGAGGGCATTTGGCATAACCAAATAGCTTGCCATTTGTGGTACAACTGCTCTTACTTTTGAATCGGTGTCAAAAAATTCAGGCTGCAAACGGAAATCCCAGAAATCTTTATCCTTTTCATCGAATAAGTTTTGGTTAGCATTGGCTTTGCCATAGCTTGAGACTGGTCCATAGGCAGTTAGCGTATATTTATAAGGAGTTCCTCCTATGGTGGTATAGCCATTTTTCAATTTAAAGGAGTCTTCTTTTGCTTCTCCAGAAACTTGAATAAGTGAAAGTCCACCTATATTTGAAGGAGTAGAAGCATTCTCTACGCTCTCTTTATCCCCTGAAACACTTTTGACATAAACTGTTGTGGTGCCTGCTACATCACCGTGAATGAGAAGCCTATCGGTTTTTTGTGCATCTATTGCAACACCATCACTCCATATAGCGTTGAAATGAATTTCTGCCTCACCAAAGGCATTATAGACTGCTAGAATGGTTGGTATTCCAGATCCTACATGCAATGTATGATAATGATCTTCTACCGGTCTATTAAAAACAATAGAACTATCATTAAGATTGAGCACAGAAATATCAGAACGTGACCTTTGAGCAATAGCAAGCAGTTTTCCGTCATCATCGGTTTCTTTTGTACTGGTTTTCAATATCCATGTTGTCTTGTTTGTCAAATCAAAGCGTACGGTTCTGTTTTCTGCAATTTTTGCTCTTCCCTTTAATACCGAGTGATTAGCATTTAATGTAAAAGCAAAATTACTTTCTTTAGTTGAAGCTTTTGCTGCTAATAAAATATCGGCACTGATTTCTGAATTTTTGAGATTGGCTATACCGATTGATTGGTCTGCGTTAATTCCAATACTATTTTCAGTGCGAATCTTTGTATTTGTCAAGTTGATTTCTAAGGCGTTATCGTCCTCGGATTTATCAAATATTATGCCACTGTTTTCTGCTGTTGCAGAAACATTTGTTACATCAATATATCCGCTATTTTTTACAACAAATGCTGATCCTTTTGCTGCTACGGTCCCTCCATTCATTTTAATTGTGCCACCGTTTTCTGCATAAAGTCCGATGAAAGTATTGCTAATCGCTGTATTTCCATGCAATTCAATTAAGCTGTAAGGATTACTGGCAGCTGCACCGTATCCGTTGCCATCCATTGTTGTTAGAGCAACGTCTGTGACCTTAATATGTCCACCATTCATTGCGAACAATGCCATGGTTGTCGCAGTTACTGTTCCCCCAGTCATTATGATTGTGCCACTATTTTCTGCATCAAGTCCGGTTACAGCATTATCAATAGTTGTCTTCCCATACAATTCAATCAAGCTATTAGGATCGGTGGTAGCTGCACCGTATCCGTTACCATACATCGTTGTTAGAGCAACATTTGTGACCTTAATATGCCCACCGTTTTTTGCAAACACTGCCATGTTTGCAGCGGTTACAGTTCCTCCCGTCATTGTGATTGCACCACTATTTTCTGCATTAAGCCCGATGAAAGCATTATTAATTGTTGTCTTTCCATGCAATTCGATCAAGCTATCAGGATCGGTGGTAGCTGCGCCATAGTTACCATTTATTGTTGTTAGAGCAACATCTGTGACTTTAATATGCCCACCGCTTTTTGCAAGCAATGCCATGTTTGCAGCGGTTACAGTTCCTCCCGTCATTGTGATTGCACCACTGTTTTCTGCATTGAGCCCGATGAAAGCATTATTAATCGTTGTCTTTCCATGCAATTCAATCAAGCTTTCAGGATCGGAGGTAGCTGCTCCGTATCCGTTACCATACATCGTTGTTAGAGCAACATCTGTGAGCTTAATATGTCCCCCGCTTTTTGCAAGCAATGCCATGTTTGTTGCGGTTACAGTTCCACCCGCCATTGTGATAGTACCACTATTTTCTGTATTAAGCCCGATGAAAGCATTATCAATTATTGTCTTTCCATATAATTCAATCAAGCTGTCAGGATCAGTGGTAGCTGCACCGTATCCGTTGCCATCCATTGTTGTTAGAGCAACATCTGTGACCTTAATATGTCCACCGTTTGCTGCAAACAGTGCCATGTTTGTTGCGGTTACAGTTCCATCCGCCATTGTGATAGTACCACTATTTTCTGTATAAAGTCCGATGAAAGCATTATTAATTGTTGTCTTTCCATGCAATTCAATCAAGCTGTTAGGATCGCTGGTAGCTGCACCGTATCCGTTGCCATCCATTGTTGTTAGAGCAATATCTGTGACCTTAATATGTCCACCGCTTTTTGTAAGTACTGCCGCGCTTTTCCCAGTTACAGTTCCATCCGCCATTGTGATAGTACCACTATTTTCTGTATAAAGTCCGATGAGAGCATTATTAATTGTTGTCTTCCCATCCAATTCAATTAAGCTTTCAGGATCGGTGGAAGCTGCACCGTATCCGTTTCCGTCCATCGTTGTTAGAGCAACATCTGTGATCTTAATATATCCACCGTTCATGGTAAACAATGCTGCGCTTTTTGCAGTTACAGCTCCTCCCGTCATTATGATGACACCACTGTTTTCCGCATCAAGTCCATTTATAGCATTAGTAATCGTTGTCTCTCCATCCAATTCAATAAAGCTGTAAGGATCGGTGGAAGCTGCCCCGTATCCGTTTCCGTCCATCGTTGTTAGAGCAACATCTGTGACCTTAATATATCCACCTTTTTGTGCAAATAATGCTCTATTTCCCGCAGTCACTGTCCCTCCCATCATTATGATTGTAGAGAATAAACCGTCTGCATAGAGTCCATCACCATCAGATGATGTAACTTGAACGCTGCCTTCTTTACTATTGGCTAAAGTAATGAAGCTGCCGTTCATTACGTATAGCCCTGTGTGTTCTCCATCAAATGCTCCTCCTAATATCGTTACTTGTGAACCATCTTCTGCCGATATGCTGGTGTCTGCGTGCGTAATGGTTACATTTTCTAAAGTGAGATGACTTCCGGCAAAGGCCGTTATTCCTGTGTATAAAAACTCTTCTTTTTCATTTTCTAATTCACTTTCCCATCCAGGGTCTAATTCATTGTCCGATGTTTTCACACTTTCTAGCTTGTCTTGATCACTTATGCTGGTATTTGCATAAGTAATGGTTACATTTTCTAATTTGTTTTTATCGCTTTTACTCTCATTGAAGAACGCACTAGTTTCAAAAGCCGTAATGGTTCCTCCAGTCATTGTGATTGTGCTACCGTTTGTTGCATAAAGCCCAATTACAGCGTCATTAATTACCGTATTTCCGTGTAGTTCAATTGTGCTTTCAACATCATTAGCTATTGCACCGATTCCGGTGCCATCTTTTTTTAAAGTAACATCTGTGACGTCAATATGTCCGCCATTTTCTGCAAGTAATGCTGTATTTTCTCCAGTGACTGATCCTCCTATCATTGTGATTGTGGATTGTGCACCATTTGCATAGAGTCCGTCACCATGAGATGATGTAACTTGAACACTGCCTTTTTTATTATCGGCTAATTCACTATAGGTTAAAGTAATAGCGCTGCCTTCCGTAGCAGATATTCCTTTGAGTTCTCCATCAAATTCTCCTCCTAAAATCGTTACTTCAGAATGATCATTTGCAAATATACTGGTGTTTGCTTGCGTAACTGTTACGTTTTCTAAAGTAACTTTGCTTTTGTTGTCGGCATTTATTCCCTTGTCCATGAAGTGGCCATCTTTACCGCTTGATATTGTTACACCTTCCAGCTTATTTTTATCATTCATACTGTTTTCGAAGAAAGCGCCAATTTCAGAAACCGTAATAATGCCTCCAGTCATTTTGATTGTAGCACCATCTTTTGCATTAAGACCAAGACGAATGTCAAAATCAGTTCCTTTAATGGCTGTGTCTTGCAGTAATGTAATCGCACTGCCAAGACCGTCAGCTGTTACAGCATAAATATCCGTGTCTTTATTCCCAACCACAGTTAAATGTGTGCCGGTGATTTTCCCGTTGTCTTTCGCATTAATAATCTCATACGTTGTGTTAGATACTTCTTTTTTCTCGCCGGAAACTTCAAGAGTTTCAGCATATACATTGAGATGGGTGTTGAATAGCATGACAGCTATGACAGCTGTGCAGCATAAAAGGGATTTTTTACACATCAAGATTTTCCTAACTTATAAGAGCCACACACTCTTCCCCCGCTTATAAGAAGGATATCAAATGGATGGATATTTTAGAGATGGAACGTGAATAGGATATTTTTATTTTTGTGTAAAGTATAAATTAACTTATACATTTAGCATATAATGTATTATATTTAAATTCATTTAGTATTAAATGAATACATTATGTTAATATTATGTAAGTATTATAAGTTTTTCTATTCAAGATATGTGTTATGTTTGCATAAAACTTGTTGCTTATGCTTAAAGAAAAGAAATAGGCAAGAAAATTTCAAAAAACTGTATACTTGAGCCTGATAGGGATCTCTTCCAACATCATGAAACCAAAGATGATACCATAGCTTTCATGTTTTTCTTTAACACGGTTACGATAAAATAGCGCTCATTGATTTTTCAATCGACTTTTAGTTTTTTTCAAGGGATATTTTTACTAGTTAAAAGCGCGATATTTTATTGTCTTGAGTTTTTTAACTAATTTTCTTAAAGAAAAATGTTGGCGGTGTGTATTGGTAGAAAAGAATAGGGGAGAGATAAAAAGGCAGCATACTGTGCTGCCCTTTTTGTTAAATTGAATAGAATGAATAGGCTATTTTTACAGCCTTGATTTAAAACTGGTAGCGCATGCCACCTGAAAAGCTTGCACCACTTATACCAGTTTTCTGAAGCTTTTGTTGATAACTTACATCACCATG
>NZ_JBHIPA010000037.1:0-5388 GCF_042195845.1 Bartonella sp. AP4SXKL
ATGGTATTGGCTGCAACTGCTGGAGGCATAACAATTTGTATGCGTTCGTTGTTTGGCAGTGTTGCGGAGAGAACGGGATTTTCTACACTAATTTTTTGTGTTGTGTAGGCAGCAACAACTTTCGCAATCCCTTCTAGTTCGCTGTAGGTTAGTTCTTGTATGGTGTGGGTTTGCCAACCATTGGGACCCTCAACAATTACTTCGCCTGGGCGATTGACAACAATTTCAAATAAATTTTCATCATTGAGGAAGTCATCTAAGATCTTTAATTTTGTTAAAACGATGGAGGCTCGTTCTGCATTTTTTGCTGATGGCATAATATGACTTTATTGGCTTAATGAAAAAAGGAATAGCTGGGAGTAGAGTGATACCTTTTGCTTGTTACTACTAGTTTATAGACAGATGAAAAATCGAGATCTCTTGCTACAAAGATGTTGACGAGTTCGCCTTGAAATTTTTCTAGGGTAGGCGGGATGTTGATTTGATTTTCAAGGGCAACGGTGGCTGTATCTTTTCCGATATTGCTTGCTTCAGAGCTGTTGAAACCACCACTTGAGTTAGAATTGCCTTTCTTTTTATTGGTTAGGTTTGTTGTAACGCTATCAACAACGGTGAGTAATAATGCTGAACTGAAGCGTTCCCACCAATGGGTGTTGACGTTGCCGTCAAAACCAGCTCTACCTAAACTGTCAGTTGCGGGAGATGCAAGATTGATGATGACACCGGTTGGTGTTTTTGCTCTTGTCCAGAGCACAAAGAGGCGAGATTGACCCTTTTTAAGCCCTCCTCGGTATTCTCCAACGACTTGGGTTCCTTTATCAAGCAAAACAACGCGCCCATTGTCAGAGAGGATATCACGGTTGATGATGCAGCTTGCAAAGCCTGGTTGGTCGCTGTTTAATGCCGTTTCTAAGATACAGGGGATAGAAGTTCCCATGGCGATGATAAAGTTTCTATTTCCCATGATCCCAGCTCTTGTACCTTCTATTTTTGTAGGCTTTAGAAGTGAGGAAAAACTTTGTGAATCATTATTAGGAGTTTCACTTATATTATTACTATAGTTATTTCTCGACATTTGAGTTGAAGAAGGGGGGGTATTGCTCGTAAAAGCCAATACGGGAGCACGTTGTGCTGCATCAAGTAAAGGATCATGTTCAATTATTTTTTCTGGGTTTTTCGCTGGGGGTGGTAGTGTAATTGGAGCAATTTTTGCTTGTGATTCAGCGGAAACTAATTCTAAGGGAGTAACTGAGTTATTAAAGTCTTGTTTTTTATGAATATTTGCCGTGTCTTTTGATGTTGGTGGTGTTGAAAATATATTCCAAAGCACATATGCGCAAAATCCTACAAAAGCTATAATAATGATTATTTTTTTTGTATCCGATTTTGATGTATTATTTTTGCCATCCCCAATAGATCCTCGATCTTCGATGCTTGATTTATCACTCATGTGTTGTCCCCTTCAATTCCCGCTTATTTAAAGATCTGATGCAACTTTACGTTCAACAGATGGTGAGGTTGTTCCGGTATTTGGATTAACGCCTTTGGGTTGATAGGCTTCGTTAAAGACGCATAGGACGTTTCTTCCCTGTCTTAGGGTGAAGCGTGCGCTAATGGCATGGACTATCACCATGTTGCCTCTTGTGGTTTTGGGAACCAGCGATTCTGTACCGTCATTGCTGACAATGTAAATGGCAGGGATTTCTTGGTTGTCGGGAAATGTAAATGTTGTGGTTTTGCCATTGTCATAAACGGAGGAGGGTTCGAGCACGCTTGATCCTTGAGCGGTGTAAGCCCAATTGCGTGGTCCGTAGGTTTCAGAAGCGTTGAAGACATTATCGATACGCTGGGCTTGTTGTTTTTCTTGTCGCATAAGGGCTGCGAGTCTTCTTTGTTCTGCTTCTTCTTGTGGGTAGCGAAATTTCACAAGGAAATATGTTTCTTGTCCAGAGGAAATTTCCCCATCTTTGATCGTAAGTTCAAATTGATAGGAGCGCTTTGAGCCATCAAGCTTTGTGGTGACGACTTGGAGATTGGTAATGGGTTGGACTTCTCTTGCTTTAAGGAAAAGAATATTGCCAGCGGGGGCGACTTCCCATGCAACACTGTTGCCAATTGCCACATGGGCAATTTCTTCATTGGGAGAAAATTCTATTTGTACCGATGAGCGTATGGAGCCAATAATTTTTGTGACATTATAAGCATCATAATTGATAAAGCGAATGCGGCTATCGCTTGGCGCGCGGGTGGGAAAAACACTCGCGTAGCTTATATTTGTCAAAGAAAAGGCAACAGCAATCCTAAGAATGAGAAAAAGGAATTTTTTTGTCATGATCAGTTGACCACTTCCGGATCGGTTCTATATTCATTAACAATAAACCCTAGAGGATTTATCAAACGGTTTTGGACAGAGATAGGGGCATTGGTATATTCAAAGGTGAGTGTTGCAACCCAGTGGGTGATGAATTCTTTGTTGTTGTCGTTGTTACGCACAGTTCTGTAGTAACGCACTTGGGCGACATTTTCATTGATAAAAGAAATTGATTTTATTGTTATTGTAACGGTGGCGTGTTTATAAAGAATTTGAGGACTTTGGGGATTTTTTGCGCCGTACCATCCAGCAAATCTTTCTCGTTCTTCAGGTGAAGAGAGGAGAGAGATGGTTTCGAAGTTATTTTGTGTTTCTTCTACGACGAAACCTTCACGGAAGCGGACATATTTTGCTGCAAAATAGCGTGTGATGGCTTCGTCGACGTTTGTTGGACCTTCTTTTAAGGCTTCTACGACTTCAGTGATGCCGGTTGAATTATCAACGCGGATGACAAAGGGTTCTACGGTTTTAAGGGGCGTGAGGGTGATGACCGCGAGAGAAGACATTATTGCAACAGCAACCGCGATACCGGCGATTGCAAGCGAGATGCGGGTGGTGCGGCGTGAGGCGAGCATGCGATCTTGATCGAACGAGCGTGCTTCAGCAATATATTGTTCTACGGCGTTCTCTTTCATGCTTTTTGCCCGCAATTTTTGTAAGACTTCATTTCTTCGTCCGTTAATTTTTGTGCCAAAAGCGTTTCAAGTTTGCTCTCTTTCACGGATGATTGTGTATTGCCACTTATGATAATAGATCTTGGAGTGGGCTTCTTCCCTTCCCAATTCCACATTGATCTGTTGAGCGGACGTTTAGAATATCCATCACACTTTGGGAGTGATTTCAGCGTGTTTGGTGAAGACATACAGCCACTAAGAAAAAGAAATGGCAAAATAATCCCAATTTTTTTAACCCCCAGCATTTGTAGTATTACCTCCTCTAAATTTTGATGCCAAACCTCTTAGACCGCTAACACCAGAACGAGCGGCTGCAAGAGCACCACGTCCAGCTGCTCTACTAGAATGGTGAGCTAAATGTGTTGATCCTGCAAGAGATGCTCCTCCAGAAGCTAAAGCAGAGGCAATTCCGGGTAAATGAATGAAAAGATAAATGCCACCAGTTCCAATAATCAAAAATTGAATTACAGAAAACATGATATCTGTAATTTCACCTGAAAGGATATCTACTGCAAGACTGACATATACGTTACCAAGCAAGGTGACTAATATTTGTAAAATGATGAAATTTGCGAGTTGTCCTAACCACGCTTCTGTAAAGCGTCTTGTTGTTGAAAACATATAAAGGCTTATAAAAAGTGGTCCAACCGATAAGACAAGAAATGAACCAAGTTTAGCAAACATTGTGACGATGAAGCCGATAGTGCTAAAAAAACCAGCAATGAATAAACAGATTAAACCAGCTATCCAGTTAACAAGATACTTACCCATATCATACCATTCTGTATATTTGTTTGCTGCATCAAAAACGTGAGCAGAAGCATGTTTCATCATATTGTCCCAGACATTTTGATCTGAACTTGCTCCTTGAGTGACATTTGCAATGGCATTAGGCAGATCAGTGAAAAATATATCTTTGACCCAGGTATTATATTGAGAAGCGTTTGTAGTGAGTGTAACAACAATGCCCAGTTTGAAAGCTGTCGCTATAAAATCCCATAAGGGCATAGAAGAACGCCCATACATAATGTTATACCCTATAAATGCAATATAAATTATACAAGATGCCGAAAGAGGAGCGGATAAAGAACTTGAAAGATGGCTAATGGTTTTATCCATTATACCTTCAAGGGTATTCATTAAACGGTCATCTATCTTAGTATATGTAGGAAGGTAACTTAATAACGGCATTAAATATCCATTTTATTATTTTTTGTAAAAATAATCATTGTGTACTTTCTTGTGCTTTTCTTTTAGCTCGTTCTTCTCGCTGTTTATTTATTTCTTTTAGAGCTTTTTCGTAATCTTCGTCAGCTTTCTTACGTTGTTCAACTTCAAGTTCCTTAGCGGCTTGTCGGACATTTTGACAATTTTTAGAATTATCAGAAGCAGCACATTTCCATTGAAATTCACTCATTAATTTTTCATTTTTTTTAAATTCTTCTACGCTGTAGTTTTTTTCGCAACCGACAGTAATAAGTCCTGTGCAAAGCAATAATGTTGTTATGATGATTTTATTCATATTCAATTCCTTTTAATTACCACGGATTTTTCTTGCATAATCTTGGTATCGTTTACTAGCTTCTTCTCTAGCACGTATAATTTCAGCTTCAGATTGAGCTTGTTGAATCATAGAAGTAGCTTGTGTTTGTAAAGCTTCTGCTTGTAATATTGCTTGTATAGCTGCTAATTGTGTTTGAGCATCTTGTACTTCAGCAGCGGTTTTAGCATTTTTGAGTTTTTCAATAATCTTACTAATGGCTTCTTTCTTTTTATCGGCATCTTCGTAAACAGCTTGCCCTGTTGCTGCTTGTCCTATATTGCGATTGTGTAGTTTTTCAACTTCTTGTTTATAAAAAGCATCAACGGCTTCTTTTGATCCACTACCACCCGATGGTTCTTTATATAAAAGTTTTTCCTTCCATTTTTCAGTGTTTCCGCTACCACCACCGGTGCCATCTATTGATTGTTCTAAATGATTAAAATCAGAAGGAAGAGCGCCACTGCTCCCTTGCTTGTTGAGCAACTCCTGCAATGCGGATAAATCAGGTTTTCCATTTAAGGAACTATATAATTGTTTTGCTTGATCGAGTTGGCTTTTTAATTGGTCAAGCTGTTGTCTGCCTTGTTGAATTTGTTCTTGCAATTTGTTAAGTTGTTGTGTGCCTTGCTGGACTTGTTTCATTATTTGTCCTACAGCCGCAGGATCATATACCATGATAGCGAATGCATTTGTTTGAAAGCCAAATGAAGCTGCATAGACGGTTGTTGCCAATAAAAGTTTTTTCATTGCTTTGACCTTTCTTGAAAAATAGGAAGCCATTTTTCTGGAGATTGTCCAAC
>NZ_JBHIPA010000038.1:0-4868 GCF_042195845.1 Bartonella sp. AP4SXKL
AAACGTCTACCTGTCTTCCTTTAAAGCAAATACATAAAAAGCTGCACGCATAGTGCAGCTTTTTTGCAAAATTTTCTTGATTTTTCATGCTTTTCAACACAACAAGAATTTTCGAAATCCACGTGAAGCTTTTATAAGCGTGAGAAACAAGCTTCAAAATAAAAGATTTTTTTCAATAATTCTATTTTTTTATGTTTTTCCTTTAAAAAACTTCTTAAATGAAGTGTTGACTCCATCGATTATATATATGCCATTACAGCATAACAAATATGCGACTCTTGCTCTATTTTTTCCATTTAAGCCAAACGAATTTCGCAGAAAATATTCCCCTACGATCAACAACTTTTCTCAATGTGGAAAACATATCAATCTTACATCTCATGTAAGAGGGAGCATTATGCGGTTAACATTTCATCCACACACAATATGAGAGAATAAGTTGAATTCTCTGATACAAAGGGAATACCAACCTACCCAATGATCTATTCTCAACAAAGCAACACTCTCACCACTTCAATACCAGTATTTTAGTTTGAGTATACGAACACAATTTACATTCTAGATTAAATGTATCAAATAAATAATGAACATAAAATCTATGAATAAACAATGGTTTAACTGTACATGCTTCAAACAAAGAACAAAATTCTATAATCATGCGTTATTAATTCTTTTGTAAATATTTTATACAGATATCAAAAATCGTACCATTGCTTTCAATACAAGAAACCGACATAAAAAGTTTCATATTGAATGACCAAAATAGTCTTTTACAAATTGCGATATTAGAGCAAAAACTTCATTGGCTAATTATACGAAAAAATAAAATAGAAAATGCATTTTAATAAATATAAAAGCAAATTGTTTTATAAAAGAATATGACAAAAACTGATAAATCAACTTATGATCATGTATTTATGATTCAGATATTGAGTTCAATTTTGCACAATCATTTGAAAAAAACGATAAGATTAAAGTTTATGCGAAACTGCCTAAATGGTTTAAAATTGATACATCTCTTGGATCATATACTCCCGATTGGACTGTATTATTCGAGCAAAATGGGCAAGAAAAACTGTATTTTGTTGTGGAAAGCAAAAGAAGTATTTTCGAAGACATGTTGCGCGTTCTGGAAAAAGCAAAAATCCATTGCGGTCATGAACATTTCAAAGCTTTGGGAGAAAATACCCAATATATTGTTTCTGATAATTATAAAACTTTTATCGATCAAGCAATTCAAAAAGATACCACAACAACTTGAAAAAATGTTTGGGTTATGGAAACAACCCTCCCCTGTTTTTTATAAAATGCACCTTTTTCCTACTCTATAATTTACAAGCTCTTCCTTATAACCAATTTTAATTTTTATTAAACAATCAAGAAATTATCGAACATTTTTCAGAAAGAGCTGCACATTTAAGAAAAGAAAATTATAAACTATTGAGAATACATTTGATACCCAAACAATCATTTAAGCATAAAAAATGATATATAAACAAACATTGGATTTTTAAGTCAATAATTTGATTTATAAAGATTTTCACATTTTCCATGTTAAATAATAAATGCAAATGGAGCAGGCGTGCACGTTTGTGTAGGTTCTGCTTTTGCTCTCATGCAGATTGAGTTGACGGCAAATAGACTCCTCGATAAACTCATTGACATCAGCTTAACTGATGGCTTCATTTTGGAGGAAGAAGGGTTGTACACAAGGGGACCATCAGCGCTCCCAATCACATTTATCCCAATATCAAAACCACAGCCATCACAAACACATGTTAATTTTTAAAAGTCTGGGAATGGGGCGGGGACAATATTTTAAAGAATATCAACAGGGGGCATAATAATGCAAAAGAGAGATTCCTATACAAAAACAGAAAGGTATGTCATATATACCGTCATTATTTCCAGCATACTTCCTCTGCTGGACGGGAGCATTGTCAATGTCATCCTTCCTAACCTTGCGCATTATTTTTCAGTCGGAGAAAATAATATACAATGGGTTGTAACATCCTATTTTCTCGCCACCGTTCCAGGGCTGCTAATGGCCGCTTTTGTGCAAGGAAGAATAGGTATCAAAAGCACTTGGCTTCTTGCAAGCTTCATTTTTATGCTTGGATCACTGGGGGTAGGATTAAGCTATAATTTTCCAACTATTATATCTGCCCGTATCGTTCAAGGTTTTGGGACCGGTCTTTTGCTGCCCCTTAGCCAAACCATCATTGCCTTACAATTTGGACAGACACGAGTGCGCCAAGCCATGGGCACCATAGCCGTACCAACAGTTTTCGCTCCTGCCTTTGGTCCGCTGGTAGGCGCCTCGCTTGCTCAGTATGTGTCTTGGCGTTTGTTATTTTTTATCAATATTCCGCTTATTTTATTGGCACTCACCCTTGGAGCTAAACATTTAAAGAGCAACGAAACAACAAAAACAAAATTTAACTTATTTGCTTTTTTAGCGTTTTCCATCTCCCTTCTTTCGTTTTTTTATCTCACAGAAGCCAGAAATATCAATAACCACAACACCCTCTTTATCCTAGCGCTTATAGCCGTGATATCTCTCATATTATTCATTGTTTCTAATCAGAAAGCAAAAAACAAATTAATCGTCTTTAGCGGATTTCAAAATGCGCGCTATACATTGCTCATGATCATGGGGCTCGTTGCTTCATTTCTTTTTTATAGCTTCCTCGTTTATTTCCCACTAGCCGTTGCCATGGGAGGAAACTATGAAAAGAGCCTTCTCATCATCGGTGCCCTCCTTGCTCTGCAAGGAGTGGGTGCGTGGATTGGCAGGAAATTTATTTACCAAAAATGGAAAGAAAAATCTCCCTTTTTCATGATAGGAATTGGTTTAGTGATATCAAGCTTTGGGTTATTATGCTTCGGCTATAATATAAGCATGGATGGACTTGGATTCTTGCTAAGAGGCATAGGACTTGGCATCGCCACCATTGTCTGCCTTTCCGCCCCCATCCAATATGTCAACAGTTTATACGTCAAAGATACAGCCGTTATCACACGCATATTACAGCAAATAGGTGGTGCCTTAGGGGGTATATTCGCTGGCTTTTTGATCCATTCGCTGACAGAAGAATCCCTGTCCTTAAACCAAACATATATCGTATTCTTCATATTCTCTATCGCTACATTTTTACTGTTTTGCCTAGCCCTCCTCTTATCGCGTAAAGAGAAGAATTCCGATTTATGATATACTTTATTTGAACTCCCTAGCCATAACATTGGCAATAGCTTATAAAATCATACAGCATTTACCACTTTTCGAGAAACCAACACACTGAGACCTTGAACACAACCTTCATCATTTTTATGAAAGAACACTAAATCGATAAGCTCCTTAAGCTCTAAAATTGATCACCTCCAGTAACGTACGGTGTTTGTAATTTTATGATACCTCTGTGCTTTTAGATCCCTCTAAAAACCTCTTGAAATATGGGATTTTCTGATCAGACCTTTGCAAAGATCCACGAAATTAAGCACGCGTTTCAATGCGGAATAGTTCCATAAATGCGCTAACAGACGCCCTACAGAACCAGCATAGAATATAGAACCCACAATGCCCCCAAATGCTGACCATCTTCTGCCACGCATCGCGATGCAAAAAATCGCACTGTATTGCAAACTTGATAATGTTATTCGCCCCTTTTCAAAGTCATTGAATCACTATGCTTTCATAACAGCAATAGGTCCAAATGAAACTGAAGCGACAAAAACAGCTGGTAAAGCAGCATCTTCTCTCCATTTCATTGTTAACTGTCATAACAAATCTCCCCCGCTTTAATAAAAAAGCCCTCTCTCATTGAGAAAGAAATTTTAAAAACATTGAAAATCATGAAGCACGATGACAGACAGCAAACCATCTCTAAAAAGACTTTTTCTTGATTTTCACAGCGTACTCTTAGATTTCTCTAACATTTTCCTGCCTTTAAATTTTCCTTATAAGTTTTACGGACAAAAGAAGCTTTTCAGAACTCTTTTACACATAACTTCATTGCTTCAAGCTCCCTTACAGACACGATAAACGTTTATATTTCCATCTACCAAGTATGCGAGCTTCACAGCGGATATAATGAAAACAGTCTTTTTATAGAAAACCGTAAGCTTTAACGGAATAAACGAGATTTTAAACTAGCCTCCCGCATTACTCTATACCGGTTATGCAAATAAAGAGCGCCATCTACTTTTTCTGACAAGCAAAGAACACACACAACATTTAGTAACATGCCATTATTGAAATTCTTGTCACAAAACCTTCCGTTCAGGGATTATGCGCATTGCCTACTTCCTTCTCTCCAATAAACAATCTGCCAATAAAGAATGCTATTGCAGTTACGATAATACAAAATTATACTTCTGTTCTCATTCTATATTTTTCCAATTATCACGCATTATTCACCCCCTTCACTGTTATAACAATGAAAGGAAAAAAATTAAAACACAAGTCTTAACTCCGTAAAGAGAGAAAATCTGAGCTTAGATTTAATTCCTACAAAGCCTTTATGCGCGTAAATTACGTACCTATACGTTCTTCCCCTACCCTACTTAATTTTATAATAAGACAGCTCCGTATAAAAAACAGCACTATTCTTACATACCATAGCCATTATGTATGTTAGGATAGTGTAAAAAGCTGTTATTTCTCTATCTGAGCCGTAAAGCACTGCCCCCACAGATCATAGGCATAGGCTCGCTACCCCAAAAAGCTTGCTAGGTAAAAATCCCCCTTAGTATTTAGTGGTATAGATAGTTTGGAGTTCAAGGAATTGTTTGCAGTTTTTTGTTACAAAAAGTTGGCAGATTGTTTTGAGGATGAAGATATACAGGTACACATAGAACAAAGGGAGGGA
>NZ_JBHIPA010000039.1:0-4863 GCF_042195845.1 Bartonella sp. AP4SXKL
GCTGAACCGATCGTCAAGTTACCTTCTTCTGTAGCCATGGCAAGATCACCTCCGGTAGTGATCCCCACCCCTGAGGCTGTGATATCTTGTTTGGCAATCACCGTTGCATTACCACCAGCAGAAAGCGCCTCGGTGTTTAAAACGGTCTCCACGCCGTCAACCGTTGTGCGCCCTGCATCTAAACGAATATTCTTCTCCGCAAGGAGAACAGCATCACCACCCGCCGCAAAATGCCCCCCTTGACTAAAGATATCCCCGCCATGCACATGCAATTGGTGATTTGCCGCAATCCGCCCTGAATTGGTTATTGTAGAATTGCTTGTATTTTGGCTGGTGATATTGATATCATCGCCCATGATCAAAGCCCCAGCAGAAACAAAGGAGGCTCTGTCTTTTTCAGGGATATAAAGCACCGGTGCATAAACATCCATGCCCTTGACCTGTTGGCGCACATAAATCACCATCGGGGCTTCTAGGGATGCTAATTGTTCTTCACTCAAAGCCTCACCAAAGGGGAGATTGTGGGCTTTTGCATAGTCTGCCCCGACATCCAGCAAGGTTTTGACTTGTTCAATGGCATCACTTCCAGGAATAAAGGAACCTTTGCCCAAACCTTGACCAACCAGATCACGCATTTGTTTTTCAATCAGCTGCTTTTCAAAATAAGCATCACCTAAGAAAAAAATCTCTCTGTCAGGATTGTAGCCAATTCTGTTCAAATAATAGGCTGAGCCATAAAACTTGCCAACATCAAGGAATTCTGCCCGCGTTTCATAAATAAAATTCTGGTTGGGCAGCGTGCCCCCAACCCCACCCGATTGGGGCTTTGGTAAAGGGAGCCCCTCAGAAAGTTCCCCTGCATTATTGAGATCCACTTTTGGTGTAAAGAGAGCACCAGCCCCGGTTAAACCACTTAAGGTCTCCAGTGGATTGCCTTCAACTGCTTGTGCTTTAAAATGCGCATCCCCTGTAATCGAACCTTCCGCTGCCGTGTTATTGAGTTGATCGACCACCAAATTCAACGTGCCACCCGCTTGGACAAGACCAGGAGCTGCATCAAGAGCTTCTGAACCAGTATGGCGATCCTTGCCATCGGCTATATCTAAAGAAACATCGCGGCTTCCATCAGCTTTATAGCCATAACAATAACCATCCTGCGTATTGGCATTACAACCCAGATAAGTTTTTTTATAAGCTGTTGCCCCCAGATTGGTGAGCACACCAGCGTGGATATCGGCATTTCCCCCTGCTTCTATAGAGCTATAATGGTTGTCAATGGTATCAGCGTTAATGATGAGATTGCCACTAGATTGTATTACCCCCGAAACAGTTGGTTTATGCGAAAATGCTTGTGTGACAGTCTTTTCTGTCATGTGTGACCAGTGTTTGTTTGGGGATAAGACCCCCCACCTATCACCATTCCATTGATACCGGTGTACAGACAATTCCTTCTTTATAGACTTATGTTTCCAAGTGAATGCCTTATAAACTATTCCATCGCTTGAAATTGCAGTGCCATAGGTTCCTTCTTTGCTCGCCCAAAGTGGAATATCCAAAAAAAGTTCTACATGCCCTTTTCCTATTAGTTTATCTTCTTGATATTCGTGCCCCTTTCCCCAAAGATTGGGGTCCTCCTGATATAACATCCCATCACTGAGTTGATCAGAACCCTTTGGTTTTTGGAAAGAAATATCGCTATATTCCGTTTTTTCCGTGATGACAGGCGTGCTATCGGCTTCGTTTTTTAGAGTGTTGGTTTGGATATTTAAGTTTCCACCAGCTTGAATAAAGCCTGCTTTATTGACAAGCGAAAGGCTTTTTCCGCTGCCATCTGCATTGGTGAAAGATAAATCACCTTCTGTCATTATGGTGCCAAAATCATTGAGCAAAGCCCCATCAACTTGTAAAGCACCATTGCCCTTCACATAAATTAAGCCCGTTTTGTTGTTGGTCACATCCCCCGTCACGCTAAAGACTAAATCCTGCCCCGATGCCAATTGACCGCTATTTCTAAGCTCCCCCGTCTTGATCACGAAATCTCGTGCTGCTAAAACAGACGTTGTCTCATCAACCATAACGCTTGGAGCAATAAAGAGAATATCTCCAGTCCCACCGCCATCTCTTACGGCTTGTAGCCGCGCATTGTGAATATCAAGAGCATTGGTGCTTTGAAAGTCTAAACCGCCATAAGTCAATTTACTGTCCGAGACATCAATATGATCTGCAATTAAATACAGCGTTTGCGGCGTGTAAATATGAGAACGATTATTGCTTAAATCGAGAGTGTTTGCCGTCAATCTCACATCCCCCTCAGCAGACAGCACATTCTCAACACTGATCTCTCCAGATACCGATGTCAATGTTGCACTGCCATAGCCTATGACCTGATCATAATAGATGTCGTTGCCTGCAAAAATTTCAATATTGCCACCACTGGCAATCTGACCAACCTTCACCCCTTCTTTTGCTGTAATCAAAAGAAAGCCCTTTTCATCTAAAACAAGATCCCCTGAACCGCCCGTAGAAACGACACCTGTCATCAGTGTCCCTGCATCAAGGCTGCCAACCTTTAAAACAGCTTCTTCACCCGTCATCAGCGAAGAAAAGTCAACCGCCCCACCCTCAATATTTGCCTTGCCATAGGCTAAAAGTTGCCCAAAATGAACGGGAGCATTTGTTGCTGGTTGTGCTTGAATGGCAACATTTTGATGCGATAGAATTGTTTGAGAAACAGATAGCCCGTTATGAAAAACCAGGGTGATATCTCCTGCTCCATAAACACTTTCAGCAACAATCGCACCTTGACTGCTCTGGAGATCAACATCCCCTTGGGTGCCAAGAACAACAACACCAGCAGCACCCGTTGCCGCCAGATCAACCCCACCGGCTAAAAAATGAGCTTGTATATCACCACCGGCATGCGCCTTGAGATTCCCTTGCGCTAAAACAATCCCCTCAAGCTTCAAGTCTCCGCCCGATTCAAGAGCCATATCAGCACCTGACCCTAGCCCTGAAACTTGAAGTGTCTGGCGCGAAGAAAGCTCCATATTGCCCCCAGAGGTTGCTTTACCGGCAATCGATAAAAGCCCATCCTGCGCCTCTATCTTCAAATGACCCTCAGCGCCAACCGTTTCTAACGTCACATCCTTATGGGCGGCAATATCAATATGCTTTTTCGAGGTGATGTGCTTTGCCAATACGCTCTGGCTTTTCGATTTGAGGACAACACCCCCATGACCAAAAACATTCTTCAACGAGATTTTCCCATCAGCAGAAAGATGCAACTGCCCCGCATTGGCGGCCATATCATGGCGCATGCGAACCCCAACACCTTTTTCTGTTGCCACAAGTTTTATTCTGTCCGCCTGTAGAGCCCCCAAAGCAGAACCATCTATCGCATATTCCGGTTTACCGGTAATATCGGTCAGTTCTTTCATTTCCCGTGAAGCATAATCAAAGTGACCTGTCCCTGCTGTCACACCAATCTCCTTGCCCGCAACAGCTCCTTCAAAATGCACTGTGCGTGAGACAATATCGACAATATCAACCGCCCCCTTGCCAGAGAAAAAATTGGCTCCCTTAGCGCCAAAGGTAATATCCCCACCTCGCACCTCAAAGCCTTTCAAAAAACCGCTCGCATCAATTTCGGGAACACCTGTGGTTAAGGTCGCATGGGGCGTATTGATAAAGCCACAACCATCACAGCTTATCCCATTGGGATTGGCTATAATCACATCGGCGGGGCTCCCAAAAACCTCTCCTGGACCATGAAGCGCACTGCGCTTGCTGCTGGTCACTTCATTTAAAATCACTTTCGCTGAACCCGTGAAACGCAAATGCGGATTGCCCGGCATAATGCCCCCCAACTGCGATTGCCCTACTTCTTGCGCATGATTGTTCCAAATCACACCCGGATTTCCAATATTAAAATCGTTATATTTATTGTGCGATAAGCCCTTGCCATTGGGGGTAACAATATCAATCGAGGGAACCCCATTGGGCGCTGCCACTATATCTGGACGATGGGCGGCATGAGCGTTAGGATCCACAGTAATTTGCGCCTGTAACGCTGAAGGGGCTAACAAACAAGAAAAACCAAGTCCCCCAAATAAAACCTTTTTGAGCATCGTACTGGAGACCAAAACACCTAATAAAGCTGCTCTTTCTGCTCTCTTCTCATATCTCATACGTTAACTCCCCAATAAAAAATGCTTAAAGTTCCATTGTTAATGTCATAAAAAATGTTCCTGATTTTTTGTGCTTAACTGTGCTCCAAAAAATACTGGAATAACTGGCATCAAGAGAGACCATGCCTCCCGCAAGCTTGACACCGGCTGTCCAACCGGCAAGCTGATCATTCTTAATCCCATACAAGGGTTGTGCAAAAACACGCCCATAATCCAAACCAACATAAGGGCGAAGTTCACCAAAAACCTTTTTGAAGGTCGCGTGATTGCTCCACGGAATGGTGCGTAGCAGCAAATCATTCCGGCTAAAAAAACCGTTATTGCCAAAAAGCAAACTCTCACGCGTGCCACGAACATTGGAAGCGCCCCCCAACGAAATCTGTTCAGCTCCCAATAAATTATGCGGTGAATATTGACCACTCAAAAGATTGCTCAGTATAAAGTCCAAGCCCCCTATCTTAAAAGGCGTCATGACACTAAGCGTACCAGTAAATTTGGCAAATTGTGGCTCCGCATCCCCTGCTCCTGGCGCATGTTTCTTTACTGAATGAAACAAGGGAAGCCCTTGCAAATAACTCACATCAAAGGTCCAAGTCCCCCCCAACATCTGGCGCGAATGCGAAATGCCAAAATTGGCGACGCTATATTGACGGCTGCCCACTTCAATCTTATTGCC
>NZ_JBHIPA010000040.1:0-4624 GCF_042195845.1 Bartonella sp. AP4SXKL
AAACGCGGGTCTGATGTCATGATTTTGGTGAGCGTTCCAGAGAGTTTGAGAGGCGGATAGCCTCTCATTAAAAAATAAAGTTTGTAAATAAAAACTATTTTTATTGTCAATCTTCTGAAATTCTTCTATGAATTAATCAATGTGTTGATTGCATACGCAACAATCAACAAGGGATTAAAAGCCTTAAATTATAGCGTTAGAATTAGCTCACTATGTTGGGCTTCCCGGAGTTCCGGGAGTTTTTGTTATGTCCAGGTGCTTTTCAGCACTAAAAGCAAAAAGCTGACTATAATTCAGTACTTTTAACTCCCGGAATACCAATGCGAGGGCGCTCGCACCCGGTAGGGGGAATTTAAAGTGCAAAACAAAACTCCACATTTTAATGATATTTCTGTAGGGGAAAAAATTCGCGATAGAAGAAAATTCATGGGAATTTCTCAGACAGAATTAGGAAACAAATTAGGAGTAAGCTTCCAACAAATCCAAAAATATGAAAAAGGCTCAAATCGTGTAGGAGCTGGACGTTTGCAGGAAATCGCTAACATACTAGATGTTCATATCTCCTTTTTTTATACCGACATTTCACAAAAAAGAAATATCTCATACCCTTATGATGAAGGAATTTCCAGTAAAGAATACTGCCTTTTAAGAGGTTTTAGACAACTCAAACCTAAAAAACAGAAAGCAATTTTGTGGTTGGTTTCCGAATAGAATGAATACTTTTAAAATTATATTACATACAGCTATCTTCTCTATTCATAATAATATTTTAAATATTTATTACGTATTTTGTACGTAAATAATAAATAATAATTATTTATTTTGTGTGTAATTGTTATTTATATAATTTTCAATAAGACGATTAAGAAAATCACCACCATCTTCATTAAGTTCGTCTGCTAAAGACCAAAAACTGTCTCTTACTTCTGGTTCAAGTGCAAGTGTTAATCGTGCTGTTTTTAAACTACGTCTTCTACGTCCACTACCACGTTTTGTTTCTACACTATGACGTGTCGTAAAACCATTATTTTGACCTATCTTACCTAATTCTTGTTCATCTACTTTTTGTGCTTTTGTAAACGGTTGTAAATTTTCAAGATTCGGTAATACAATTTCAGCTCTTTTTGTCATGCTACTTTGTCCTTTAATAAATTTTCATTATCCAATACCTTCACAACAGCATTAGCAAAAACCGTTGCATTTTCTTGTGCTGCTTGAGGATTATTCACATCAGAAGATGCTAAATCAAAGAGAGACCCCCCTATCTGAAAAAGAGCACTAAAAGCTCCTCTTTCAGTTAATGAAGCAGGTAAAATAGGAAGATTAGCCTTTTCTAACGTTTTCTCTATATGCTGTCCTTCGCGACTGTTTAAGGTATTAGTCATAGAAAATACGATACGAAAAGGTATTTCTCTTTTAAAAAACTGACTCTGTTGTTTTATTAAAGCAATGATCTTTCCTATCTGATCTCCATCAAGTTGTTTTTTTCTCATAGGAACCAAAACTAAATCTGCTCTCCCTATAGCAAAAGAAGCCGCAAGATTAGCAGAACCTTCAAGATCAACAATAACAAATGGAAACTGTTCTACAGCATCATCAATGCAAGAAACAATATTCTGTTCTGTAATATTTCCAGAAACTTCTATATTTTGAGGCATTGTATCTACAGATCTTTTCATCCATGTCACAAGTGGTTGATTTGGGTCTGCATCAATTAATTTCACCTTAGATCCGGCTTTAGCAAAAACGTTAGCTAATACTAATGCCATTGTGGATTTTCCAACACCACCTTTTGTTGAACACATAGTAATTACAGGCATTAAGATATTCCTTATTCAATGAATAAACACCAAATAAATACCATTTATTTATTACGTATTTATTAAAATTATAAATAATAATTATTTATTTTGTAAATATTTATTATTTACGTATAAAATACGTAATAAATATTTATATCTTGTTAATTTCAAATCAGGCATAATCGGGTGTGCACATTCCAGTATGCAAACGAGTTTATTTCACAATTTCGTTTCTTGTGAGTAATTGATTTTTACATTACTTTTATATATATTAGATAATTATTTTTATATATATTAGATAATTATATAGTAAGAGGAATTTTTTATGTCTTCATTAACAGTTACAGCAAAAGGACAAATTACGCTAAAGCGGGATTTACTACAGCACCTTGGTGTTAAACCAGGTGAGAAGATTGACTTTGATAAGTTACCAGGTGGTGAACTTCGTATAAAAGCGTCACAGCCTACAAGCACTATTGAGAGCTTTATTGGACGATTTTCTGGAAAACTAAAAAAACCTCTAACCATTGAAGAAATGAACGAAATTACAGCTTCTAGTTGGGCTGGGAAAAAATGAAGATTTCTGTAGATACAAATGTTCTGGCTCGTGCTGTTTTACAAGATGATAAAAAGCAAGGGGAGGTAGCAAGTAAGATTTTAAGAGAAGCTTCTCTCATAGCTATTTCTCTACCTTGTCTATGCGAACTTGTTTGGATACTTCGCCGAGGTGCAAGACTATCAAAAGAAGATGTAGCTGGAATGTTACGCGATCTGCTAGCAACCAGTAATATAGTAATGAATAGACCAGCTGTTGAAGCAGGGCTTGCTATTCTAGAGGCTGGTGGTGATTTTGCTGATGGAATTATAGCTTATGAAGGTAATTGGCTAGGTGGCGAGACATTTGTTTCGTTTGATAAATTAGCAATCGACCTATTAAAGAAAAACGGACAATTAGTAAAACTCCTTACTTAATGAGTGAGCTAATACCTATAAAAGAATAAGCTATAGATGTGGATTTTCCAACACCACCTTTTGTTGAACACATAGTAATTACAGGTATTAAAATTTTCTTATTTACTAAATAAATATTATTTATTTAGTACGTATTTTGTACGTAAATAATAAACATACTTCAATGCATCACGTCATGGAAAAGAACTATCAACTTGGCGCAGTTTATCTTAATTTTCCAATGTTCTTGGCATGGTAATGATAGGCTTTGTTTTTGTAAGCTTGATGTTTTTACGTTCAATAAATAAACGTAAGGTGTTCACACTAACTCCTAATGTCTTAGCAATACGGCTCTGTGATAAACCAACATTTATAAATGCTTGAATTTCATCAATATGATTGTCCAGCTTTAATTGCGTAGCTTTACTTCCTTTTGGCCGGCCAAGTTTTATTCCTCGTTGACGAGCAACATTTAAGGCTTCTTTTGTGCGTGTTTGAATTAAATGCCGTTCAATTTGTGATACCATACCCAATACGTTTGCAATGATATCGCTTTGTAAACTTCCATCCATGATAAGGTTTTGTTTCGTTATATGCACAATTAAACCACGTTCACTGGCTGCTTTGAGAATTTCTAAAACAGCAAGAGAAGAACCAGCTATACGAGAAAACTCCGGTGTGAGTAAAACATCACCACATTCAGCTTTTTCAATTAAAGCACCAAGTTTACGCTTACGCCAATCTTTTCCTCTACTTGCAATTTCTTCCTCAATATAAAGTGGAGCAAAGCCATTTTTATTAGCATATTCTAACAATCCAAATTTTTGATTTTCTGTATCTTGTCCATCACGAGAAACACGTAAATAAGCATAAAATTTTGGCATTTTCAGTAAAAAGGTTATTTTTGATTAAAACTGATATATTATTGCATAGAAAAAATAGGAATTAAATATACAATTTTCGTTCATAAAAAATGATCGTTTTTTCTGATATTGCAATTTATGACGCTTCAAATGATACTGTGCGTATACTTCATGCAAAAAAAATTCAGTTGTTAAGTATATCTAAATTGAATCCGGCTGTGTTTAATAGTTCAATAAGTTTTGGGAGAGTCTCTTTTACGTGTTCATTAAAAGGAATGTAATTAATCCCTTCATAATCTGAAGGCACTTCAACATCTCGTTGTTTTAAAATAGCAATATTTCTGCAAGAAATTATAGGAAACAACATACCCATTTTAAAAATAACATTTTTATTAGCGCGCGGTTGTGCGTCTTTTTTATCAGCAGATTTTGCATAGCCAATCTCATCGGGAGTAAGTAACACAATACCAAATTTTGGAGAATTAGTTTGCATACTAATTTCTTGTTTAAAATCATCAATAGTAGTTAAATCATCACTACCAAATTTCAGAACGTATGGTTCCAATCCAAGCTTAAAAAGAATACGTTCAGTTTGTTCTAAAATAGTATGATTATTATATACAATAAAAATTTTTGGCATTTTTATATCCCCTATAAAATACATGCATTTGTCCCAGAGGGCTTATTATTCTTTATCAACGAATAATTGCGATAAAAATTTCTCCCAATCTATATTTTCCTTTAATTTATCATTAGTCTCTTTATCAAATTTTATTTTTTTACCATTTACAGTAAAACAAAATTCAACACTTTCGATATCATCATGATTGAGCATTTCCAACACCTATAATTTCAGTTATGTTCCATGTTTTATTGAGTTTAATGGAAATTTTAATACCTTTGTTTTTACATTGCTCTCTGAAAGCAGGCGCCCCCGCACCTGCTATTTTATTTACGCAACATCCTCATACTCATCACGAAAATAATCATCATCACTACCAAATCTTG
>NZ_JBHIPA010000041.1:0-4343 GCF_042195845.1 Bartonella sp. AP4SXKL
TATTTGAGAGGTCCGCGTTCAGAAGATAAGGTTCCTGTGTTTCCGTAAGTATAGAGGAAGAAACCGGTTTGTTTTTCCTCTTCTTTTCCTAAGACAGATGCTCTGATATTGGCTAAGAGTGCGTTTTGTTTAGCCATATCGGTTAATTCACTGTAGAAGAGAGCATTTGGCATAACCAAATAGCTTGCTGTTTGTGGTACAGGAGCAACGGTAGGGATATTTGTTTCAGGATCAGGATTTGAACCAGAATTGGAGCCAAGCAGTTCGGGTTGTAAACGGAAATCCCAGAAATTTTCATTCTTTTCATCAAAGAGGTTTTGTGCAATATCGGCTTTTCCTTGGCTTGAGTCTGGTCCATAGGCACGTAGTGTATACATATCTGGTAAACCATTTCTTGTGGTATAGCCATTTACGAGTTTGAAAGAGTTTTCAGTTGCTTTTCCAGAAACTTGAATGAGTGAAAGCCCCCGTACATTAGGAGCAGCAGAGATATTTGCTTGACTACTGTTCTTTTCTACGCGTCCTGAAACATAAACTGATGTGTTGCCAGAGACATCCCCATGGATCAAAAGCCTATCGGTTTTTTGATCGGCGATGGGTGCTCCATCACTCCATTGTGCGTTGAAGTAAATCTTTGCATCACCCGTTGCATTGTAGACTTCTTGCGTGTCTGGTTTACCAGAACCTATATGCAATGTTTGGTAATGCTCTTCTGTTGGTTTCTCAAAAACAATGGAGCTGTTATCGAGATTAAGCGTAGAAATATCGGAACGAGATCTTTGAGCAATATCAAGTAGTTTTCCATCAGCATCTTTTTCATTGTTACTGATCTTCAACGTCCATTTTGTGTCGTTTTTCAGATCAAAGCGTGTTTGCCCATTTTCGTCATTTCTTACACCGCCTTGTAAGACAGAATGGTCTGCGGTTAAAGTAAACATTTCAACAGGTTTTGTCTTCTGCTTTATGTTTTTGAATAACGTATCTGCAAGGATTTTTGAATTTTTGAGATTAATTTTTCCCATTGATTCATCGGTATTTATTCCAATACCATTTTCAACGATCAGATCTGTATTGGTCAAATTAACTTCACTGTTTTGCCAATCTTGTGGATTACTATTACTTAGGCCATTTAACTTATTTTTAGACAAATCTGTAAAATTCACCCCAGCAACCCCTGCTGTTGCAGAAGTATTTGCGAGATCAATATGTCCATTTCTGTTTATCTTTAGTGCAATTAGTGTTGCATCTATTTTGTTTTCAGCGCCATTGATCATCTTAATCGTGCTATTGGATGCGACAAGTCCAAAATCAACTTTTTCAATCGTTGTTTTTCCGTTTAATTCAATGACGCTATTTGCAGCAGCATTTACACCCATGCTGGGCAGTTCGATTCCCTCAATATTTGTTTTCTTCCCTTTTATCGTTAATTCTTCACTTGTGATTTTGCCTCCATCCGTTACATGAAGACCAAAGAGAGTCTTCGTAATCGTTGTTTTTCCTTTTAATTCAATGACGCTGTTTGGGCCCTCAGCTGATGCGCCTGTAACTGAGCTTTCGCCATTTTCTGTGAGTGCAACATCTTTAACATTAATATATCCACCCAAAGTTGCATATAATGAATTATTACTCCCAGTAACAGTTCCTCCTGTCATGAAAATTTTTGATTGCTCACCAATGGCACTCAGCGCATTATGCTCAGATGAAATGATTTTCGCACCATTGTTTAAAGTAATGCTACTGCCGTTTTGAGCAATTATTGCTTCTCCTTTTGCCTCAAAAGATCCGCCGGTGATTGTTATTTGAGATTTGTTATCTGCTAAGATGCTGTTTTTTGCTTTCGTGACGGTTACATTATTTAAAGTGACAATACTTCCTTTGTCAGCACTTATTCCTTTATCCATAAGAAAGTCATCATTTCCGCTTGATATTTTTACATCTTTCAGCGTGTTTTCTTTGCTGGTGGTGTTAAGAAATGATGCACCTACTGCTTTGTCTCCTGTGACCTCAATCGATCCTCCGGTCATCTTGATTGTCGCATTATCACTTTCGGCTTTAACACCGATCGAAGCATTTTTAATTGTTGTGTTACCATTCAATTCAATAGTGCTGGAACCTCTTGCAAATGCACCGAATTTTGTTCCTTTACCATTTGCTGTGAGCACAACATCTTTAACATTAATATATCCACCAGCTTTTGTATATAATACACTATTGCTACCGGTAACAGTTCCCTCTGTCATAAAAATTTTTGATTGCTCACCAATGGCATTGAGCCCATCACCGTTAAGTGATGTGATTTTTGCCTTATTGTTTAAAGTAATGATACTACCGTTTCGAGCATTGATTGCTGTTTCGTTTGCCTCAAAAGATCCATCGATAACTGTTACTTGAGTTTGGTTATCTGCAAAGATGCTGTTTTTTGCTTTTTTAACAGTTATATTTTTCAAAGTGAGTTTACTTTTTTTTTCAGCTTTTATTGCGTTATAGGGTTCACTGTTTTCACTTGTTATTGTGACATTTTCCATATTTCCGTTACCCGCATTTAGCTGAATAGCGGTTTTATCAACATTGATAGAACCTCCTGTCATTTTGAATGTAGCGTTGTCCGATATATTAACGCCGTATTCATAGGAAGATTTAGTTCCAAGTGGAGCACTAATGATGGTATTGTCCGATAATTCAATCAAACTATCGGATCCTTTAACGGTGACAACGGTTGTAACAGATGGTGGTGTTGGAGAGGTACTCCCCAGCTTTAAATTCTTGCCGATGATTTTTCCACCTGTTTCTGCCCAAATATTATCGTAGCTTTCTTTAGAGACTTCCATTTTTTTTCCATCAGAAACTTTAAGTTCTTTAAGTTCTTCCGCTTGTGTGTTGTGGTAGGTCCCAAATAATAGAATTGCTGCAGTTGCTGTATGCGATAAAAGAGATTTTTTAGACATTTATGTTCTCCTCACTTAAAACTAAGCTACAAATATTTTTTCTGTTTGCCATATCTCCACTTGTTATAAGAAGAACAAACAATATAAGAAAATAAATAATGGTCTATAAAAATATTCTTCTTGCTCACTATTTTATAATTTACTTATAGTTTTATAATTTACTTATAGTCAAATTAAAAAACATAATAATTAATGTATATATTTACATTTAAGTCATATTATATTTATAGTTTTAGTTATTACGTATTAAATATATAATTAAAAATATTAAAATGATATTTAAATACAATATTATAAGCAAATGATCGTTGTTTGTTTGTACTTTTTAATGTTATCACAGTACTGTCATATATTTTGATGCATTAAGGAGAATAAAGGGGGGACAGCATCGTTGGGAACAGCCGTCAGCAAAAATTAAAAAAGTTTACTTAATTTTAGATCTGAGGTGTTTTATATTGGATGTAATGTGTTTTATAAATATGCTAAAGAGTACTGATTGATGCTTTTATAAATCTTAGTTTCTTCTTGAGTATTTTGATAAAGTGGTTGATGTCTTTGTTTTTTGGGTGTATTTAATTAAATTATCTGCGTAAAGAAATATTTTGCAGTATGTTTCCTGTGTAAAGAGGAAAATAATAGTAGCTTGTGCTTTTTATTTACTTACGACAGTAAAACTTTACATTTTCTTTTTGCTTTGAGAAAAAGGGGAAGGGGATTTTATGAAGCAAGCGCGATTTATCAATAAACATATATGATTTATCAATAAATACATATAAGGTGTTTTTTCTGAAAGTTTTACTTTCACTTGGAGATGAAGCGCTTTGCGACATTTTTGTTTATGAGAGATAAATGCCATTCAATATCTAAGACAGCGTAAGGGGCAGATTTCTCAAAATCACTGAATTTATTCTCACCCTTAAGCATAACCACCCGCTTTAGTGCATATTTTCATTCTTTTGCGCAAAGACTGCTACACGCATTTCACGCTCCCCAATTCCAGCAAATTGGCAAGACCTTCCACAGCTGTCTTTTCAGGATTATAACGAAAGCGCTTTTTTGCCTGTGTACGAGCAACTACTTCAATCTGGTATGCATCAAAAACAATACCTAGCCTTGTCAATCAATAAATCTTGATGGAGATGATCTTGGGAGGATAAAGAACAAAAGCTATTCGAGCGATCTTTTTATGAAAGGGTGTCAAGAATAAAAAAAGGCAGCATATCGTGCTGCCTTTTTATTAAATTGAATAGAATGAATAGGCTATTTTTACAGCCTTGTTTTAAAACTGATAGCGTATGCCGCCTGAGAAATTTGCTCCAGATATACCAGTTTTCTGAAGCTTTTGTTGATAACTTACATCACCATGAAGGGAGAAATTGTGAGACAGTTGCGCATTGA
>NZ_JBHIPA010000042.1:0-3519 GCF_042195845.1 Bartonella sp. AP4SXKL
GAATCTTACGTTATTCAGGGTTCTCATTCAATATGAATAACGCTAGATTATGATTATAAATCAATGCCTTGAACACTTGTTAAAGTATTGACGTGCCTCATGCCCTTTGTCATTACGCTCTATAATCGAAAGATGTTTAGCCATGTCTAATGTAATGTGGTATTCTTTTTCTTTTCCACCGTTTTCTAAATTCAGACTTTATTTCCAAAAACGCAATATAATTCACGTGCGTTAACAGTTTGAACTGTTTACTTGGCCAATAGTTTGTTCTTTAATTTCTATAGAGTATTCATGGTGAACTCCTTACTACTTAGACGTTTTTCATTGACTCTTTAATTAGAAAGTGCCGAGCACTGAAAAACACGGTAGTAAGTCCGTCGTTATGCTTTCCTATGAAGGTGTGTTATAGCATAACCACACCCCACAAAATCACTATATGCGAGTAACATACAATGAGTCAAAGCCTTTAATGTGCGAAAATAAACTATCTCGGTAGCTTATCTGCTTAGTATTTAAGGTGTTCGTTAGGTTCCTGTTTCGATTATTCATACTCCTATAATAATATCACTTTTTTCTAAAAATCATAAGCACATATTTACTTTATTTGTCGACTCACTTTAAATTTTCCAGCTTAGTTTTTTATTTATAGTGGAGGGGACAATAATGCTCGACATACTTGATACAATTGCGATGATCGTATGTTTGTTGTCGTTACCGGCGATGGTTGTCGGACTTGTTTTAGTGTGTATAAAAAAATGGCGTAAAAATGGATTGAAAACCCTTGGTATTGGAGTCTTATTATTTCTCGGCTCTGCAATATTAGGTGCGTTTTTTTTTCACAAAATCAAACCAGATCAAGTTGCGTACAATAATGAAATTTTTTCCTCCTCCTCGACTTTATTAATAGATGTTGCTACTCAAAATGAAAGCGTGACAAAGGCACTACCTGAGAATACTGATAAGAAAAGTACCCATGTTCAAGATAAAAAGTCAGACGAAAATGTTGGTCTAGGTTTTTGGGGATGGTTCAGGTTAATTTTCTTTGCATTTATTGCATTGTCTATTTTTGTTCATTGGCAAGATAAACGCAACAAACGTTTTAAAGAAAAAGTTTCAGAACAGGTTTTAATGCCTCCCCCTCATATCCATCCTTCTTCTGATTTATCAGTGGTTAATAAAATGTCGCCGGAACTTGAAAAAAAACGGTTAGAAAAGAGGGTACAGATCGTTCTTCTTTGTGCTCTACTGATTGGAGGCATTGTGGTAACAGTAACTATTACGCCATGGTTATTAGTACCCATTTTTATTGTTTTAATTTTTGTTATTATTGCCTATCGTGAGACAAAAAAGGAAAAAAGCTTTGAGCAAGAAGTTGCTCTGTGGCAATCAGATATTCCTCCCTCTAATTTTGAGGAAGCATGTGAAATGTTTCAAGAACTTGACGCAAGTGAATATGATTATCGTTTAGTACAAAATGAAAAACTGTTGGGAGTTCAAGAACGCGTTACCTTTGATATTGGCGAAAATACTCCAATTTTAGGACGTCTTTTAGTAACAAATCAAGCTATTGTATTTGAAAGCCCTGAAGATAATGAAAGGACTACTTGGGCAAGAATTGCATCAGTAACTATAACATACCAAGGATGTCACATCAGTCACCGTACCGGCGCACCATGGAATTACCGATTTAGTGCTATTCCAAATCCAAGGTTTGCAGCAGTAATCCGGGTTCTTGGGCAGCCTTATTGATTTTGAAACACACAAGACAAAGGTTCCTCATTGTTTTTTCTCCCGCAAGATAAGCTTATACATACCGGATTCTAAAGCTTGGACATCTATCACAATGAAATGCTCCTGAGAAGAGGGGACTTTGTTGTTTTCAGGAGAGAGGACCACAATACTATCTTGAGGTTTTGGTGGTATTCCCCCGATGTCATTGATACAAAGATCAAGTTCCTTTCTTGCAATTGTGGTGGGGATTCTGCCACCGGCGTCCGATTCTGAATGCTTAATGCCGTAAATCGCTGTGATACGAAAAGATTGCTGGTTGTCCTTTCGCGTGTAGATGATGGGCTGCCCAAAAGTGTTGCGCACATCTTTAACCATTTGGTTTAGCAGCCCGTGCCATCGCATGTTATTTCGCTCCAATCACGGCTTTAAACAGCATTTCTGGGCGTGTACAGATGTAAAGCGGATAGCTATAGACCTCCGGTTTTACCCATGCATTACGGTCGTGGTCGACGATAAGCATTGTGTAGAGAGGTTTTCCAACGGTGTTAGCAAAATCCAAGCTTTCCCCTGGTGCAAAGGTTTTTTGGAATACACCAGGCGCATCAACAGGAAAGAATTGACATTCATCAGGCTTAATTCCTATGGCGCGCTTTGTTCCAGCCTTCGCACTCACATTATAGTTGTGAATACTCCGGTAATTAATGAAAGTTACGCCTGCAAAGTCAAAACTGCCAAAGCTCCCTGATCCAAGAGCGCTTGGTGTTGCAACACCTCCGGCGCTATTGAGTGTTTGTGCTAAGGCTGTGTTTAAATAGGTCTCACGAATTGTTTTATGGTTTTTCAACTTGGAAAAGAATTCATTTCCACAAAGCCCAATAATGCGTGAACGATCAGAAAACGCTCCCTTTGAAGCTTCAATCATCCTCATAATGACTTGATCAACATTGTCAGCAACATTGGTTGTCTCATTATTTAATTTAAAATCAATCGGCTTTGGTGGTGCGATTTCCCATTCCTTGTACCAATCGACAATAACAGAGCCATCAGCATCAAGGACAACACCTTGAACAGCGCCGAGTTGCATATTCTCCCATGTCAATTCGATTTCAGAAATCAGTTTCTTTTGTTTCTTGGCAATATATTTCATTGCTGTCTCTAACTGATCTTCTGCGCCAAATTCACGACGGTTCTGGATTTCTTCTGATTTTACGGTATCACTTTTGGCAATCCGTGTTGTTTTGAAAAACCGAAGATTACGACCCTCTCTATCACCTTCTGTCAAAGGTGCGCCACGTTCACTGGTTTGAATAAGCGAAAATGTATTATCACGCCGTTCAATACCAACCACTGTGGTACTGGTTTCAACTTCCTCAAAAAGATTAAGAGAGCTTACAAGACCAGGTTGAAACTCATAGTTTTCAATGGCTTTCATCATTGTGATGCTTGAGAAAGCATCATGTTTAAAAAAATTCATATCCATGTGTGCATTCTCCTATCGCAATAGAATGTTGTTTTTGTCTTCTAAAGACTGAATGGCTGCTTTCTTTTGCTCATCCGTGATGGCATCTGGCCATAGCAGTTCAGAAGCTTTTACAGTGCATAAGCGTGCTGTAATCACGGCACGTTGATCTGCTTCTGTTGCGTCAATAGTGGCAAAAGAAATCCCCGCAGGGATTTGACTGCCATCTGCTGCTGCTGGATTAAGGGGGGTATATTTTTGTGATGCTGTAATTTTCCCCATGACAGTTCCAGCTTCAATGAATGCTCCTGATGCAAACAGCACTTCTT
>NZ_JBHIPA010000043.1:0-3514 GCF_042195845.1 Bartonella sp. AP4SXKL
TATTTGAGAGGTCCGCGTTCAGAAGATAAGGTTCCTGTGTTTCCGTAAGTATAGAGGAAGAAACCGGTTTGTTTTTCTTCTTCTTTTCTTAAGACAGATGTTCTGATATTGGCTAAAAGTGCATTTTGTTTAGCCATATCCGTTAATCCACTATAGAAGAGAGCATTTGGCATGACCAAATAGCTTGCTGTTTGTGGTACAGGGGCAACGGTAGGGATATTTGTTTCAGGATCAGGATTTGAACCAGAATTGGAGTCAAGCAGTTCGGGTTGCAAACGGAAATCCCAGAAGTTTTCATTCTTTTCATCAAAGAGGTTTTGCGCAATATCGGCTTTTCCTTGGCTTGAGTCTGGTCCATAGGCACGTAGTGTATACATATCCGGTAAGCCACCTCTTGTGGTATAGCCATTTACCAGTTTGAAAGAGTTTTCTTCTGCTTTTCCAGAAACTTGAATAAGTGAAAGACCACGGACATTGGCAGCAGCAGAGGTATTTGCTTCGATATTGTTCTCTTCTAAGTGCCCCGTGACATAAACTGATGTGTTGCCAGAGACATCCCCATGGATCAAAAGTCTATCGGTTTTTTGGTCATTTATTGCAGCACCATCACTCCAAGCCGTATTGAAGTAAATCTTTGCATCACCCGTTGCATTGTAGACTTCTTGCGTGTCTGGTTTACCAGAACCTATATGCAATGTTTGGTAATGCTCTTCTGTTGGTTTCTCAAAAACAATGGAGCTGTTATCGAGATTAAGCGTGGAAATATCAGAACGAGATCTTTGAGCGATATCAAGGAGATTGCCATCATCATCTTTTTCGTTTTTGCTGATTTTCAACGTCCATTTTGTATCGTTTTTCAGATCAAAGTGCACATTTCTGTCTTTAGCAATATTTGCTCTGCCTTCTAGAGTAGACTGATCAGTGCTTAAGGTGAAGGTGCCGTTGGAGATCGCTTTAACCTCTTTACCATCCCACAAATCTTTATCTTTCCATGACGTTTTGTCCCAAGCAATACCATTTCCTAGTAAAACATCGGCATGGACCTCTGATTTTTTAAGATTGACTGTGCCGATTGATGGAACTGTAGTATCTTCGATACTTTTTTCAACAACAGCTCCAATGAAAATTCCTGTGCCATTTTCAGCATGAAGCTCTGCATTGGTCAGATTGATCTCATTACTATGATATTTTTGTGGATCATGCGAGCCATTTGGATTATCATCGGAGAAAGTTGCGAATTGTAAACCGGCAACTTCTGCTGTGGCAGAAACATCTGTCAGATCAATATGTCCGCCATTTATTACAACCAGCGCAGCCATTTTTGCTTCTATTGTATTTTTCTTCCCCTTCTGAGGAGTATCGGATTGGGTATCTAGACCTTTAGAATTAGTATCAATAGCGCCATTAACCATCTTAATTGTGCCATCTTCACCAGTAGCGAGACCAATACCAACATTTTGAATAGTTGTTTTGCCATTTAATTCAACTATACTATCAGCCTCCCAAGTGCTTACACCAACGGTTTCTGCTTCGGACTCACCACCGATTATTGTTAAATCTCCGGTAATGATTTTACTCCCATCATCTGCATAAAGACCTTCATCAAAATTTTGAATGGTTGTTTTGCCAGTTAACTGAATTTCACTCCCAGAGCCCGATGTCCATACACCAGATCGTGCTTCATTGGGGTTGTCATTAATTGCTTTACCACCGACTATTGTTAAATCTCCGCTGGTAATTTTACCACCATTAAAGGCTCCAAGACCGTACGAAACTTTTTCAAAGGTTGTATGCCCCTTTAATTGAATTTCACTATTGGGATCAATGGCTATTATACCAGAAGTGCCGTATTCTTGGTTTTCATAAGCAGTTATTGTTAAATCTTCGCTGGTGATTTTACCACCTTTTTCTGCTCTCAGTCCGTCTCTAACTTTTTCAATGCTTGTTTTGCCTTTTAATTCAATTATGCTTCCAAAGCCATGGGCATTTGCACCGTTTCCGAAGTTATCGGTTGTTAGAGTAACATCCGTAATTTCAATACGTCCACCATTTTTTGTAAGTAATGCGTTTTCATGTCCATTCAAATTTCCTCCTATGACAGTCCCTCCTTTCATTGTGACCTTGGATTCTATACCATCTGCATGGAGTGCATTACCCTTAGATGATGCGACTGTAACATTGTTGTTTAAAGTAATGATGCTGCCGTTTCCAGCATATACCCCATCAGTTTCCCCATCGAGTGATCCTCCAGAGATTGTTATTGTCGAGTGATCATCTGCAAATATGCCTTTTAGTGCTTGAGTAACGGTTACATTGTTCAAGGTTACTGTGCTGTTTTTAGCACTTATTCCTAAGGATAGTGAACTGTTATCGTTTTCACTCGATATTACTACGTCTTCCAGCTTGTTTTTTTTACTCTTACTGTCAGAAAAGGAAGCACCAGTGCTAGATAAAATGCCAGATGAGGAGGCCTCCATTCCAGAATATGTAATTGTTCCCTTAGTCATTTGAAGTGTAGCACCGTCTTTGGCTTCAAGGCCTAAGAAAATACCAGAACCAGTGCCTTTAATGGTTGTGCCATCCAGTAACTCAATCGCACTGTCAGCACCTTCTGCTGTTACAGCATAGACGGTTTGGTTTGTGCCTTGGTTTATATCTTTATTCGTAACAATGGTTAAATGTTTTCCAATGATTTTGCCACCGTCTTTTGCGTGAATAGTTTCGTAGGTTTTATCGGATACTTCTTGTTGTTTTCCCTCAGAAACTACGAGGGTTTCAGCATGTGCACTGAACTGGATGTTGAACAGGATAATAGCGGCTGCAGCCGTACATGATAAAAGGGATGTTTTATACACTAGTATTCTCCTTATGAGAGCCCCAAAATATTCATTTCCCCGCGAACTTCATAAGAAGAAGTGAAAATGGATAGTTGTTATTACTTTCAGTAATTGTTTTTATTTGGTAAGACATTTTTGGTTTTTTGTCAAAATTAAAAAATAATTGATATTAATTATGTCTAATACAAAATGTATTTATAATGGATTTTATTTAAAGAATTATAATTTTGAATATTATTATTCAGAGAAATATTGTGAGATACTGATATAGTGGTACCATAACATCTTTTACGTGATGGTAGGGATTATTATATGACGCAAATTGGGGTTATGAGGGAACAAAAAAGGATGTAGAAGAAGCTAGTAAAAAAGCTAACTTACTTGGGCTTAAAGTGGGCTTTCATCTTTCAACACAGTGGTATTAATTTATTTCTAATAGACTTCTCTTTTTTTCAAAGTAGGAAGTACTCTTCATCCACTGGGGATGGAAGTGCTCTGTTGCGTTTGTTGTGTCTTGTCTTGGAGATTTTCGTAAAGAACTAAGTATAAAGAGGGGAGGGTGCTTTAAAAGGAAAAAGGATGACTTTAATGTACAAAAGGGGCAGCATACTGTGCTGCCCTTTTTGTTAAATTGAATAGAATGAATAGGCTATTTTTACAGCCTTGATTTAAAACTG
>NZ_JBHIPA010000044.1:0-3027 GCF_042195845.1 Bartonella sp. AP4SXKL
AAACGCGGGTCTGATGTCATGATTTTGGTGAGCGTTCCAGAGAGTTTGAGAGGCGGATAGCCTCTCATTAAAAAATATAAAGGAACTAATAAAATAATTGCTAAATAAAAATATCTTGTATATATCTTTTTTTGGAGGAAGAGGTTCTAGAAAGTTATCCCCGCTAGGATAAGTTGATCATTTATCTCTTTCTCCTTTTTCAAAATCAAAAATTTTTACTATTTTCGAATTCCTTTACGTCTTTAAAAAATGAAGATTAATTGTACTTATGCAAATTTTGACATTGTTAGATTATTTAACGTTTTATTGAGTTCAAACTCAAACAAAGAGCTTTTTTCTTCGTTTAGCTTTATTTTCTGATTTTTTTCTAAGTTTAAACTATTTATTTCTTCTTGATCAGCTTGTTTCAATAAAGCGAATAAAGAACGCTCTAGATATAATTCTCCCTTTTTTTCTTTATCAATCATGCCGCGGAGATATCCTCCTGGTGATTTTACAAGTCCTCTAGCATATTTTTCAAAAATGATGGCAATTGCCAGAGCTGTTTTTTTAAGCCCCATGATTTTTGTAGCTTGTTCAGCGGCATGTTCTGAAACTTTAATCATTCTGTACATAGGATACATAGAATGTATCAAATCGCTTTCTGTTTGGAAACTACATTCAGAAAACAAGACGGTATTTGGTAAAGCCTTTTCTAGTATCTCCGGCTTAATTTGAGGCAATATACTACCTTTTGAGGGAAGTGATGCTTCGGTTTTGCCGTTTACTATATTTTCATAAGCCATTTTATCGTGACCGGAGGTCACATTAACGATTTGAGTGTGTTCAGATAACTCTGAACACTCATTTTTGTTACAATTACAATTATAGTTAGGGGTTGTATGTTCTATGTGTATGTCATTGGAGGCATATCTGTATGTCGTTTTTAATGTTTTTAGCTTAAAACAACGCTGTAAAATCCATTCAAAAAGATGGGATGCCTTTTGTAATTTTTCAAAAGATGCTTTTGTTGGTCGACCAATAATATGAAGAATTTTTTGCATTCTAGAAAAAAGCAATGCCATAAGCGGTGTCACTTCCATTTCAGCGTAAGAGGTTTTAATTTGACGCACCAATCCCCTAAAATAACGCAAAGTTTCCTTCTTTTTATCATAAGCTTCCATAGCTTCGTCTGTTTTTTGCTTAAGTTCATGATATCGAGCAACAAGAATACGTAAATCAATACCGCAAGCTGTTACGATACCATTACTATGGTTACGTATAGGATAGCGTTTAAAGTTTCCAGAATCCCGCATAACAATAAAACCACAATCATAGAGAGATGAAAGCAATCGACTAACGCGTCCTTCACTACGACTAATGTCATAACCAAGTTGTTGATTGCTTTTGAAAACAATAGGAACTCCTCCTTTTTCAAATGAATCTCTTGAAGCTGTATCCAGTAACTCAAGAAGAAGTTCGCCTTCTGGTTTTTTAACTAAACCAGTTTTTTTCATGTTTTTAGCCAATCCAATCAATTGACCACGACTTACAGAACCAATCTCAGCAGTTTCTGCTAATTTTCTAAATTCTATATGATGTGCATCTATTCGTCTTCCAAATGTTTTCTTAACCATAATTTTTAAAACCTCTCTATTGGAGGCAAAAAAAATGTTAAAAATACCCTTTTTCCACAAAATTTCTCTTGCAGAATGCATCACGATAAATTAAATTGGGAATTACTTTATTGTTTTAATTTAATTTACCGTATATGTAGTACGGATATTTTAGAAACCCTTCTGTTAACGCAGTTGGGTTTTTATTTTTTTGCCATTATATTTCCCTCTATTTGAAACGACTCATAGCTCGAAAAAAGCGTGTCAAGGTCAAAGCTATATTAAAAAAAAAAGATTTTCAATATGGTAAAGCCTTCAAACAACTGTTTTTTATGGCAATACAACCTAATACAACCTACAACAACAGCAAAGCGAAATAACATATAACCAAGGAAACACGCTATTATACAGCGCTGTAGAAAACAACCTATACGAGTAAATAAATTCTAAACACAATAATTTTTCTTTGCAAGAATTGTCCACTAAGGACTGTGTAGATTATGATTAACTTTTTTCTGATAAATTTCGTAGTGGAATATTGCCTTGATTTTTCAGTAGCGCTTGAGAGAACGTTTTATCAATAATGGTCAATGGGAATATAACTTCCGTGATCTCTTCGCCAATCTTATGGTTGTTGAAATTTGCTCGACCATAAAACATTTTGTGCTTTTTAAGCAGGGTTTTCTATTGTCTTTTCTGATCCTTTTAAAAAAAAGAATTTTCATTATGTTGACTGAAATAAAAGTATCAAAAAATAATAATATAAATTAATATAATATATTTAGGCGCTGCTCAAAGATATTTTAAAAGTATCATTTTGAATATTACTATATTTTTGTCTATTATCTAAGATAAAGATTAAATATTTTTAATTTTATAGTAGAAAAAATAGTTTTTTCATTTTATAGGGTAGATTAATATTTTAACTATTAATTTAATTTTCAACTTTAAAATAGCGAGGGGGTTTTTCATGAAAAACATGAATAATTCATTCAGTTGTGAACACATCTTACCAAAAACTACTCTACCCAACACACAAAAGAAATGGTTAACAGCAGCATTGATGCTGTTTATTGCCTTCATCGCACTGAGTGAACCAGCATTTGCCGCAGGCGGCTTCGGAAAAATTGAAAGTGCTCTTCAAAAAATAATTGAAGCTTTAACAGGACCAATTGCAAAATCAATCGCGACCATTGCGATTGCCGGTGTTGGGATTGCATGGATTGCTGGTTATGTTGAAATGCGTAAAGCTTTCTTTGTTTGTATTGGCATCGGCATTATCTTTGGTGCACCACAAATCGCAGCAATGTTTTCCAGTTAAACTCCAGCCTTTCAAAGCCATGAAAGAGCACGATAAGCTAACAGAAGATACGTTATTTCTTGCTTGCACGCGCCCTGCAATGATCGCAGGCGTGACGGTGGAAGCTATGGG
>NZ_JBHIPA010000045.1:0-3022 GCF_042195845.1 Bartonella sp. AP4SXKL
ATCACAAACAAAACTTAAGGTTTGCATTCAGGTTGTACTGGACTTCTTTTACAAAAAGGGCTGTTTAAGCGCTTTTCAACACTTCGTTTCGGAATGACCGCGCCTGGTCGACAAATCGGAAGGTTTTCCCTCCAATGATTCACACACCAAGATGGACCGCCATATCTGTCACGGAATCCTGCTTGAATCATACAAGCATAAATTGTTGCATTATCATTATTGCTGAGCTTTTGATTTTCAGCCTCAAGATAATTAAGATGTGGCATGCCACATTCTAATAAGGCTTTTCCTACCTCGGTAAAGTCTGCTCCTGGCTTGATCCACCCATATACTTCCCCTGGAGGAGATTTGTCCATATCACATCCAGTAATACTTAATAGAATGAGCAGGCTCAATAAGTTAAATCGTATTTTCATTTTTTGTTCCCTGTTCTCGTGGAATAAAATTTTATAAAATCAAATGAACCGTAATCATTTTTACACTTAGCACTTGCATCAGCATAACAATTATGGGTACTAGGATTATAGCCGATGATCGCTCCCCCCATCTCTCTGAGGGGTAGAATTAACGGATGTAATGAATCATATGGTTTGGAACGTACCCCATAAGCCGTAGGCCAATTGTAACCAATCACTGTACTAATGGGGTCTAACATATGACCTTGTATGTAGATATAATTTTTTTCGCCATCGCTTAGATAATCTACTGTATTGGCCATCGATTGCATGTGAGCAGCCGCTCCAACAAGATAGAAGTCTGTTTTCTTGGCTACACTGTGGATACCATGTTCTTGCAAGTCATTTGCTCCATTGCGTATTGTTAAGGTACCCCGGCTATGCCCACTAACAATAGCATTGTCATTGCCATAACGATAGATAAAATCTTGGAACTTCTTGGTCGAATTACTCAATCCCCAAGTGCTACCCTCCCAAAACTTTTGATAATATGCTACCCCTAATTCTACCAGCACATCATCAGCTTGGGGAAAGTATGTAAAATAAAGGGGACCATTTTTATTAACAGCCAATTGGACAGCATTACCGGCTGCTTCATCTGGTGAATTAAAAATGCCATTGTAGAACATATAAACAGCACCATTAGGGCCTTTTTGTAAATGCTTTTCTTCCTCTGGCTTTAAAAAGTGATACAGAGTGATATATTTTCCATCACTGCCTTTTATATACTCTCCATTTTCATCGGTTAAATAGAGGACATTGCCATTTTCATCATGCGCAACCTCACCCACTGGATGGTCAACATAAAATGCCATTTTACGAACCCCATCCCATATATCAAACCATTCATCTACCCATTTATTTCTCATACCTAAACGATTACGCAATATATCCTCAAGCGGTGCGACATCTAGCTGTCCTACTGCTTGGTGTGCTGCTGCGGTGTTGCGGTTGAGAGAGCCAATGATTTGTCCAGCATCTTGCCCCATCGCCCTCTGTCCAGTTGTATCAGTAAGGATGATAGTCCCATCGCTGATAGCAGATTTGGTTTCCCCTTCTGCTCCATCCTTGGCTTTGCCGTGATTTAAAACATTCTTGGCAATGTTTTTTATCGTGTCGTTCCCAGAAATGCTAAACCCATGGCTGCTGGCTTTAGCATGGGCACTGTTGCTGATATCACTGGTGCTAATGCTTCCTGTGGTCAGGCTGTTTTTGTCCGCCGAGGCTGTGCTTTCAATAATACCTCCGGTCAGCGTTGTTTTGTCTTTAACTATGATATTAAAGCCGCCATCACCCGCTTTGATGCCTGATTGCTCCACAACACTATGATAATCACTAGAGGATTGATCCTTTTGGAAAGAGGCGCTCATGGCCCCCCCACCACCCGTTTGTCCAGCACCAAACCCAACAGAAACAGAGTTTTGCTTACTGGAAGTTTGTCCCGTATCACTGCGGCTGGTAATGGCAAAATCACCCCCTACTTCCATTTCTACACGCTCTCCAGAAACCACGGCGCCTGCCAATGTGGTGTTTGCCCCACTCGTGGTATGAACAGTGCCGGTGCCTATAATATGGCTGTTTTTGTGTTGAACTTCCTCACTGGAACCTTCCCCTTGACTAAAAGCAGCACTGCCCGTTGCCCCTGCGCCACCCGTGCCATAACCGGTGCCAACACTCATTGAAGCACTTTCACTGCTGTTTTGTGTGCTTTGCGTGTTTTGTGCACTTTCAAAGATGATATCTTTACCTGCTTCCATGGTGATCTTTCCGCTCTGTGCATCATTTTCCAGCACATAGATTGGATTGGTACCAGCGATAATATCAGCGCCAACACCATGAATGCTGCCTTTGTGGGCTTGCATGTTAACAGCGCGTCCGCCTTCTATGCTATCTGTCACCGCTGTGGAGACTTGAGAAGAGGCTTCTGTTTTCTCAGTTTTAAAGCCCACGGTTACACTGCCAGATGCACCAGCCATATTGGCAAGAGCATCCTTGGTGGAGCCCCCCAATCCTCCTAATGAGCTACTCAGTCCTTTGGTTACGTTCCCCTTTTCCCCCGTATTGCCAGTCAGCCAATTAACAAAGGTTTTGCCTTTACTATAAAGATGACTGATTTTCATGCCAGTCAGTATGCCATTAATAACTGTATTGTTACCATCCTTATTATTCATGTGATCTGCGGCATCTTTTAGTCCTTGTACCGTGCCAAGGACACCGATATCAACGGAAGTTGTCACACCAGCAAAAGACTTTTCATGCTTTTCTTTTGCGTTAGAGGTATCATAGCTTTCTGATAGGGTGATATTATTGCCGGCATCAATGTTGACATCACGATCCGCCGAAACAATGGCTGCTTGCATATTTACATCATTGTCAGCAGTAATCTGCACATCTTGGCGTGCCGTGATGTGTGATTGTGTGGAAGTATTTTCCCATTGATCGCCGGTATCTTTGGCGCTTGCAATTCCAACACCTACAGAAGCACCGCTGTTGCTCTTTTCAAACTGAATGCCAAAGCCTTCCCGTTCTTCTACAGAGTTTGACTTATGGCTATTATGACCAACAAG
>NZ_JBHIPA010000046.1:0-2491 GCF_042195845.1 Bartonella sp. AP4SXKL
TTTTTTAGATCAAAATGTACATTTCTGTCTTTAGCAATATTCGCTCTGCCTTCTAAAGTTGAATGATCAGCGCTTAAGGTGAAGGTGCCATTGGAGATCTCATTAATATTTTTCTCCTCCCAAAAGCTTTCTTTTTTTGTAAAGAGGCCGTCCCCTAATAACACGTCGGCATGGATTTTTGAATTTGTGAGATTAACTGTACCAATTGACAGATCAGCACTATTTTTAATGTTAGCGTTAGTGAAAGCTCTAATGAAAATTCCTGTGCCATTTTCAGCATGAAGCTCTGCATTGGTCAGATTGATTTCATTGCTATGATGTTTTTGTGGATCATTTAGCTCATCTTGTTTGGTAGTAGGGTGAGTTACGAATTGCAAACCAGAAACTTCTGCTGTTGCAGAAACATTTGTCAAATCAATATGCCCACCGTTGATTGCAAATAACGCTGTTTCGTTCGCTGCTACGGATCCTCCCGTCATGTTGACTGCACCACCATCGATTGCTGCAAGCCCAGTTCCACTACTACTAATCGTTGTTTTTTCAAGAAAAATTACACTGTTTGCGCCATTAGAAAATACACCAGATGACTTATCGCTATCATTTGTTTTTAGGGTCACATCTGCAACAGTAATATGTCCACCATTTTCAGCAACCAATGCATTACCCAATGCATTACCTTTCCCCGTGACGGTTCCTTCCGTCATGCTGATGGTGGAGTTTGAACCTTCCGCATAGAGTCCAACGTTATCAGATGTAATGTTTGCATTGTTGGTTAAAGTGATGGCACTGCCGCTTTTAGCAGATATTGTTGTATTTTGTGCATGAAATGATCCTCCCGAGATTGTTATTGTCGAATCATTCTCTGCTAATACACCTTTTTCAAATACACCGGTGGCTGCTTGAGCCACTGTTACATCTTTTAAAGTGACGGTACTTTTATTTGCGTTTATTCCATAGTACAGTGTCCCATCCTTTTGAACACCCGATATTGTCACATTTTCTAGTTTGTTTTCACTACTGTTACTGTTTGAGAATATAGCACCAGTTGAAGAAGTTGTAATGGTTCCCCCAGTCATCTTGATTGCGCCACCGTTTTGTGCTTGAAGCCCGAAGAAAGCATCATTAATCGTTGTCTTTCCAAGTAATTCAATCATGCTACCAAGGCCACTAGAAACTGCACCAGTTCCATAACCATCTTTTGTTTTTAGGGTGACATCTGTAACAGTAATATGGCCACCGGATGTTGTCTTTACTGCTTGCTCTTTCGCTGTGATGCTCCCCCCTGTCATTTCGATGATGGACTTTGAATCTGCCGCATGGAGTCCAGCAGCATTATTAGATGTAATGTTTGCATCGCCAGTTAAAGCGATGGTGCTGCCGTTTTGAGCAAATATTGCTGTTCTTTCTGCATCAAATGATCCTCCTAAAACGTTTATTATGGAATCATATGCCTCTATGGCAGTTTGTGCTTGCGTCACTGTTACATTATTTAAAGAGATATAACTTGCATCTGCTTTTATTCCAAAGAACAGTGGCACATCCTCTTTAATACTCGATATGGTCACATTTTCTAGTTTGTTTTCATATTTATAACTGTGACTGTTTAAGAATGTAGCACCAGCTGCAGAAGCTGTAATGGTTCCTCCAATCATCTTGATTGTGGCCTCATCTATTACTTGAATTCCGATGAAAGCATTATTAATCGTTGTCTTTCCAAGTAATTCAATTATGCTAAGGTCTTCACAAGCTACACCAATTCCATAAACATCTTTTGTTTTTAGGGTGACATCTGTAGCAATAATATGGCCACCGTATGTTGTCTTTACTGCTTGCTCTTTCGCTGTGATGCTCCCTCCTGTCATTTCGATGATGGCCTTTGAACCTGCCGCATAGAGTCCAACATCATTAGATGTAATGTTTGCATCGCCAGTTAAAGTGATGTTGCTGCCGTTTTGAGCAAATATTGCGGTTTTTTCTGCATCAAATGATCCTCCTAAAACTTTTACTGTGGAATCATATGCATCTATGGCAGTTTGTGCTTGTTTAACTGTTACATTTTCTAAAGTGATAAAACTTTTCTTGTTTATTTTTATTCCAAGGAGTGATGATGCTTCATTTTTATTATCTGATATTACTACATTTTGCAGTATATTTCTATTATCCTTACTACCATCGATATAAACGCCAGTTTGAGAAGCTGTAATGTTTCCCCCGGTCAGGTTGATGTTAGCGCCGTCTTTTACAGAAATACCAAAACGAACATCAGAATCAGTGCCTTGAATATTTAAGCTATTTAATTCAAGCGCACTGTTAGCACCTTCAACTGTTACAACATATTTATCGCTACCTGTGTCTGTATTTGTGTTTTTATTTCCAATTACAGTTACAGTACTACCGGTGATTTTTCCTTTGTTTTTTACATAAATAGTCTCGTACGTTTTTCCGGATATATCTTTTTCTTCGTTGGCAACGTCAAGAGTTTCAGCATGTG
>NZ_JBHIPA010000047.1:0-2322 GCF_042195845.1 Bartonella sp. AP4SXKL
CAGCTTGATAAAAGTCTGAAGGAGCTTTCTAACAATCTTCAGTCTGATGAATCGGCTGTTGTTCACTATGATAAACAAGGTGATGATAATAGCAGCACTAATTATGCGAGTGTGACTTTGGGTAAAGGTAAGGGTTCTACACCTGTAGGTTTGCATAATATTGCCGAAGGTCAGATTAGTGAGAATTCGCATGATGCGGTTAATGGCGGTCAGATTTCTAAGGTTTCTCAGGATATTGCGAAATACTTAGGTGGAGGTACAAGCTTTAAAGATGGTACTTTCACGGGTCCAACCTATAAATTATCCAGTGTTGATGCAAAAGGCGAGGTAGTAGAAAAATCTTATGGTGATGTTGGTTTAGCCATTGAAGGTATTGATACGAATTTCAAGAATGTGAATAACAACCTAACGAATAAGTTTAATGAACTTACTGAAAACATCACGAATATTACTCAGGAAGTTCAAGGCGATGCGCTGTTGTGGAATAAGGACGCAGAGGCGTTTGTAGCGATGCATGGAGAGAAGGAAAGCAAGAGTAAGATTACATTTCTTTCCAATGGAGAGGTTTCTGCAAGCTCAAGTGATGCGGTCAATGGTTCTCAGCTTTTTGATACGAATAAGACTGTTGCAACTTATTTAGGTGGTGGCGCTGAATATAAAGAAGGTCAATGGAATGCTCCAAGCTTTAAAGTTAAGATCGTCAAAGAAGATGGCAGTGCTGTTGAAGAGCAAAGTTATGATGATGTTGCCAAAGCGTTTGCTGGTGTAGGGGCTTCATTCACGAATATTCACAAAGAGCTTCAGAGTGAGATTAATAAAGTTGTAGGAGATAGTCTTGTTAAGCAGGATGATGCTACGAAGGTAATCAAGATAGGTGATGAAAAAGAGGGTAGTGCAATCACAATTTCAAACATGAATGGTGATGCACGTAGTCTCTCTGGCGTGAAAGCTGGGACACTTTCTGAAGGCTCGACGGAAGCAGTGAATGGTTCTCAGCTTTATTCCTTGAATCAGACGCTGGCGACTTATTTTGGTGGTGGAGCTCACTATGAAGATGGTCAATGGGTAGCACCTACTTTCAAAGTTACGACATTTAATGATGATGGTAGTCCAGAAGAGCATAGCTACCCTAATATTGCGGAAGCGTTTGCTGGTGTAAGCAATTCATTTACAAAGCTTCATAATGAGATTTCAGACAATATTGAGCAGAATGCGTTGTTGTGGAGTGATGAAGACAGTGCGTTTGTAGCGCTTCATGGGAAGGGAGATAAAAGAAGTAAGAGCAAACTGAAGTCAGTTTTAGATGGCGATATTTCTGAAGGTTCGACAGAGGCGATTACGGGCAATCAGCTTTATTCCTTGCATCAGACGCTAGCGATGTATTTAGGAGGAGGAGCTAGCTATGAAGGTGGCGAATGGAGGGCTCCGGAATTCAAGGTTTCACAATTCAATTCTGATGGTAGTTCGTCAGAAAAGAAGATCTATCATGATGTAGCAGGAGCTTTTGATGGTGTCAGTGATGGTATGACGAGTATCAACGAGCGTATTCATGATGTTGAGAAGAATGTGGCGAGCAATGGTTTGAATTGGAATGAAGAAGAAGGCGCGTATGATGCGAAGCATGATGGTAAGTCGAGTAAGATTACGAATGTATTGGATGGTAAGATAGAAGAAGGCTCGCAAGAAGTTGTTAATGGTGGTCAGCTTTGGAGCACGAATGAGAGGGTAAAAGAGGTTGAAGACAAAGTAGATACGATAGATCAACATGTGAAAGATATTGAAGTAGCCGTAACAGATGGCGTTGTTAACTATGATAAAGATAGTGATGGGAAAAAGACCAATAGCATTACGTTAGTAGGAGGCAATGACAGCGAACCTGTTATGATAGACAATGTAGCGGCAGGCAAGATTGAAACAGGTTCTCAGCAAGCTGTTAATGGCGGTCAGTTGCATGATTATACTGAAGAGCAGATGAAGATAGTTCTTGAAGATGCCAATAAGTATACGGATGAGAAAGTTAGTGGTCTTGTCAATGATGCTGTTAACGAGTCGAAATCCTATACGGATATAAAGTTTGAGACATTGAATTATGCTATTCAGGATGTTCGGAAAGAAGCAAGACAAGCTGCTGCTATTGGTCTAGCAGTATCTAATTTAAGCTATGACGATACACCGGGAAAATTAAGTTTTTCACTTGGTACGGGTGTATGGCGCAGTCAATCTGCACTTGCTATTGGAGCTGGTTATATGTCTGAAAATGGAAGATTTCGCTCTAACGTATCTGCAACGAGTGCTGGGGGACATTGGGGTGTAGGTGCTGGA
>NZ_JBHIPA010000048.1:0-1786 GCF_042195845.1 Bartonella sp. AP4SXKL
AAAAAACGGGCGCAAATGTATGCTGATTTACAACGTGATTTTATGCAGAAAGGGCCTTATGCTTTTATCTATCAGACATATGTTTCTGTAGCGATGACACCTGATGTCAAAAAATGGGTTTGGAATAGTGCACCACGTATTTTTTATAGTGCAATTGAAAAATAAAAAGGTATCAGGTTTATAAAATATAAAAAAACATGGTCATGATATATTTGATGTATTGCAAAGCTCTTTAATACTTTGCAATACGTTGAATTCTATCGGGAATGGATTACCATGTTGTGTAGAGAATTTTGTTTCAAAACATTCTATTGGGAAGAGAGGTTATTTATTTCGATAAATTCTACGTATATAGATATTAATATTTGATATTTCAATTTATATGTATAAAAAGTAATAAATTTGTTTGTTGCAAAAGACAGGTGTAACGAATAAAGCAAAATTTAGTGTTTCTGAAAAAATGGGGACTTTATAAAATGTTTTGGTGAGAAAAACTGTTGTATGCGGGTACGTGGGGAAACATCAAGCTACTCTTCTCATACCTCAGGTTACATTCCTTATGACTTAAAATATGATAATCTATAGGTTCGAAGCTGTTATTTGATACGGAGTTATAATAAAGTTCGAATTTTCTTCTGAAGAAGGGTGAAAATGGTTACGAAAAAATTTATTCAGGATCATCAAAATATCAAATTGTTTTGAGGCTTTTGAAGCAATTAGAGTAGCGCTTTGATGATACTTTTTAGAAAATCGCAAGAAGAAACTTGAAAAAGAAATCTTTTTAATGAAGCAAGGAAGGATTTTGGTCTGATATGCTCTGAATTATAAGTGCCGTGATGTCGTGTGCTATCGTGCGTGATAGCTTCATTTTAATCAGATCGTTTTGCGTTGCATATGTTCGTTTGTTCTATACGTATTTGGGAGGGAAGGAGCTTTTGAAAAGTGGCTGCTGCTTTTAGAGATTTTGATATTTTACCTCTAGGAGGCGTGTTTTCTAAGCATGATCTTATCATTTTTGCATGTTGTCACATGAGAAGTTATACAATAACCTTAAATCTTAAAAGGAAAATTCTATGAACGGGAAAAGAAAAATATTGAAAAAGGGCAGTTCTTTTGTTTCTGCTGTTCTTGCAATGGGGATGTTTGTGCAACAAGTTTCAGCGAAAACACCTGCCGATACGCTTGTGATGGCTTGGAATCTTGATACAATAAGTACATTTGATCCCGCACAAATCAATGACCGTTATGGTAATGAAGTTCTTGTTAATGTTTGTGATAATTTAGTCGTTTCTGCTACAGATGATGCTGCTAAAATGGTTCCTTCTTTAGCGAAGAGTTGGGATGTTTCAAGTGATGATCAGAGTACGGTGATTACTTTTCACTTGCGTGATGGTTTAAAGTTCAATGATGGTCGTCCTGCGAATGCTAATGATCTTATTTGGAGCATGAAGCGGGTTGTTCAATTGAAGATGGCTACTGCGGCGACATTTAATGAATATGGGATTACAGAACAAAACGTTGATGAGGCTTTTCAAGCACCGGACGACAAAACGGTTGTGATGAAATTTGATAAACCTTATCCAGCAGAGCTCATTCTTAGCCATTTTGCCACTAGTCGTACTCTTGCTTTGCTTGATCGTGAGACACTCATGAAACACGAAAAAAATGGTGATATGGGAAACCGGTATTTGGCAAGCCATTCTGCTTGCGTTGGTCCTTATCAGCTAGAGAGTTGGCGCCCTGGAGAAGGAATTTTGTTGCGTGCAAGCTCCAATTATTGGGGGGA
>NZ_JBHIPA010000049.1:0-1603 GCF_042195845.1 Bartonella sp. AP4SXKL
TGACAACGAGGCATTGAGGCAAAGGGGTGGATTTTAAGGCAAAGGGATTGAAATTTCTTGAGGAAGAGGTAAGCGTAGGGCGTGTCGTGTACTTGAGGAAGTTTTCGATGAGGCAATGAATGAGGTTGATCTGGGACTGAGGTTGATCTTGGCCGCGTGCTTGGCTTTCAAGATGGGGGCACCACCTTGGAAAAAGGGGTGTTTGGGCTTGTAAGTGCCTCACGTATAGTGCTTCATGTATAAGCGCGTATAGGGCAAATGAATAAAATACGTAGAGGGGATTTATAGTGCTTGCATTACTCTGAGAAGGGTGCTAAGCGAATTTACCGCGCTGGTGGCGTGCTATCAAATATTGAAGAGTGGGAATTTTAGAAGTGGGGGAGTATCCGTATGATCGAAGATAAATCACAACACCAATTTGCCCATAAGGGAGATAAGGCTTTTGTATCACAGTCAGTGTTGGATCAATCGGCAACTTTCAAAAAATGGATGATGCTTTCAACAAGCGATTATATCATCATTTGTTGTTTGGCTATCCTCTTGTTGGTGCTTTTTTCCGCGTCTGCCTATATGGATCCTTTGGAATTTTTTCACGTTATATCCAAAGAACAGCTCCAAGCACTGGGACAAATGAAACAAGAAAGACTTCAGGAAAGTCTTAAACACCCTTTCCAAAATCCTATAATTCAGCATGTTCTTGATGCGGGGTGGAATAGTGTTTGGGCTTTTTTATGTCTCTTACCGCAAATGATTTTTGGCGTTCTTTTTGGTTTTTGTCCGCTCTTTTTTGTCTTTAACGCCGTATTTAAACGGGATGTGAAGGAAATGATGCTACAATGGGAAACCTTGCCAGAGCAGCAACAGCTAGACAACCAATCTCTTAACAGAAGACAATAGGGGGGGAAAGTGACCGCTTCTTTAATCATTGGAATGTTGGCTGCCGTAGGGACGACAATTTTTATTTGTTCTGCAATTTTTATGGTATTCCTTTCTACCGTGGTGACAATCGTTGCACTTTATTATTCGTTGATAAAACGGACAATCTTGTTATTGGTGACGCAGCGAAAATTAAAAAAGGGTGCAGCGCAGAATTTGAGGCATAATCAGGCAGAGGGTAGGGGACAGAATACAGTTCTTGCAACACAGTTGCGTGCCTTTTCTTTTCAAGAATCTTTGCTTCTCTCAAAAAAAGATTATTTTATGATCTTTTCTATCGCCTTCGTTATGGTTGCACTTAGCACAGGTGTTGTCGTTTTTTCAGCTTTTCTTCCAAAATCTGCGGTTTTTTTGCACAATTACGTGCCTATGATAGTGCTTCACATTATTGATTTTGTCATGCGACTGCTGTTTTGGGTCTGGACATGTATTGTTGTTTCTTTACCTGTCATTTTAATTCTCCATAGTTTTCTTCAGTATGGCGTGCAAGAAACAGTAAAGGAATTAGAAACATTTGCTTGAGAAGAAAATAAAAATGATGATTTCACATCAATGCGATAGGGAAAAAAAGGGAGCATTATGATGCAGCATTTGGTTTTTTTAGGGTTCACCATCATTGCCATTGTAATGTTTATGGTTATGATCCGGCTTCCTTACCGGTTGATCA
>NZ_JBHIPA010000050.1:0-1430 GCF_042195845.1 Bartonella sp. AP4SXKL
GAATTAAAACGTTCTCGTTTTTCTTTTGTTAAAGTTCTTTCGTTGGCTATAGCGGCTACATTCTTATCGAATGTTACTCCTAGTTTTTCGGCAAATGTCGATTTAAGCAAAATGTTCCTTGAAGGTGTCGAGAGCGCTGTTGTAGGAGCTCCACAAAATGTTATCTCTGCTTATGATGGCGATAACAGTGATTTAGAGGCTTCTAGTGCATCAAAGGAAAATTATATAACAGCGTTGAGTGTTGCGACGACACCTAAGGTGGATGTTGCCAGTGACTACGCAAATTTTCTCATCAATACTCTTTCTAGTAACAGTGATAATAATTCCACAATAAATGCTTTGACGACAAATGCTTTGACAACAAGACAACTCATTCCTGTTAGTCAACTGCAGCGAGGTGGTGGCAGAGGTATTGAGTTGGGTGAGGGGGCGAATGCGCCCTCTGTGTCGTCTATTGCGATAGGCAATAAGCAAGACTGTGAAGGCAAAAACTGTTATTACTACGCTGCACGTGCGTTAGCTGAAAGAGCGATAGCTATCGGTTTATCAGCTGATGTTGAAAATTATGAGGGGATTGGTATTGGTACTAATGCAACAGTATCAGCTGATAATGGTGTTGGTGTAGGTGCCTTTACACAGGCGACAGCAAAAAATGCTATCGCTTTGGGGTATGCAGCAGAGGCGACAGGTTTGAGTAGTATTTCTATAGGGCGCTCGGCGCACTCTTTGGGCCAGCATAGTATCGCAATAGGTTCTGAAGATACTAAAGATGATTATACAACTGCGAAGGCTGATTATTCAACGGCTGTTGGTTCTGTTTCTAAAGCTTTGGAATATGCTACGACTGCTATAGGACATCGTGCAAAGTCAGCCGCAAAGAATGCTACTGCTTTGGGTTTTTATTCAGAAGCAACGGCAGAAGGGAGTGTTGCTCTAGGAAGCGATTCTGTATCTGATAGGGCTGCCTCTGCTTTGGGTTACACTTCTTTGTTGCAGGGTCCTTCACAAAGCGCCGAGGCGCAATGGAAAAGTACGCAGGGTGCCGTTAGTGTTGGTAATTCTAGTAAGGGCATAACGCGGCAGATTACAGGTGTAGCAGCTGGTAGTGAACTTACTGATGCAGTAAATGTTGTACAGTTAAAAGACTTAGAAAGTGTCGTAAGAAATGGTGGTTGGAAACTATCTGTTGGGGGTAAGGATGGTAAGAGCGTTATCATGGACAGCGCGGTAGATTTTTCCGCTGGAAGTACAAATCTTACGATTACAAAAGGTGATGAAGACAATAATATAAAATTTGATCTAGCTAAGGAAATCGCAGTCAATAAAGTAAATGCAGGAAGCAGTACCTTAGATGCAACAGGCTTAGTGATTACAGGTGGACCGAAAATAATCATTTCTGGGATAGATGCTGGGGGTAAAAAGATTACAGG
>NZ_JBHIPA010000051.1:0-1294 GCF_042195845.1 Bartonella sp. AP4SXKL
AGAAGCCAAGGAAGTAGCCGAGACTGCGAAGTCGACAGCAGAAGAAGCGAAGAGTGTTGCGGAGCAAGCAAAAGAAGAAGCTGATACGACGAAGCAAGGGCTTGGAGAGGTCAAGAGTTCATTAGACACGGTGACAGCAACGACAAATTCTGCGAATACAGCCGCCTCTGAGGCAAAAGCTTTAGCGGAAGAAGCGAAGAGTGCATTGACAGAAGTTCAAGAGAAGGCACAGAGGAACAGTGACAGTCTTTCTGAACTTCAAGGTAAGGTAGGTTCTCTTTCCACTAATTTTTTAGAGAATGTGCGTTTTCATCAACCTGACAGAATTCTGGAAGCCAATCCGAAAAATAGAAAAGGTCTTGTGATCAATGACGGGGCATGTTTTCGCTTTTATCATGGTGAAGAGAATGGGGGTAGGTACCTCTTTTACCGCATTCCAGGGCGTGGAAGGATGACTTTTGACGAAGATCTTGAAGCAGGAAAGGATTATTATATATATCTCATCTTAAAAGATCAGACGAATGAGCTATCCTTTGAAATTTCGCAAAATCCGACGGCTCCTGATGGCTATACAAAGGATAATTCTGAAAAGATCGGTGGATTTCATACGCTATGTGCGGATGTTGGTGAGATTGAAGGTCATCTCTTATCGGGTTATCAAGCGGGGGATGTTTTGCCCAAGTCTGTTTGGTGTTTAAATCACCGCCCACGTAGTAGTCCAGAAGGGATGGTTTACAATCCGTGGCATAATATTTGGGTTGATATTTATCTTCAATCAGGGACAGGTGTAAATGCAAAGTCTGCCTATGGTGTTCCGATTACGACCAGTCGTAGCTATGCGGATCATGCATTTGATTTTTGGTCTGTTAGTAAGAGATTTTTGACGAGTGATGAGTTTTCGCCAAGCATGTATGGAAGTAATCAAGCAACCAGTATTGTCGGCAATCAAGCGCCTTCTCTTAAGACGTCTGGAGGACACGTTGATACAAACAATAGACGGATGATTTCGCATATCGGTTGTGAGGATGGTTGCGGTTATGTTTGGCAATATTTGTCTGGTTGTTATCCAGTGACTAAATGGCATACAGGGGAGCAAGGAAGCAGTTTACGTGTAGACATAAATGTTATGTTGGGAGGAGGCGATTGGACTGGTGGCTCTAACAATGATCATCTTGTACGGAATTTTGCGCATTCTCGTTATGTAGAAGATGAAAAAATAGGCGCCCGTGGATGTAGCGAGCCACTTTATTATAATTAACGCGAGATTGATTAGAACATCATTTTATCCAGCCCC
>NZ_JBHIPA010000052.1:0-1208 GCF_042195845.1 Bartonella sp. AP4SXKL
AGAAAATTTTGCAAAAAAGCTGCACTATGCGTGCAGCTTTTTATGTATTTGCTTTAAAGGAAGACAGGTAGACGTTTTAAAGCATGAAAGTGTCCTTACGGCTTCTATAACCATAATAGCCAAAAACACTGGAAATAATGGCGCCTACCAGACTTCCTAAAAAGCCCCACCACCCCATATTGGAGGCTGTTTTTGTGGCTTTAGTTGCAGTGTTTTTTGCTCCCTTGATCGTATCCTCAAGATTGTCTGAGAGTGTTTCTGCCCGTTCTTCAAGGGCTTTGATGGCTTTTTCGGTTTTTTCCTCTGCGCTTTGATAGAGTTGAACAGCATGGTTGGCTGCTGTTTGTGCATCCGAACGGGACATGCCATCGGTCACAAGGGCCTTGATGATATCACTTCGATCAAATTTTGTCGTGAGATCTTCTACACGATCGGACAGGCGCTCACCAAGATTTTTTAAAGTGGTGCGATAGTAAGAAGGATCATTTTTGAAAGCTGTTATCGCAGAACCAATATCATTGAGTGCAGCTTGATAGGTTTGTTTTAAGCGATCAGGGTTGAGAGCAGGAATGTCGCTTTTATTGAGAAGGGTGCGCAATTCACTCCTAAGTTGGTCAAAATTGATATCATTGTCACTATTTTTTGCAAAAAACTGTTCAAGACTTTCGCTGTTTAAGTTTGCAAGTATAGGGGAAATATTGTTTTTTAGGCTGTCTACGGTTTGTTGGACCATGGAGCTGTTTTCTAGAGCCGTTTTAGCTCCTATCTTTGCTGTACTAGAAACCACGTGGATGGCTTGGAGGGTCATCAGCAATGTTATGAGAGCCCAGGTGAGAAAGCCATGAAGAATCCCTGAGGTTTCAGCAAAACGTCCAGCTACAAAGCCTCCCAAGGCTAGGCTAATCAGTGTAACGATAACAGAGCCCACGCCAAAGGAGAGGAAAGAGCCTTCAAATGGGGTTGAAGAAGTGAAATCCATTTGGCTTAAGCCTAAAGCGGCGACCAGAAAAGAGAGGCAGATTGAGGTGGCAAGAGCCGTCACCAGTCCCGCAAAGATTGCGGACCATGAAATGGGTGTGTGAAAGAGTGAATATTTTTCTTCTAGAGACGTTTCTCCTAGAAAATTCGTCTCGAATGGTGTGTTTTCAGGAATGCGAGTTTCCATGTTTTATCTCCTTGAATATGCTGGAGATACAATGCCTTTTTGC
>NZ_JBHIPA010000053.1:0-1189 GCF_042195845.1 Bartonella sp. AP4SXKL
AACAAGCATTATTTATTCAATGATCTTAGAGACGATACCGGCACCAACAGTACGACCACCTTCACGAATAGCAAAACGAAGTTTCTCTTCCATCGCTATCGGAACGATCAACGAAACATCCATCGCAACATTGTCACCTGGCATAACCATTTCCGTTCCTTCTGGAAGCGTAACAATACCTGTAACATCCGTCGTACGGAAGTAAAACTGAGGACGATAATTCGTGAAAAATGGTGTATGACGTCCACCTTCATCTTTTGTCAAAATGTAAGCTTCTGCTTTAAACCGTGTATGAGGTGTAACGGATCCTGGCTTCGCCAATACTTGACCACGCTCAATCCCTTCACGGTCAACACCACGTAGCAGAGCCCCTATATTATCACCTGCTTGACCTTGATCTAAAAGCTTGCGGAACATTTCAACGCCTGTAACCGTCGTCTTAGACGTTGGACGAATACCGATAATCTCGATTTCCTCTCCAACTTTAATAACACCACGCTCAACACGACCCGTAACAACGGTTCCACGACCCGAAATCGAAAATACATCTTCTATCGGCATCAAAAATGGTTGATCAACAGGACGTTCAGGGGTTGGGATATAATTATCAACTTCACTCATTAAAAGACGAACAGCATCTTCACCAATGCTTTTATCCTTATCCTCAAGAGCTGCCAACGCAGAACCCTTAACAATTGGTATATCATCGCCTGGGAAATCATATTTGGATAAAAGTTCCCGAACCTCAAGCTCTACAAGCTCCAAAAGTTCTGCATCATCAACCTGATCAACTTTATTAAGAAAAACAACAATTGCTGGAACACCAACCTGACGTGCAAGCAAAATATGCTCACGTGTCTGAGGCATTGGGCCATCAGCTGCTGAAACAACCAAAATAGCACCATCCATCTGTGCTGCCCCTGTGATCATGTTTTTCACATAATCAGCGTGTCCTGGACAATCAACGTGCGCATAGTGACGATTTTCCGTTTCATACTCAACGTGTGCTGTAGAAATAGTAATTCCACGTGCGCGTTCCTCTGGCGCAGCGTCAATTTGGTCATAAGCTTTAAATTCACCAAAATATTTCGTAATCGCTGCTGTCAACGAGGTCTTCCCATGATCAACGTGACCAATCGTACCAATATTAACATGCGGTTTTGTTCGTTCAAACTTGCTCTTCGCCATT
>NZ_JBHIPA010000054.1:0-1183 GCF_042195845.1 Bartonella sp. AP4SXKL
CCCAACATCTGGCGCGAATGCGAAATGCCAAAATTGGCGACGCTATATTGACGGCTGCCCACTTCAATCTTATTGCCAAGAAGGTAATTGTTGGTTCTTTTATAAGAAAGCCCCAAATTCAAGGTTGTAAGGGAAACACTATCACGGTAAAGAACCCTGCTTGTACTGGCGTGCAACTCACTGGAATCCCCCGTCGTCTCAATATCGGTAAAATTGCCAGGGATTATGCTTTGGTAATTATAAACAGTGCCATTCAATCCAAAGGTCCAATAACCATATGGAATACTCACACTCGCTGAAATGTTATTGCTATGTCCTTCTTGCTTGCTCCCACCCCAATAATCGGGCTCACTGCGTTGATAGTTAAAATCCCACGCATCATTCATCCCTAAAATATTTTCTACCCTCAAGCCCGCACTATAACGCGCATAACCCGTGGAAGATTGTCCCATATTGTCATGAGAAACAGTAACCTTGAACGTTTTATCGGGATGATTGTTAATATTGACAATGGTGCTCCCTTCTTCACTCCCTGGAAGAAGTTCGCTTTGAGCGTGTGCTGAACTCAAACGGTTGATCTGATCAAGCCCCTGTTCAATATCGCGCATGTTCAGAACATGACCTTGAAGCCCAGGAAAAGCACTCCATACAACATTATTATAACGAGACGTCGGTGAACCATTATAGTAAATCTCTGAAAGTTTCCCCTCAACGACAACAAATTTGAGCGTCTTGCTGTTTTTGATATCTTGATCAGGAATGTAAAAACGTGCCGTTACATAGCCTTGATCCAAATAAACTTTGGTTAACTTCTTGATTAAGAGCTGAATATCAAAAAGACCGATACATCTTCCAACATAAGGCTCTGTTACGGCTGATATAAAGCGCTTTTTGACATGATGCACTCCCTCAACAACAACAGCATGAATGGGAAAACATTGCTTCCCACCCAAAAGCGTTTCTGGATTTTGCTCTGAAGGCGTCTTTATCCTTTTAGGCGTTAAAGCGCGTAATTTCTCAATTCTTTCTAATTGCTGCTTCTCAGATTGTTGGCGAGAAAAATTATCGGTTGGGGAATGAAAAATAGCTGAGGAGCGCGCATAAACATTTACACCTGTAAACAAGCCAAAGAAAACAACAATGGCACGAAAAATTCTCAAAAGAGAACTTTGGCGTAAAAATA
>NZ_JBHIPA010000055.1:0-1163 GCF_042195845.1 Bartonella sp. AP4SXKL
GAAATTGAGCTATTTTCATAAATTAAAAAATGAAATTAAGAAAAGATAAATTATCGTAAACTATACACTTTACTTTATTGTCAAAATTATAATAATGACAATAAATATCGGAATGTATATAACGGTAAAAAAGAGTCATATTAAAATGAAGTCAATCATTCTTGTAATTTTGATTGCAAACCTTTTATCGGCTTGTGCATTAGCACCAAAGCTAAAACAGCCTAGTGATAGAAATCGTGTGCCTATTAATAAAACAATCCCTGCCGAAATCAAGCGAGGAGACAGATGAAAAAGCGATTTATTATAACAGGAATGATTACCCTTTTGGGGATGATAAATCTGGCACATGCAAACAATGTTGATGGAAATCATGTAGGTGGTAACGTGCGGCTAAATCTTTTAAGGGCACAGATTCTTTCGGAATCAGATACTAAACAGAATTCACCTGCTCCATCGCCACCACCTGCTCTACCAGCGGAATATCTGGAGCTTATTAAGCTATTAAAAAAAGGGGAAATTATTGAGCTCTTTAAAAAACAACTTGAGTTGAAAAAAGAACAACTTTCGCAAACAGAAAAAACCTATCAAGCTATAACAAAGAGTCAGAAAACAAACCCAAAGCAAATAGACTTTTCTAGTTTTTTTCTCAAAGAGCCAGAAGCGCTCTATAAGAGTGATAAACTTTCAAGGAAATCATATCAAGAGGTATTAGAGGACGAAAACAAAGTTTCTGGGCCTTTTGATCAAATGGGCAAAACTATTTCAGAGCGTTTACAATTTGCATCGATACTAGATAAAGCTATAACTTTAAAAAGTTTTGAAAACGTAGAAAATCGTTTTCAATACCTCAAAAATCTATTTAATGAACTTCAAACAAAAGAAAACCTGAAAGATATTGCAGATCTTCAAGCACATATCGATGGTTCATTAGCCATGATCCAAAATGAATTTATAAAGGTACAAATGGTAGCACATTTACGTAACGCTGAGAAATCACTTATCAAAAGGAAAAGACGCGAACTTGATATGAAAATTTTTGATCATGAAAAAAAAGGGATGCCTACCATACGATGAAAACAAAAGCCGATGTAGAAGGTTCAGTACTCTCTGAACAATTAAGAGAAGCACAAAGATTTTATCAAAGCCAAGATATCGTGCTGAAA
>NZ_JBHIPA010000056.1:0-1124 GCF_042195845.1 Bartonella sp. AP4SXKL
AAAAGATTGGGTGAAAATAAACTCAAAGGGAAGGGTGAGCAAACCATCCGCCATGCCTACCCTGGTTTTTGCTGGATATTCTTTCCAACCAAACATGCCCGCAAACCGCTGTGCCGCCTCGGTGCGTATTTCTATGATCTCTTTCCCAAAAATGAGACGGTCTGAGTAAACAGTCGAAGCTATCGTCCCCCATGTGAGAGGGATCCGTTCACGACGACCTCCCACCAATTGGTGGATAAACTCACTTTGCTGCGAATAAATATTACCTTCATGTTCATAAAGGCTCAGTCTTCTTGCACCATAACGCTCTAAATTTTGAATAAGATCTGTGGTAATATCTTCAAGCTTGCGAATGGACTCTGCATCAACTTCTGTCTTTTCTTGCTTGGCTTTGCCTAAACGTTTGAAAAATTCCACTAATTTATCCGTTTGATCAACGTGTGGATTCCACAAAATCGAAAGATAAAGATCATTGCGATAAAGCTCCTGTGAAACCATCCGCTCGCGATATTTATCATCTAATTGCTTGGCAAATGCCGATCTGAAAGTCCCATCCGGATAAATCGTTTCACGCTTTCTGATAATATGGCTATAAAGCGCTATCCGTTCATCCGCTATGTTTTTAAAAAGATTATTGAGTTGTTCGTGAAGCACATTCAGATCAATAATATCCGCTGTCTCAAAGTTAATCCCTTCAAGTTTAATAACGCTCATGAGAGCGCGTGAATCCAGCGCAATGATGTGTTTGTTGACATGGCGCACGTAAGGAATGATCGCCTCTGGCTGCTTTTCACGTTTGCGCTCTGTTCTATTCATTATAATTCCTCATAATTACGAATTAATCGTAATGGAGAAATACTTCCCCCGCCCCATAGACTAGAGTTTCTGGCAAAAATAGATGTCTTTTGCCATGTCAGAAGAATACGAAATTTGTTATGGTCATGCTTTAGGATTTCCTTGAATATGAAATGCATGGCAATACCAATGGTTACAAGAAAAATATTGCCTATCACAATAAACAATATCATCGTTCCTATCGCATTTAATCCCATAGCTTCCACCGTCACGCCTGCGATCATTGCAGGGCGCGTGCAAGCAAGAAATAACGTATCTTCTGTTAGCTT
>NZ_JBHIPA010000057.1:0-1065 GCF_042195845.1 Bartonella sp. AP4SXKL
TTCGTTTCTTGACCATCTTTCCAACCACATAAATGGGCTCCCTGCTTGTTATGCTTCAAAATATCTCTTGCAAGGTTGGAACTGATGACCACAACATCCTTATTATCCAAATAAATGGGCAACCAGCCACCACAAGAAACAGACCTATTTGCCGCGCACCCAACGAGAAAGTTCAGAGCGCACACCAGCATCACTTTTTCGATTAACTTCATTTTCTACCTCAAGACGGGTTGTTGCTGTCTTTAAAGCATTCTCTGTTTGCTTTTGCCGTTCGCTTTGCTTGCCAAGCTGAAAAGCCTTGGCTAAAGCCATAAAAAAAACGGCTAAAGCCGCTGTAAACATAAGAGAATATTTCTTTAGCCAAAAAATCATAAGCGTTGCTCCCCAAACCGCTTGGCGACAATCACTATGCCCGTTACAGCCGCTAAAACCATGATGCCTGCTAAAGCCCATTGCACCGGACCATTGCCTGCTAACAAGCCGCCAAAACCAGAACAAGACCCTATAATCGGGGCAAGTGCTTCTATTTTAAGAAGTCCGGTTGCTGTTTTCGTTTCTACCCTTTGATAATTCGAAGAAACATAAGCCCCTTTTACCCATAATCCCGCTTCTGCTGCTCGACGGTTAGCTAAACCCGCAAGAGGCTTTCCACCGACCTTATTCCATTTCTGTAATTCTAAGGGTACGGCTTCATAATCCCCTTGATTAAGCTTCTTCAACAAGGTTGACTTGCGAAAAGCAGCTGTTCCTACATTATAGCAAAATGAGACCAATGCCGCGAATTGGCAATCCGTTAACGAAACCGTGACCGATTCCTCTACCGTCTTCTCAAATTGCTTTAAGTCTTCACAAAGGATTTCTTCCGCTTGCTTTTGGCTAATACACATGCCTTTTTTGACAAGGGGGTGACCCGCATTGCTGGTGTGACCATAACCAATCGTCCAGATACATGCCGTGTCTCTATATGCCTCTAAACGCAAACCTTCCCATTGTTTGATAAGCTCTAATCCTTCTTTCGATATCTTTCTCATCTGACGCTCCATAAAAAAAGCCCCACAAAAGTGG
>NZ_JBHIPA010000058.1:0-1024 GCF_042195845.1 Bartonella sp. AP4SXKL
GATCAATTTTATTGAAAAGTTGCGTGAACACTGTAAAGTCCATGGAATTCCTCTTTAACGAATTTTCAACTTTTTATCACCTTGGAACATAGATATATGCTAAACGCCTCATTTTCATTTATACATTACCTAAGTGTTTTCAGCACGATATCTTGGCTTTGATAAAATCTTTGTGCTTCTCTTAATTGTTCAGAGAGTACTGAACCTTCTACATTGGTTTTTGTTTTCATGAAAAAAAGCAAATGCTGTAAAAAGCTTTATTGGTTAGATCTTATTATAGGCATATTTTTGTAGTTAGAGGCTACAATTTTTCTGTACAATTTACGTTTTTGTATTTCGATAAGAGTCTCTTCGTCATCGCTTAAATTTCTGACCATTTGTAGCTTTGTATATTCATTTTGGATCATGGCTGACATGGTCTTGATGCGTGTTTGCAGTTCGAAAACTTCTTTGAGATCTTTTGTTTTATTTATCTTATCTAAGAAATCGTTCATTTGTTTAAAGCGGTTCTCTGCGTCTTGGAAAGTTTGAAAACTTACAGCTTTTTCGACAATTCCACTATATTTAAGACGCGTATTAATTGTTTCGCGCATTTGGTCATACGGCAAATTCTGGAAGCCGTACCTTTTCTCTTCGAGAATAATCTCATTAAATCTTTTTTTAAAGTCCCCAGTAGTTATGTTTTGGTAGTTTGTCTGTGTTTTTGGGTAGATAGAAAACAAATCTTGTATGAAAGAATTCTTGTTTTCTCCTATTGTTGGTTTTTGTATCCTATTTCCTGTTATAGACTGATGAATTTTTTTCGCGTTTTCGATCTGGTTTTCGTTTGTTTTAATTTGTTGTTCTAACAACTTAATAATTTCCAGATATTCTGCTTTTGAAAAAGGACTTTTAACAGTTGAACTTTGTGTCCCAGAACCCCAGCTAAAGTTAGACGTTAGAGTTAAATTTATCATCCCCAAAAGGGTAATCATTCCTGTTATAATAAATCGCTTTTTCATCTGTCTCCTCGCTTGATTTCGGC
>NZ_JBHIPA010000059.1:0-1018 GCF_042195845.1 Bartonella sp. AP4SXKL
ATCCAGCAAAAACCAGGGTAGGCATGGCGGATGGTTTGCTCACCCTTCCCTTTGAGTTTATTTTCACCCAATCTTTTATTTTCAAGAGCAAAAATGCTGCCAAACAGATTATGGGGCGCAAACAGAATCAAATGGTCAATGCAGGAGATCGAGCAGGTTCACAAATTATGGAACTGGATGATGCGCTTGATGATCTTGAATCCAATCGTTTTGTTTTAGGGGAGCATCATTTATCATTGGCAGTTTTTGCTGATACGCCGCAAGAGTTAGCGGATAATCTTGCCAAAGCGCGTTCTCGTCTTACAGATGGTGGGGCTGTCATTGCGCGGGAAGACTTAGGGTTAGCAGCAGCTTGGTGGGCACAATTGCCTGGCAATTATGCTTATCGCACCCGCTCTGGTGCAATAACAAGCCGCAATTATGCAGCGCTTTCTCCATTTCATTCTTTTCCGGTTGGAAAAATAGATGGCAATGTGTGGGGACCAGCGGTAGCTTTGATGAAAACCTCTGCTGGTTCACCGTTTTATTTTAACTTTCACTTTGGTGATTTAGGCAATACGTTTGTTTGTGGTCCCTCTGGTTCTGGGAAAACGGTTATTGTCAATTTTCTTTTAGCGCAACTTCAAAAGCATGATCCCAATATGGTCTTTTTTGACAAAGATCGGGGTGCAGAACTTTTTGTCAGAGCGGGTGGCGGCACTTATATGCCCTTGAAGAATGGTAGACCGACAGGCATAGCACCGCTAAAAGGCTTAGACTATAACAATCCAGCAGATAGAGTTTTTTTACGCCAATGGATTATAAAGCTTGTTTCTTCTGAAGATCAAAAGATCAGTGAATCAGAAAGACAAGATATTTCTGCTGCTGTTGACCAACTTGCCTTGTTGCCAAAAGAACAACGGACAATATCGGCCTTACAAATGTTTTTTGACACCACGCACAGGGAGGGGATAGCGGGTCGTTTAGAAAGATGGTGTAAAGGCAATGCCTTAGGGTGGGTTTTTGACAATCCTGATGA
>NZ_JBHIPA010000060.1:0-914 GCF_042195845.1 Bartonella sp. AP4SXKL
AATGTTCAGAATAAATTGACTGAACAGGTTAATAATGTGATTACCAAAGTGGAAAGCGAGAGCTTTGTTCAGCAAGACAAAACAACGCATCGTCTCACTATTGGAGATGCAGTAGAAGGTAGTGAAATCAACATTGCCAACAGTAAGAAAGAAGACCGGACGCTTTCTGGTGTTAAGAAAGCAGAGCGTGTGAATGAAGCTGTTAACAAAGGTCAGCTTGATAAAGGTTTGAAGGATCTTTCTAACAGTCTTCAGTCAGATGATTCAGCTGTTGTTCATTACGATAAAAAAGAGGGTGAGAATGGCGGCATTGATTACACGAGTGTGACTTTAGGCAAAGGTAAGGATAAGGCAGCTGTTGGTCTTCATAATGTTGCTGATGGTCAGATTGCCAAGGATTCACGTGATGCAATCACGGGTGGACAGGTTAACAAAATCGGTGAGGATGTAGCTAAGTTTTTAGGTGGAGAAGCATCCTTTAAAGAGGGTGTTTTTACAGCTCCGACTTATAAAATCTCTAATGTTTCTGACGATGGTACAGTAACGACTAATTCACATAACGATGTTGGTAGCGCCTTTGCGGGTCTTGATACGAGTGTCAAGAATGTGAACACTCATCTGTCTAATGAGGTCAAAAAGTTTGATGAAAAACTAAGTAATATTACGCAAGCAGTTCAAGGCGATGCATTGTTATGGGGCAAGACTAAAGGTGCGTTTGTAGCGACGCATGGGGACAATAAAGAGAACAGCAAGCTTACATCACTTGCAGCTGGCTCTATAGTATCAGGCTCGAGTGATGCGATTACGGGTGGACAGATTTATGATCTGCAAAAACAGTTTGCGACGTATTTTGGTGGAGGAGCTGGTTATGATAAAGATGGACAATGGAAAGCTCCAAGTTTTGTGATCAAGAA
>NZ_JBHIPA010000061.1:0-905 GCF_042195845.1 Bartonella sp. AP4SXKL
TGTTTATCATAGTGAACAACAGCCGATTCATCAGACTGAAGATTGTTAGAAAGCTCCTTCAGACTTTTATCAAGCTGGTCTTTATTAACAGCTTCATTACCTCTCACGGCTTCTTTCACACCGGAAAGAATCCTATCCCCTTTGTCTTTATTTGCGATATTGATTTCATTGCCTTCTACTTCTTTACCAATAGTGATAACTTTTGTCTTTTCATCCTGCTTGGCAAGGCTATCACTGACTACATTGGTCACATCATTGTGAACATTCGTAATAGAACTTGCAACACCTGCAAGTGCTTCCGATACACTATTGTAAACCTTTTCCTCACCAGTGCTACCATCATCATTGACAGTTTTAAGTTTGAAGGTGGGTGCAACCCATTCTCCCTTTTCATTATAACCTGCACCTCCACCAAAATAGGTCGCAAATGTTTGATTCATTGAATAAAGTTGGTTGCCAGTGATCGCTTCTGTTGAACCTTTAGAAATTTCTCCATCTAATAGAAACTTCAATTTGCTATTGTTTCCTTCCGTTCCATGCTTAGCTACAAATGCATTGGCTTCATTATTCCAATTCAAAGAATCCTGTGCGACTCCTTCAGAAACTTCCTTAATCCTCTGATTGACATTCTTGATATTTGTATCAAGTCCTTCAAAAGCTGAACCAACATTGGTAAAAGGTTTGGCTGTTATCTTACCATCTTTATCAATCTCCGATAAACTATAGGTCGGCCCAGTAAACACACCATTATTAAAAGCTGCATTGCCTCCTAAATAAGTAACAACCTTATCATTCGTTTCAAAAAGCTGACCACCCGTGATAGCATCCGTTGATTTAGCGCTAATCTCACCATTTGCAAGGAACGTAATTCTACTGTTTTCTTGTGTCCTTACAGCTCTGCCTTT
>NZ_JBHIPA010000062.1:0-876 GCF_042195845.1 Bartonella sp. AP4SXKL
GAATTATTGGCGGCAATGGCTATACTTATGAGACAATACCTGCTGGTAGTAACGTTTTGACAGAATGGTGGAGAGTGGTCATGAATCCCATAAGTCCCCATACTTGTCTTGGAGATGCGAGTCCAAAATGTCGCTATAATTATGGCTCATCTCATCGTGAACAATTTCCTTTAAGTAAATCATGGAGTAAAAAATGAAACAAACTCTAAAATTATTAAGTGCTGTAACTTTGTTAGGTATTGCAGGATGTCAGTTTAATAAAACTCCTGGGGGGTATTTGAGCGCGTGGGAGAAAAATGGTGTTACTGATTTTACTGAAATAGGAAAAGCCTTATTAGAATGTGGTATGCCAGCTCCTTATGATGTATTTCCAGAAAACAGAAATTTAAGCAACAATGCAATAGCAACGATTCATGCTTGTATGGTTCAATCAGGTTTCCGCTATAAAGATGAAAGGGGGGGGGGATGGTGTGTAAACCATAAAGCCGAAAATCTCCCGATTTGTCGTCCAGGTGCTGTTGTTCCACAGCGCAGTGTCAAGAAGCGCTTAAACAGCCCTTTTTGTAAAAAGCATCCAGAACAATATGAATGCTATCCTTAAGTCTTTCTTGTGATGATCAACAATCCGCCATCCTTGCCTTCGCTTGGAATGGCGGGATTGTTTTCTCAATCTAACATCTCAATATTGTTCACCGTTGTTTTAAGCAGCGGTGACAGGAAATATCAACAGGCTTATGAGCTTTTTTATTGTAAATAAATCCATTGAAAGAGGGGAATAATGAAGAAAATCTTAAAACTATTGAGTTGTATAGCTCTGTTAAGTATCACTGGATGTGTTAACTCAATTCCCTCACTTTCTCCAGCATTATGGAGAAA
>NZ_JBHIPA010000063.1:0-858 GCF_042195845.1 Bartonella sp. AP4SXKL
AGAACGGAACTATTCGCTTCCACAAAAAAATGGAGGCAAATAATGCCATGGCAGTAGAATAACTATCTACTTTAGATTTGGTACTAAAAACGTTTTAAAAGTTATAGTTTAAAAATACGAAACCAAATGAGCTCTTTCCAAATTTGGGGGCAGCTATTAAGACAAAGATAAGCAAACAAACTTCAAAACCATTGTAACATCATAAGGTATGGGTTTTTACTCAATTTTGAGTCAAAAGCTGTAATATTTAAGAATGCTCTATTCTAAGATAACATCCCCAAAATGGACCGGCTAATATTTAAAGAAATTAGGTTTTAATGAAAAGTACAAATACGCTTATGAGAACCTCTTTAAATGCACGTTTAAACGTTTGAAACATAAAATGAGATCTTTATAAGAAACGTTAAAACTTTTTTTTATTACAGTTATAACTTAGTTATCATTTGCTCTTAAGAACGTTTCATTTATGAAAAACGAAGATCTAGATTTCACAGCAGAGCAAAATCTTAAAAACCTTACACTTTATAAAAGCGTTTGTTTATTTATCTTATGAAAAGCTGCTTTTGAAAACCAATGCTTGCGAGCTAAAAAGAACGTTTTTACAAGACATTCACTTAATATGCATTTGCTTTTGATTGGATTGTTAAAGCTACCGAGCGTTTTGATTTGTTTGATACGTTTGATAGCCATAACAAGCGTTTTATAGGCTCTCTCATTCAAATGAGTGAGTAAAAATCGTATGCAACATTTACATTCCTTTTGATAAGTTTTTATATTTCTAATAGAGCGCTTGCAATATGATACGTTTTGTATATATGCATTCATTACTCCATTGTGGATGATTCATTTTAATCAATA
>NZ_JBHIPA010000064.1:0-844 GCF_042195845.1 Bartonella sp. AP4SXKL
GAACCCTTGAGCGATACAGCACAGATAAAAATGCAAGCCGATTGCGCCCTGCTCTACGAGATGTTTGTCGATTTGGTGGCGCAAAACAGACGCTTAAATGCTGCTGCAATTCGTGACACAAAAGCAGAAACTTTTATAGGCACCCAAGCGATCACGCTTGGATTAGCAGATGCGCAGGGCACCCTTGCGCAAGCTTTGGAAGCCTTAACGGATTCCATATCACAAAACCCAACATCAACAGAAAAAGAAGGACAAAACACATGGCACGCACACAATACCGCGCTGAAGAAGATGATGACGAAAAGATCGTCGACATCATCAATGACGAGGAAGAGGACGAAGACGATAGTGACATCGACAAAAACGCCGAAATCTTTGACGACGAAGAAAACGAAGATGAGGATGAAGACAATGAGAACAAGCAGGAAAACATAAAAGCTGCTCTTGAAAAAGAAAGAAAGCGCGCAAAAGCACTAACAACCCTTGAAAGGCAAGCAAAGCACTTAGGCGTTTCTTTTGACGCAGCAAAAGCTATTCAAAACGGTATGAGTGTCGAGAAAGCACGCCAGTGTGTGTTGACGGCTGCTAGCTCTCAAAGCGCGTCTTTAAAAGTCTCGCCTTATACCCCTCATAGTGATGGGACGAGCAAGGCAAAGATTTATGCAAAATGGGAAGCAGCTTGGAGGGCAGTGAAATGACGAATATTATTTATGACGACGTACGCAATGGCGCTTATCTTGGACCCTACGACCCCGATATGTCAAATGAAGAAGTGCTGTTTGCATCAGGAGCATTCATTGAAGCTGGAACTGTCATGGGGAAAATTACAGCATCACAAAAATAT
>NZ_JBHIPA010000065.1:0-803 GCF_042195845.1 Bartonella sp. AP4SXKL
TTCTTGATCACAAAACTTGGAGCTTTCCATTGTCCATCTTTATCATAACCAGCTCCTCCACCAAAATACGTCGCAAATGTCTGATTCATTGAATAAAGCTGATTGCCCGTGATCGCTTCTGTTGAACCTTTAGAAATTTCTCCATCTAATAGAAATTTTAATTTGCTGTTTTCTTGTTCCGCTATAACTTGACCATCTTTCTCTTTGTTCTTTACATGACGCGCGACAAAGGCATTGGCTTCATCATTCCACAACAAAGCATTCTGCTCAATGGTCTGTGTAAGTTCATTGCTGTTCTTAGAAAGCTCATTATGAAGATCTGTCAGCGATGTATCAACACCGCTAAAGGCTGAACCAACATCATGATATGACTGACCACCAACAACATACGTCGGAAGATTGCCTACAAGAACATCAGCACCACCACCTAAATAGCTCGATGTATTTTTAGAAACACTGTCTAGATTAGTAGTCACTGTCGTAACATTTTTATTAGTCGCAAATAACTGAGAGCCATTTACAACTTCTGTCGATTCTGCTGAAAGCACTCCTGCCTTAACACCTGAAAGTGTCCGATCCGTACCAGTCTTGTTGGCAATGTTGAGTTCTGTACCTTCTACTTCTTTACCAATAGTGATAACCTTCGTATTATCATCCTGCTTGGCAAGGCTATCACTGACAACATTAGTTACATCATTATGAACATTCGTGATAGAACTCGCAACTCCAGCAAATGCTTCCGATACACTATTGTAAACCTTTTCCTCACCAGCACTACCATCAGAATTGACAGTTTTAAGCTT
>NZ_JBHIPA010000066.1:0-794 GCF_042195845.1 Bartonella sp. AP4SXKL
AAGCTTAAAACTGTCAATTCTGATGGTAGTGCTGGTGAGGAAAAGGTTTACAATAGTGTATCGGAAGCATTTGCTGGTGTAGGAACATCTTTTGAGAATCTTCAAAAAGAGTTTACTCAAAACAACACGGAGGTTACTGAAAATATTAAGCAGAATGCGTTGTTGTGGAGTGATTCTGAAAAGGCATTTGTAGCAACACATGGAGAGGGTGATGAGAAAGGCAACAGTAAAATTAAGTTTCTTTCCAATGGAGAGGTTTCTGCAAGCTCAAGTGAAGCGGTCAATGGTTCACAGCTTTTTGCGACTAATCAAAATATAAGCAGTGTATCTAACAATCTTGAAACAACAGCTACGAATATAGCTAAATTCTTTGGCGGTGGCGCTGAATATAAAGAAGGTCATTGGAGTGCTCCAAGCTTCAAAGTTAAGATCGTCAAAGAAGATGGCAGTGCTGTTGAAGAGCAAAGTTATGATGATGTTGCCAAAGCGTTTACTGGTGTAGGGGCTTCATTCACGAATATTCACAAAGAGCTTAAGAATGAGATTAATAAAGTTGTAAGAGATAGTCTTGTTAAGTTTGATGACACGACAAAAGTAATCAAGCTTGGTGGTGAAAAAGAAGGTGCGAGCATCAGTATTGCGGATAAGGAAAGCCAAGATAGAATACTTTCAGGTGTTAAGACAGCGACAAGGGATAATGAAGCAGTTAACAAAGGTCAGCTTGATAAAAGTCTGAAGGAGCTTTCTAACAATCTTCAGTCTGATGAATCGGCTGTTGTTCACTATGATAAACA
>NZ_JBHIPA010000067.1:0-791 GCF_042195845.1 Bartonella sp. AP4SXKL
GCGTTTTGTTTAGCCATATCGGTTAATCCACTGTAGAAGAGAGCATTTGGCATGACTAAGTAATTGGCCGTTTGTGCTACAGGGACGATCACACTTGGACCAGAACCAGAATCTGTTTCAAGAATTTCTTTATGTAAGCGGAAATCCCAGAAATTTTCATTCTTTTCATCAAAGAGGCTTTGTGCAACATCGGCTGTACCGTGGCTTGACTCTGGTCCATAGGCCGTTAGCGTATATTTATAAGGCAAACGATTTCTTGTGGTATAGCCATTTACGAGTTTGAAAGAGTCTTCTTGTGCTTTTCCAGATACTTGAATGAGCGAGAGGCCACCTATATTGGAAGGATCAGCAGCATTGACTACACTACTTTCATCTCCTGAATCGCTTTTGATATAAACTGTTGTGGAGCCTGAGACATCACCGTGGATCAGAAGTCTATCGGTTTTTTGATCGGCACTTGCTACGCCATCACTCCAAGCAATGTTGAAGTAAATCTTTGCATTACCAGAGGCGTTGTAGACTGTTTGCGTATCTGGTTTACCAGATCCTATATGCAATGTGTGATAATGATCTTCTACCAGTCCATCAAAAACAATAGAGCTGTTATCGAGATTAAGCGTGGAAATATCAGAACGAGATCTTTGAGCGATATCAAGTAGTTTTCCATCAGCATCTTTTTCTTTTGTACTGGTCTTTAGTGTCCATGTTGTCTTGTTTTTTAGATCAAAATGTACATTTCTGTCTTTAGCAATATTCGCTCTGCCTTCTAAAGTTGAATGATCAGCGCTTAA
>NZ_JBHIPA010000068.1:0-749 GCF_042195845.1 Bartonella sp. AP4SXKL
GTTGGCAAGTTTTATGGCTCAGCCTATTATTTGAACAGAATTGGCTACAATCCTGACAGAGAGATTTTTTTCTTAGGCGATGCTTATTTTGAAAAGCAGCTGATTGAGAAACAAATGCGTGATCTGGTCGGTCAAGGGTTGGGCAAAGGTTCCTTTATTCCTGGAAGTGATGCCATTGAACAAGTCAAAACTTTGCTGGATGTCGGGGCAGACTATGCAAAAGCACACAATCTCCCTTTTGGTGAGGCTTTGAGTGAAGAACAATTGGCGTCCCTAGAAGCGCCGATGGTGATTTATGTGCGCCAACAGGTCAAGGGCATGGATGTTTACGCACCGGTGCTTTATATCCCTGAAAAAGACAGAGCCTCCTTTGTTTCTGCTGGGGCTTTGATCATGGGCGATGATGTCAATATCACCAGCCAGAATACAAGCAATTCAACGATTATCAATTCAGGGCGGATTGCGGCAAATCACCAATTGCATGTGCATGGTGGGGATATTTTTAGTAAAGGGGGGCATTTTGCGGCGGGTAACGATGCTGTTCTCCTTGCGGAGAAGAATATTCGTTTAGATGCAGGGCGCACAACGGTTGACGGCGTGGAGACAGTATTAAACACCGAGGCGCTTTCTGCTGGGGGCAATGCGAGCGTAATTGCCAAACAAGATATCACCGCCTCAGGGGTGGGGATCACTACCGGAGGTGATCTTGCCATGGCTACAGAAGAAGGTAACTTGACGATCGGTTCAGC
>NZ_JBHIPA010000069.1:0-747 GCF_042195845.1 Bartonella sp. AP4SXKL
AAAATTATATCTACATACAAGGTCATATGTTAGACCCCATTAGTACAGTGATTGGTTACAATTGGCCTACGGCTTATAAGGCACCTTTAAATCTAGATTTTTCACTTTTGGAGAAAGGTATAAAAAATCCTTTTTATATGACGATATTTGCAGCAAACAGTTTATTTACTATAGCAACTAATCCTCTCAGAGAGATGGGGAGAGCGGTCTTGGGCCTTAACCCGAGCCCCCATAATTGTTATGCTGATGCGAGTCGTGAGTGTCAAATTAATTATGGTTCATTTGGTTTTAACAAACTTCATTCAACGAGAACAGGGAACAAAAAATGAAAATGTTGTTTAATTTATTAAGCCTGCTCATTCTGTTAACGGTTGCTGGATGTGATATTGAAAACATTGATAAACCTCCTCGAGGAGAGACGGCTGTGTGGGAGAAGCTAGGAGCAGATTCTACGGAGGTAGGAAAAGCATTGCTAGAGTGTGGTTTGCCACACCTTAATTATCTTGAGGATGAAGTTCAAAAGTTAAGCAACAATGAGAATGCAACGATTGATGCTTGCATGATCCAAGCAGGATTCCATTATAAAGGGAGAGCTAGCTGGTGTTCTCCTTTTAACGGTAGAGACCTTCCCATTTGTCAGCCTGGTGCTGTCATCCCGAAGAGAAGTGTCGAAAAGCGCTTAAACAGCCCTTTTTGTAAAAGAAGTCCAGTACAACCTGAATGCAAACCTTAAGTTTTGTTTGTGAT
>NZ_JBHIPA010000070.1:0-729 GCF_042195845.1 Bartonella sp. AP4SXKL
CTTTCCACTTTGGTAATCACATTATTAACCTGTTCAGTCAATTTATTCTGAACATTCGTGATAGAACTTCCAACACCGGCAAGTGCATCCGCTACATTCTGATAATTCTTGTCAAAAGAAGTACCATCCTCACCAAACTGCTTGATCTTGAAATCCGGTGCTTTCCATTTGCCCTCTTTATCATATCCAGCACCACCACCAAAATAGGTTGCAAGTTGTTCGTTCAGCGAATAAAGCTGACTACCCGTTACGGCATCTGTTGATTTAGCGCTAATCTCACCATTTGCAAGGAACGTAATTCTACTGTTTTCTTGTGTCCTTACAGCTCTGCCTTTTTCTTCTTTACTCTTTTCATGACGCGCTACAAAGGCATCGGCTTCCTTGCTCCATAACAAAGAATCCTGTGCTACTCCTTCAGAAACCTCTTTAATCCTTGCATTCACATTCTTGATATTCTCATCAAGACCTGCAAAAGCGGTTCCAACACCTTGAAAGGCACTCTCTGTTACAACTCCATCTTTAGCAATGTAAGATAATTTATACGTTGGCTGTGTAAGAGCTCCATCTTTAAAGGATGCTTCTCCACCTAAAAACTTAGCTACATCCTCACCGATTTTATTAATCTGACCACCCGTGATTGCATCACGTGAACCCTTGGCAATCTGACCATCAGCAACATTATGAAGACCAACAGCTGCCTTATCCTTACCTTTGCCTAAAGTCACACTC
>NZ_JBHIPA010000071.1:0-722 GCF_042195845.1 Bartonella sp. AP4SXKL
CCCGTTCTCTCCGCAACACTGCCAAACAACGAACGCATACAAATTGTTATGCCTCCAGCAGTTGCAGCCAATACCATTAGCATGACCATTCGTAAACCTTCATCACGCACTTTTTCTCTTGAAAGTTTACATGAAAACAATCTGTTTTCTGTTGCCCAAAACACCAGTTTCACACCCACGCAACAAATGACAGAACGGTTATCCGAACTCTCTGATACAGACAAAGAGCTAACAGATCTCTTTATCGCCAAAGACTTTTGCACCTTTTTAGAAAGAGCCGTTATTACACAACAAAATATCTTAATATCGGGCAAAACCGGTTCTGGTAAAACAACCCTCTCCAAAGCTTTGATTGCAAAAATCCCTGACTATGAACGAATTCTCACCATTGAAGACACGCCAGAACTTGTCGTTCCGCACGCCAACAAAGTGCAGCTCTTTTATTCAAAAGATAACCAAGGCTTAGCAAAAGCAGGCGCAAAAGAACTGCTTGAATCTGGCTTACGCATGCGCCCCGACAGAATCCTTCTACAAGAGCTGCGTGATGGTACAGCCTTTTACTACATCCGTAATGTCAACTCTGGTCACCCCGGCTCCATTACCACCGTCCACGCCTCAACAGCCCTTGCAGCCTTTGAACAAATGACCCTTTTAGTCAAAGAAAGTGACGGTGGTGGTAATTTAGCACGCGATGATATCCGCGGCTTATTAATCTCGATGAT
>NZ_JBHIPA010000072.1:0-719 GCF_042195845.1 Bartonella sp. AP4SXKL
GATGATTCAGCTGTTGTTCATTACGATAAAAAAGAGGGTGAGAATGGCGGCATTGATTACACGAGTGTGACTTTAGGTAAAGGTAAGGATGCAGGACCAGTTGCACTTCATAATGTAAAAGATGGTGCCATTGGTGAGAGTTCACATGATGCGATTAATGGTAGTCAGATCAACACGATTTCTCAGAATGTAGCTAAATTCCTTGGTGGCGATGCAAAATTTGTTGAGGGTACGTTTACAGGACCAACCTACAAGTTATCCAAGGTTGATACAGCTGGTAATATAACAAATGGCTCTTTTGATAATGTTGGTAGTGCATTTACTGGTCTTGATGAGAATATCAAGAATGTGAATGCGCGGATTAAAGAGGTTTCTGAAGGAGTAGCGCAGGATTCTTTGAATTGGAGTAATGAAGCCAATGCCTTTGTCGCGCGTCATGAGAAGAAGCAAGAAGAACAAGGCAGGGCTGTAAGGACACAAGAAAACAGTAGAATTACGTTTCTAGCAAATGGTGAGATTAGCGCTAAATCAACAGATGCTGTCGCTGGTAATCAACTTTATTCAATGAATCAGACATTTGCGACGTATTTTGGTGGAGGAGCAGGTTATAATGAAAAGGGAGAATGGGTTGCACCTACCTTCAAGCTTAAAACTGTCAATTCTGATGGTAGTGCTGGTGAGGAAAAGGTTTACAATAGTGTATCGGAAGCATTTGCTGG
>NZ_JBHIPA010000073.1:0-701 GCF_042195845.1 Bartonella sp. AP4SXKL
TGTTGCCAATAAAAGTTTTTTCATTGCTTTGACCTTTCTTGAAAAATAGGAAGCCATTTTTCTGGAGATTGTCCAACTTCATCCATAATGGTCTCTAGGAGTTCAATATTCTTGGTGGTGCCACTTAAAATGGCTATTTCATCATCAAAGCCGCGTAAATTTAGTTCTGCTACAACTGAACTTTGTCCTTGTTTGATGAGAAAACGCCGTGACTCACGGCTTAATTCTGATTGTATCAGGTTAAATTCTCTGTCTGATAATTTAAACCCTTCTACATAATCCCCATGATTGCCCTTTTGATTAGGGAAATAAATTTGTGTGGGGCATTGCTCTATAATGGTGTGAGCAATAGTCGAATTGATCGCATCTTTGGGAGATTGCGTTGCAAACAACATCAAACCATTTTGTTTACGGATAGTTTTCAGCCTGTCTTGCGCAAAGGCTTTAAAGGAATCATCCTCTAAGGCTTTCCAAAATTCATCAATGACAATGATAATACGACGCCCATCAATCAGAGATAAAATTCTATGAAAAAGATACATCATCAATGGTGGACGAATTTCATTATTGTCTAAAAAATCCGTCATGTCATAACCAATAAATTTTGCATCAATGCCAATGTCGTCATCAGGATTGTCAAAAACCCACCCTAAGGCATTGCCTTTACACCATCTTTCTAAACGACCCGCTATCCCCTCCCT
>NZ_JBHIPA010000074.1:0-700 GCF_042195845.1 Bartonella sp. AP4SXKL
TTCTACTTCTTTACCAATAGTGATAACTTTTGTCTTTTCATCCTGCTTCGCAAGGCTATCACTGACAACATTGGTAATCTCATTATTAATCTCTTTGCTAATCTCATTTCTAATATTTGTGAAAGAATTACCAACTCCAGCCAAAGCATCCGCCACATTGCCATAGTCTATCTCTTCAGATTTACCGTCATCCTTAACTGTCTTAACCTTAAAACTTGGAGCAGTCCATTGTCCTTGCTCATCATAACCTGCACCTCCACCAAAATAGGTTGCAAGTTGTTCGTTCAGCGAATAAAGCTGTCCACCCGTGACAGCATCCGTTGAATCTTTAGAAACATCACCATCTAAAAGAAACGTAATTTTTCTGTTATCTTGAGTGGCTACAGCTCTGCCTTTTTCTTCTTTGCTCTTTTCATGACGTGCTACAAAGGCATTGGCTTCATCATTCCATAACAAAGCATCACCTTTAACTTGCTGAGTAATATTCGTTATGTTTTTAGTAAGTTCGCTAAACTTATTTGTTACATTATCATTGACATTCTTGATATTGCTATCAAGCTGGCTTTTGTTAACAGCGTCATTATTGTTCTTTGCTTCACCAACACCAGAAATTATCCGATCCCCACCGCTTTCATTTGCAATATTGATTTCTGCGCCACCTACTTTTGCACCAATAGTGAGACGACTCGTTGTCTTATCT
>NZ_JBHIPA010000075.1:0-687 GCF_042195845.1 Bartonella sp. AP4SXKL
GGGTTTGTTTTCTGACTCTTTGTTATAGCTTGATAGGTTTTTTCTGTTTGCGAAAGTTGTTCTTTTTTCAACTCAAGCTGTTTTTTTAAGAGCTCAATAATTTCCCCTTTTTTTAATAGATTAGTAAGCTCCAGATATTTTGCTGATGGAGCAGATACGAAAGTTGATTTAGGTACCTGAGCTGTGGGAGATATTGGAGGTGTGTTAGATGGCTTAGAGCCACTAGGTTTGGACGGTACGCGATTTCTCATCGTTCCAAAATTAGAAAGGTCAATTTTAATATCGGGTGGAAGTTTACGTGGTGGCTCATAGCCTTTTGGTGGTTTTGGTTTATAATTGTTGCTTGAATCGAGATTTCCTGACCCTATAGTAGGAACTGCAAAACGGCTATGACCTCCTCCTTGCTTAGTAAGAGTGTTACTTCTTGCTAAGTTTGTTGTTCCAAGAAAAGCACTAATCGCTATGATAATAATCAGCTTTTGCATATTTCACACCTTTTAATTTTCACATATTTAGAAAGACTGACCATTACATTATTAACTTCATAAATCAGTTTATGAGATTCCGTTGTCTCCTCGCTTGATTTTGGCAGGGATTGTTTTATTAATTAGGCACACGGTTCCTATCATTGGGCTGTTTTAGCTTTGGTGCTAATGCACAAGCCGATAAAAGGTTTGCAATCAAAAT
>NZ_JBHIPA010000076.1:0-684 GCF_042195845.1 Bartonella sp. AP4SXKL
AAATCTCTTAAGGCTCTAATTCGAGTTAAGAAATGACCATCGATATATTCACAATCATCAATAAATTCATATTTTTTGGAGATAGCGTTCATAATGAACTCCTTTAGGTTAATAATGTTTTGAATTGACACCTATAAAGGCGTCGGGTGCTCAAAACACAGCCTAAAGTCTGTTGTTATGCTTTCCCCGTAAGGGTATTATATGACATAACTACACCCGACAAAATCATTATACGTTTTTAAAACATACAAAGACAGTCAGTTTTTGAAAAGCAAAGAAAGATTGTTTCGTAATCTATTCGCTTTAGGATTAGTGTTTTGATCACTTAAGTATTTATATAGCAAAATACCGATTTGTTGTCAACTATTTTTTGTCTTTTTTTGCCATTTTTTATAATATTTTCAAATATTTATCTCATAAAATAGCTTATAATTTTTATCTCTTTCTTTTGTAGTATTTGCCCCTAAAAGCTCTCCCTTCTAATCATGATTTCGGAGCCGCGTGAGAGGGACGAAACAAGACGTTAGGTTCTTTGTCAAGGACGCCGTTAGGCGCCCTGTAAGGGTTTCCTTGACACTAAGAACCAAGACTTGTTAGTCCCCTCATTAAACGCGGGTCTGATGTCATGATTTTGGTGAGCGTTCCAGAGAGTTTGAGAGGCGGATAGCCTCTCATTAAAAAATA
>NZ_JBHIPA010000077.1:0-670 GCF_042195845.1 Bartonella sp. AP4SXKL
ATGGTATAAAGAGTGGCTAAAGCAGAAAGAGAGACAAGAAATTGAAGAGATACTTGAAACTTTAGACAAGTCCGAAAAGAAAAAACAAGCCCATAAAGCAGTAAAAAAAGGAGATCTTGAAACAGCCCGTGCTCTTTTGTCTGAAACCCTCTCTAAAGACAAGGCGCAGGATCATGATGTCTCTCGGTTTATTGTCAATGATGTGACCGTTGAAAAGCTTGGGGAACTCTTAAAAGAAAATCCCCGTGGTCTCTTGATGGTGCGTGATGAATTATCCGGTTTCTTAACAGATATGGAACGGAAGGAATATCAAACAGACCGTGCCTTTTACCTCACCTTTTATTTGGAAGCTTTTAATGGAGATGGTCAATTTACTTATGACCGGATTGGACGTGGAACCATTTTTATTCCCAATGCAACCGTCTCTATTATAGGGGGCATTCAACCCTCTCGCATTCTCCCCTTTATACGCAATGTTTTATATGGGAAAGGCAATGACGGTTTCTTACAACGCTTTCAAATGCTTGTCTTTCCCGATGAGACAAAAGATTGGAAATGGGTTGATAGACATCCCAATCAAGAGGCATGGGAAACTTATGATAGGGTATTTCGTTCTCTTTATGATAAGCCCCTTGGTTCTCCTGAACATCCGCTTGTGATGCGCTTTTCT
>NZ_JBHIPA010000078.1:0-660 GCF_042195845.1 Bartonella sp. AP4SXKL
GTGAGGAAGCATTATCTCGGCTGAAAGAGTATATAGCCACTCCACCTCTCATTTCCATACCAAAACCCCATGAAATGCTATACTTGTATTTACCTCTTTCGGACAAAGCTATAAGTGCTGCGTTAATGAGGTCAGACGGAGGCATTCAGCGCCCGGTTTATTACATTAGCAAAACGCTCATTTCAGCCGAGCTAAATTACACCCCCCTGGAGAAACTTGTGTTAGCCCTCGTCACGGCGTCAAGGAAGTTACAGCATTACTTTGATGCTCACCCCATTACCCTCTACACTTCCCATCCCATTAAAGCCGCCCTGCGCCGAGCCGATTTCTCAGGCAGAATGGAGAAATGGTCCGTCGAACTAGGCCGATATCACATCGAATATGTGCCTCGAACAGCCATCAAAGGCCAGGTACTGGCCGACCTTATTGCCGAATTCGAATTGGTATAGATCTCAGTATATATCTAAGAGAGTATATACTGGACTTATTTTTTTAATAATAGAATCAGGAGGTCTTTTCGTCTCTTTTTTCGTAGTGATTTAGAATAGAACCTGTAGAAAGATGTAAGAGAATGTCTAGGAATTTCCATCTCAAGGTTTAGAATAGATTGATGCTGGTATATTGCTTATTATTAGCATTTTGATTATTAGAATTGTGGAA
>NZ_JBHIPA010000079.1:0-638 GCF_042195845.1 Bartonella sp. AP4SXKL
GAAATGGGCTTGGGTGCCTTGCGAGATGTTTCTTTAAAACAAGCCCGTGAATTGGCAACTAGGTGGCGGGCTGTTTTACGTGAGGGGCGTGACCCTATTAAAGAACGCAACAAACAAAAGCGTGAGGCAATGCGCAATCTCCATTATTTAAAAGATATTGCTCTAGATGCTTTTGAAAGCCGTAAAGCTGAATTAAAAAATGATGGTGAGTCTTGTAATTGGTTTTTACATTTACGCCTCCATATTCTCCCTAAATTAGGCTGTCTGCCCGTTTCAGAGATTACGCAAACAGAGATACGCGATACCCTTGCCCCTATTTGGCATACAAAAGCTGGAACTGCTCGAACAGCACTAATGCGTCTTAATCTTTGTCTCAAACATGCGGCTGCATTAGGGTTAGATGTTGATTTACAAGCAGTAGAAAAAGCACGCGCTCTCTTAGGCAAACAACGTCATAAAAAACAAAGCTTACCAGCCATGGATTGGAGAGATGTGCCGGCTTTTTACCAATTTCTCTGCAAAACAACAACTATAAAACATTTAGCTTTGCGTCTGCTTATCCTGACAGGCGTTCGTACCAACCCTTTGCGTCATATTCGTGAAGATCAGATTGAAGGTGATATATGGACAATCCCTGC
>NZ_JBHIPA010000080.1:0-610 GCF_042195845.1 Bartonella sp. AP4SXKL
CAATTAAAGAATTTGTTGACCAAGATGAATTTAAAATAATTCAAATCTGAGAATCCGACAAAGAAGCTTGAAAAATTCTTGAAAACAGATTCGAAGGAAACACTTCGGTTAAAAACTCTAAAATTCAACGCTTAACCACTGAATTCGAACTTATTCGAATGAGTGAAACTGAAACCTTTGACCAGTTCCATAAAAGATTAAGGCAAATTGTGAATACTCTTGATAACTTAGGCGAGAAAATTCAAAAAAATCGTGTTGTCAAGAAAATCTTGAGCTCCCTACCGGATAAGTTTGTTCCCAAAATCATCGCTATCGAAGAAAACAAAGACTTGAATATTTTGACTGAGGTTGATCTTGTCGGATCACTTCAACACTTCGAAGCCGATTTGATTTCTCGTAGTTCTAACAATAATCATTCTAAGAAAGAGAAATCTACTGCTCTAAAAACTGTCAATAACCAATCTGAATCTGATAATGACAGTAATGATGAATTTGATGAGGAAGCCATGGCCTATTTTACTAAAAAATTCAGAAATTACCTTGAAAAAGAAAAGAAATATCGTTCAAACCCTAATAAAGGTAAAGAGAATTTTAAGAAGAAATTTAGGCA
>NZ_JBHIPA010000081.1:0-606 GCF_042195845.1 Bartonella sp. AP4SXKL
TTAATGCATGCTTTGTCTTTTAAGCTCTTGAGACAGCACACCAATTCCTTTTGCTGTGATTTTTGCGCAAGGAATGACTTTTTCTATTCCACTTGCGGTTTGAAGTGTGATAGTTGGACAATCCATAAGTTTCTTTTGGATTTTGTCTTGATAAGGAAGCAAATTTCCACCTGCTGCTCGTCTGTAAACCCAACCTTTTTTCTGTAAGAAGACAATGAACTGTTTTGGTTGCATCTCGAGTATTTTAGCGGCTTCTGTAAGACTGAAGAGTCCATTATGACGCTGTAAGCTTTCAAGAGCCATTGCCTTTGGTTTTAAATTTGCAATAATGTTATCTTTTTGTTCATTTTCATTTTTGAGATACGTTAAAACACCAAGCATAACTTGAGGACTTGAGTAGTCGATTTGTGGTATTGCTGCTTGCTTTTCTAATTCTTGCCAACGGTCTATAATCCTAGCACGTAATGTCATGCTGTAACCAGAAACTAAAATGAGGCATTCGCGTTTAGGGAGGTTGTAACAGTTTTGGGGCTTACCCTGTTTATCTAAATAGGTGGATCCAAATTTGGATTGACCCCCTTCAGGATATAATTCTCCTAACATTTG
>NZ_JBHIPA010000082.1:0-599 GCF_042195845.1 Bartonella sp. AP4SXKL
GATACGAGTGTCAAGAATGTGAACACTCATCTGTCTAATGAGGTCAAAAAGTTTGATGAAAAACTAAGTAATATTACTCAAGCGGTTAATGGTGATGCTTTATTATGGAGCGACGCTGCACATGCCTTTGTAGCGACGCATGGAGAGAAAGATAGCAAAAGCAATAGCAAGCTTACATCTCTTTTAGATGGCGTCATTAAGGATGGTTCCACGGATGCTGTAACGGGTAACCAGCTTTATGCTCTAGGTGATAAAGTTGCACAATCTTTAGGTGGAGGAGCTAAGTATGAGGATGGCAAATGGAGCAAACCTAAGTTCACGGTTAAAACAGTAAAATCTGATGGAACTGAGAGTGAGGAGAGCTATACAGATGTGGCTTCAGCGTTTGCCGGTGTAGGAACTTCTTTCACGGATTTACATAAAGAGATTACCAATGAAATTACCACTGCTCAGGCTGACGCCTTGTTGTGGGATAAGGCTAAAGGTGCGTTTGTAGCGACGCATGGGGACAGTAAAGAGAGCAGCAAGATAACGTCTCTTAAAAATGGAGACATTAGTAGAACGTCAACGGATGCTGTAGCGGGTAACCAGCTATATGC
>NZ_JBHIPA010000083.1:0-582 GCF_042195845.1 Bartonella sp. AP4SXKL
AGTCTGTGCATATACTGTTGTAAATCACGTGTTAGTTTCACCCAACCCGTTGTATCATCATCTTTATATTTTGGATTGTTCTGCAACTCAAAAGGAATATGAGAATTGCATAAAATTGCAAAAACCGCTGTGACTATTACCAAAGAAACAGATGCAAATATCAAAATACTTTGAATAAAGTAGGGATTTTTTTTAATTCCTAAAAAACATAAAAATATAAAAGTTATAATGCCAAACAAGGCTCTTAGCTGTTTATCTGTAAACATATTTATTTCCTGCGGTTTTCGATAATTTTTTGATCTCTTTATTGATCTCATCTATAAGAGGTTCGTAATTGAGAATGCTTTTCGGAATACCACCACCGTAAACCCATGCTTTTACTTGCGCTTTGGTACTAAAATCCGCATTTTCTGGTGTGGTATAATACTGGCCGCCATCAAACTTTTCACACTCTCTTGTGCCGTCTTCATATTCGTAGAGGTTGTAAAAATACTCCTCTGCTCCGTCCCCCCAAGGAACATAACCAACAGCTGTTGCAATAAACTCTTTTTGCATTGGTTGTTTACGCTTTTTTAAGAACAG
>NZ_JBHIPA010000084.1:0-323 GCF_042195845.1 Bartonella sp. AP4SXKL
AGTCCTCTTCCCAGTCACTTAAAGCTTCTTGTGAAAGCCGGTCCAATTCGTCGTGATATTTCCCACCCTTCTCTTTTGCACCCTTGCTCTCTCTTGTCACAGAAACATCAAAAACACCTCCACAATCAGCACAAACATGAGCCTTTTCTCCCCTCTCATCATCAAGCGCATTATCAGGAGCCTTTAAAACATCCTCTTCCTTTTTTGGTTGCGAAAAACCAATCTTATTGCGCACTTCTTGCGCCCCAACACGCAAACCCAAGGGCACAAGTTTTTCCAGTGCATCACTAATCGCTTTAATATCTTCATTTTCCGAAATCGGC
>NZ_JBHIPA010000084.1:339-582 GCF_042195845.1 Bartonella sp. AP4SXKL
GAGTGCGCTCTTGGCGCCCAAAATTAATCTCAACAAAGGGCACAATTAAATCACGATTAGCCGTTAAAGCTAATTGGCGTGCATCAGCTCTGGCAATATCATGGCGCACATTTTCATGAATGCGCGCTTGCGAAAAGGACGAACCATCATCCGTCGTCATGGTTTGCCCCAACACACCTTTAGAAATTTGTCGATCTAAATATTCCGCCTTAGAAGCAAACACCGCATTGCCACTGCCCCCTG
>NZ_JBHIPA010000085.1:0-580 GCF_042195845.1 Bartonella sp. AP4SXKL
CTTCATCGTGTGGTAACTCTGATACAGACCTTGGCTTTCCCACTAGTTTCCTGAGGGAACTAGTGGCGCAGTTTTATATTGTTGTATTTACATTTAAACAGAGATTTTGTATAATAACTATTATTCAGATAATGATTTGTAAAATGAACCTTTGATAATACTTATACATGTTGGCTGCTTGGATTTATTTATATACTATAAATTGTTAAATAAGAATTTTGGTAAAGTCTTTAATACGTACGGGTCATGCCCGATTTCTTTTAGATGGTTCGTACTGTATTAAGTAAAGTTTTAAATTAATCAGGTTTTTAAACTAATCACCTCCGTTCTTAGTGACGGAATCCTTGTAACTATGTCTCTTCTGAGGCTAATTATTGGTCTACGAAATTCGGGGCGTTACACAAAAGTTCAAGCCGACTTTGAGCAGCGAGTAAAGCAGCGTTTTGAGGAGCTATTCAAGTTGCTAATAGAAGGATGAGAAAGGGGTAAAGGAAAGGAGGTATCCATGGAAGGAAGCCCGATGATTACAGCTTCCACTTATCGGAGTCATTTTTCAGCTGAAGAGAAGAATTACCACACG
>NZ_JBHIPA010000086.1:0-575 GCF_042195845.1 Bartonella sp. AP4SXKL
GCAGGGATTGTCCATATATCACCTTCAATCTGATCTTCACGAATATGACGCAAAGGGTTGGTACGAACGCCTGTCAGAATAAGCAAACGCAAAGCCAGTTGTGTTATGGTTGATGCTTCACAGAGTGTTTTATAAAAAGCCGGAACCTCTCTCCAATCCATGGCTGGTCTATTAGTGACCTTATGGCGTTGTTTTCCTAAGAGAGCTTTTGCTTTTTCTACAGCTTGTAAATCAACATCTACACCTAATGCAGCCGCATGTTTGAGACAAAGATTAAGACGTATCAATGCTGTTCGAGCAATTACAGCCTTTGTATGCCAAATGGGAGAAAGGGTATTGCGTATCTCTGTTTGCGTAATCTCTGAAACGGGTAAACAGCCTAATTTAGGGAGAATATGAAGGCGTAAAGGTGTAAACCATTTACCATTTTTACCATCACCTTTTAATTCAGCTTTACGAGTTTCAAAAGTATCTAGTGCAATATCTTTTAAGTAATGGAGATTGCTTATTGCCTCACGCTTTTGTTTTTCACGTTCTTTAATAGGGTCACGCCCTTCACGTAAAACAGCCCGCCA
>NZ_JBHIPA010000087.1:0-573 GCF_042195845.1 Bartonella sp. AP4SXKL
GAAAAACAAACCGGTTTCTTCCTCTATACTTACGGAAACACAGGAACCTTATCTTCTGAACGCGGACCTCTCAAATATGGTTATGGTGCTGATATCCGCTATGCTGCTCTCCAAGCCGGTGTCACATTCGCGGCATTAGAAGGACAAAATACCACAACACATTTCGGTCTTGTAGGCACCTATGGGCGGCTGTCTTTCACTCCAAAAGATATGGATGATGTAAGTAAGAGCACATTGGATAAATGGTCACTAACAGCTTATGGCAGCGTGCAGCATGACAATGGTTTCTATATGGATACACTGTTATCCTATGGAATTCTAAAAGGAGATATCGGCAATGCTATCATTGGCAAAACCGCAAAATTGCAAAATGCCAAAATGTTGAGTATCTCCACCACTGTTGGCAAAGAGTTTGCAACCGGAATGGAAAGTTTAACATTTGAGCCACAAGCACAAATTGCCTATCAACATTTGATGTTTAATACCATTGAAGATGCTGATAATTTTACCGTTGATATGAAAAATCCTTCTCAATGGTTGATCCGTGTTGGTGGACGTTTGACAAAAACCATT
>NZ_JBHIPA010000088.1:0-570 GCF_042195845.1 Bartonella sp. AP4SXKL
ACCAGCTTTAGTCTTGGCTTGTGTAGCAACGTCTTCTATTGTTAAAGCCCTCTGCTCTACTCCTTCTGCTGTCCTTTTGGCTCCCTCAGCTGTATTCTTGACATGATCAACCGATTGCTTAAGACCATGAGCTACCGACAGGGCTTTAGACGCCGTTTCTTTTGCATCACCGGCTACCGAAGAGGCTCTATCAGCTGTCATCTTGGCTTCAGAAGCTGTCGTGAGAGCTTGCCCACTGCTCGCTGCCGCTGTTTCTGCAGCATTCTTCACCTCGCCCGTCACCTGCTTGGCATCATCAAAAGCGCTCTTGATTTGTTCGGAAAGTGTTTTTGCATCTCCTGCCGTTGCCTTGGCTTCTCTTGCCTCTGTCAAAGCTGTCTCTACTGTGCTTTGAACTTGTGTCACTCTTTGAGAGCTTTCCGTGACCGTTGTCGCCACTCTATCGGCTGCACCTTTAGTATCCGCCGCAATACGCTTGACTTCTTGCGCTAACCTCTCAGCCGCTTCTGACATCATCTTAGCATCTTCTGAAGAGGTTTTCGATAACTCTGATGTTGTCTTGGCGGCATT
>NZ_JBHIPA010000089.1:0-569 GCF_042195845.1 Bartonella sp. AP4SXKL
GAAGTGTTGAGAGACGCTTAAATAGCCCTTATTGTAAAAAGCATTCAGAACAACTTGAATGCAAACCTTAAGTCTTGCTTCAGCAGAGAAAGCCTTGTCCGTCCTTACGTGATAAGGTTTTTTTTATGCCGCGTCGTTATAACGTTGCTGTTTTGCTTGCTCGATGACATTCAAAAGATCCGATTGTAACCAACGGGATAAAAAGCCAAATTTTAAAGGTTTTGGGAGAGAGCCATTGGTTACATGACGGCGGAATGTTGAAACACTCATATGAAGCAATTTTGCACTTTCACGGTCAGTTAAAAGAATATCATTTTCTGTCATATTAAAATCCTTTCACTATAAAAATGGTAACAAATCATAACTATTTATTAACCACATTTTGGTTCATTTAGAAAGATGTTTTATTCATAGAAAACAATATTTTATTATACAATTTCTGATGTGATACGTGATGAATCTTATTGAGAAAGAATGAGAGACAAGAGAGCTAAAGTTATCCACAGATAATGGGGTTATTCACCCCATATTTTAGGTTTGACCCGTGACATAAGCCGCCCATTTATCCA
>NZ_JBHIPA010000090.1:0-563 GCF_042195845.1 Bartonella sp. AP4SXKL
AAAGATCGTTCTCTTTATGTTGGTGATAACCTTGTCAATCGAACGGCGTTTACTGAAGCTTTGCTTAAAGAAACAAACCAAAATTTAGAGACGAAGATTTTGATCAAAGCCGATAGTGAAATTGATTATGGGGCTGTTGTCGATTTGCTCAATCAAATACGAACTGTTGGATACACTAAAGTTGGTCTTATGGGATTGCAAAAATCTTCCAATGCTGTTGCAAAAGGTGTTGCATCTGATGGAGCAGCGGGCATGACAGATGCTGTAGGGGAGAATGTTACCAATGGTGTGGGTACGGCGACGAATGATGTGGTAAATGCCAACACTTCTGCTATGGGAACTGTTTCTCCTGTAGAGTAAAGGAGACGCTCTCATAACGCGCTCTCATAACATTGGGGCGGCTTTGCCGTTTTTTTCTGCCTCAGTTTGTTTTGTTAAGTTAAAGTGCTGTTATTTCAATTTCTCCGCGCTGTCTTTGCGTGCTCTTTTTATGCGTTTTTTCAAGGAGACACATATCACCCTAGAGTGATGATCGTTTGTGCAATGCGCGTGCTTTGTTTAAG
>NZ_JBHIPA010000091.1:0-560 GCF_042195845.1 Bartonella sp. AP4SXKL
CTCGATTTAAGCAATAATCGTTCTCATATTTACACGCCGCAAACGCTGTATTTAATTGCAGATCATATTGATGTCTCAGAGAGCGAATTGGCTTATGGCGGTTTAGACTTTCAAAGCACCAATGCCCTTGATATTCACAATGCGCGGCTACAAGCCGTGACAGATCAGGGAGGGACTGGAGATATTCTTTTTGTTGCTCCAAGCGTTATGGTTGATGAGACGACTTCTGTTTTAGCGGCACGAGATTTCGTGATCAAGACGGGGGAGCTTGGAAATAGCGGTCAATTGGCATCGGGGCAGGATTTAATCTTTAGCGTGACGGGGGATGTGACCAACAACAAAACGGGTTTAATTTATGTGAAGGGCAATGGTGCTTTACAAGTTGATGGGGCTTTGTTGAATGATTTTGGTGCCATAATGGCAGAAGGTGATTTATCTTTCACCAATGCAGATGGCAGCGGAAAAAGCCTTTCGCTTGTGAACAAAGCAGGCTTTATTCAAGCTGGTGGAAACTTAAATATCCAAACCAACACTCTAAAAAACGAAGCCGATAGCACGCC
>NZ_JBHIPA010000092.1:0-544 GCF_042195845.1 Bartonella sp. AP4SXKL
TCACCAATTCCATTTGACCTTATGAACCCTAATAAACACGTTTAGTAGAAATTGGTATTTTGTTCATAGATTGATCCTATGGTCTTATAATCATGATTAATCATCATGTGAGTGCAATTCATACTTTGTGCTTTCCTTGAGCTCATTTAGTCTTATGTATTGCTTTTGAACCATTTAGGTCCTCCACATGTATATTGAGGAGTTAGAGGTTTAGTGGCTAATGAGCTTGTATATGATTGATCATTAGGTTAAGTTTTCACATGTTACTACTTGATAGAATATCTTGGCCAATATGGGATAATTAGGAACCAAGGATAGTTTGTAATAAACTTGATGGATTTGATTAACTTCTTAGAGCTCTTATTTGCATAATGAGATACTTGTATATGTTGAATATCCATTAAGCAATGGCTCATTTATGAGGTACATGACGTACCAAGGCTTGACTCATTAGCATTGTTCTTGGCCTTAAGATAATAGATTAAGTTCTAGACAACTTGTCATCTAATATATATGCTTTAATAAAAATCAACTTAAGGACTTA
>NZ_JBHIPA010000093.1:0-529 GCF_042195845.1 Bartonella sp. AP4SXKL
GTGTTGCGCAGTCCTTAGGTGGTAAAGCTAAGTATGAGAATGGCACATGGACAGCTCCGACTTACGAGATCTCTCATGTTTCTGCAGATGGTGATGTGGTAAAGACGAGCTTCAATGATGTTGGTAGCGCCTTTGCGGGTCTTGATACGAGTGTCAAGAATGTGAACACACATCTGTCTAATGAGGTTAAAAAGTTTGAGGATAAACTAAGTAATATTACTCAAGCGGTTAATGGTGATGCTTTATTATGGAGCGACGCTGCACATTCCTTTGTAGCGACGCATGGGGACAGTAAAGAGAACAACAAGATTACGTCTCTTAAAAATGGAGATATTAGTGAAACTTCAACGGATGCCGTAGCGGGTAACCAGCTTTATGCTCTAGGTGATAAAGTTGCGCAATCTTTAGGTGGAGGAGCTAAGTATGAGGATGGCCAATGGAGCAAACCTACATTCACGGTTAAAACAGTAAAATCTGATGGAACTGAGAGTGAGGAGAGCTATACAGATGTGGCTTCAGCGTTTGCCGG
>NZ_JBHIPA010000094.1:0-519 GCF_042195845.1 Bartonella sp. AP4SXKL
TCGCTTTTTCATATATTTGCTCGCTTGATTTCGGCAGGGATTGTTTTATTAATAGGCACGCGGTTCCTATCATTGGGTTGTTTTAGCTTTGGTGCTAATGCACAAGCCGATAAAAGGTTTGCAATCAAAATTATAAGAATGATCGACTTCATTTTAATATGACTCTTTTTACTGTTATATACATTCCGATACTTATTGTCATTATTATAATTTTGACACTAAAGTAAAGTACGTTGTGTGTAATTATTTTACTTTTTTATTCCATTTTAATTTATGAAAATAGCTCAATTTCAGTGCAAATATTTTTTACTTTAGGATTGGATATCTTGGTTGATAAAGTCCTGTGGTAAGAGCTATTGAAGTAATAATACTTATTCGCAGGAAACGGTTTACGAATCCGGAGAGAGGCATATCGATAGCGCCACGGATGATGAGCCATCCGTAGATGATGAAAGCGATTGTGATACCGATTGATACAAAGGGTGTAATTGTAACAATTGCTTTTGAGGAAATATCCGT
>NZ_JBHIPA010000095.1:0-519 GCF_042195845.1 Bartonella sp. AP4SXKL
GGTATTGCGATAAATTTTGTCAGGGCGCACTGACCTATTGTCAGTCCGGACTGACCTGAGATTTTCTGATTTCCCGAATTTTTAAATTGGGTCTTTCTAGAACCTTTTTCTCCAATCTTATAAATTAAACCCAAGACTGAATGTTTTCCTCACGGATTTCAAACTATTCATTGAGAGACATTTTGAGAGAAAACCTATTTTTACTTTTGAAGATCAAATCTTGCCATCTAGGGTTTGAGTTTCCATGTTCAAAACCTTGTCTATTTGATAGCCAAGATAGTTCCATTGGAGATTTCTCATCCGAGGAGATTGAGGGCGGTCGAGAGGATCGTTCTGAAGCGGCTAACATCGGAGTGATTCCGAGGTGCAAGGGAGTTGCGTTGTATACAGGTGTTCGAGAGAGTCAAGCGTGGCTATTGAAGAAGGGTGGACTGCAGCGAAGAGCGAAGGGCCTATCGTGTCTTGTAAGTCTGTTTTACGATTTGCGAATCGAGTCTTGTAACCTTGAATTACCACACG
>NZ_JBHIPA010000096.1:0-514 GCF_042195845.1 Bartonella sp. AP4SXKL
GCAGCCCGTGCAACATCAATGGTGTGGTCTCTAAAGTCAGCAAACTGCGCATCAATCTTTGCGTTTATACGCGCTTCCTCTTCCGCAGTTGGGGTGCGACCGTTTAGGTCCCCCATTTCCTCTTTCACAATGCCTTGCACCCACAATTGAAACTGGAGCATAGCAGTGGCTTCGCCCACAGCACCCCCCACAGCACCGGCTGTGCAAGCACCGCTCGCAACAGCGCCTTTTAAGCAGCCAAGACCAGCGTGGGCAACGATCTGTGTGACCGTGTCTATTTTGCCTTCAGCCTTGGCGGTACCGATTTCTTCCGCCAACGATTTGCCAACCGTATCAGACAGGGCGATGCGCAGATTGTTAAAAAAGTTCTTGTCAAGAGAGCCACCCTCAAGAGCCGTTTGAACGCCTGTGCCAATGGCGGCTTTGATCAGGTTCTTTTCCGCTTCACTGGCGATACGATCGACAAAAGGAGCGGTTTTTGGCAAAGATTGTCCAACACCTGCCATTTCCGTTA
>NZ_JBHIPA010000097.1:0-509 GCF_042195845.1 Bartonella sp. AP4SXKL
CTTGGAGCTTTGGATGAAAAAGAGGGACAACCCTTTAAACTTGATCTCCAAAAAGCAAAGCAACTTTTAACAGAGGCAGGTTATCCGGATGGTTTTGAGGCCAGTATTTTTGCCGGTGCCTCTCCTTATCCTTTTGCTTTGCCTATTGCTCAGTCTCTCCAAGACAATGCAAAAAAAGTTGGAGTACGTTTTAAAATTGAACGTTTTGTAGGTACGCAGTTGTTTTCAAAATTTTATGCGCGTGGTTTTGATACGATTTTTTTCGGATGGAATAATGGCTCTGGGGACCCCCATACAATGGCTTCACGTCTTATTTATAATCCAGATAATCGGCTTGAGGCTAAAAATACAGGCTATGCGAGTTGGTGCCATGGGTATTTGGATGAAACTATGAATCAAAAGGTTCAAGATGCATTGTTTCAAAAAGATCCCAAAAAACGGGCGCAAATGTATGCTGATTTACAACGTGATTTTATGCAGAAAGGGCCTTATGCTTTTATCTATCAGAC